>NZ_BAABAB010000003.1:0-49972 GCF_039537205.1 Microlunatus ginsengisoli | reverse complement strand
GTGGCCCTCAGCCCGAACGTGGAGACGCTGCTCGCGCTCCGGTTCGTCGAGGGACTGGCCCTCGGTGGGCTACCGGCGCTGGCGATGACCTACCTGCACGACGAGGTCGACGGGCGGCATACCCCGGTCGCCGCGGCCGCATACATCTCCGGAACCACTGTCGGCGGGGCCTGCGGCCGGCTGATCGCCGGCCCACTGGCCGCGGTGGCCGGCTGGCGGCTCGCCCTGGCTGGCGTCGCGGCCGTGTGCTTGGCGGCTGCGGTCGTGTTCCTCCGGCTGATGCCGCCCGCCCGTGCGTACGCACCGGTCCGGCCGTCCCTGCGCGTGCTGGCCGGCAACGTCCGGGCCTGCGTATCCGACCCCCTGCTGGTGGCGCTCTATCTCCAGCCGATGCTGATCATGGGCGGGTTCGTCGCGGTGTACAACTATCTCGGGTTCCGGCTGGAGGGGCCCGAGTTCGGGCTGCCGACGGTGGTCGCATCGCTGATCTTCGCCGCGTACGGCGCCGGCACGGTGTCGTCCCGCCTGGTCGGGCGCTGGATCCCGCGCTTCGGCCGGCCGGCGGTGCTCCTCGCCGGCACCGCGGCAATGATCGTCGGCGCCGTGCTGACCCTCGGCCCCTCACTCGTCCTGGTCGTCGCCGGACTGCTGGTGCTGACCGCCGGCACGTTCGTCGCCCATGCCACCGCGTCGGCCTGGGTCGGCCATCGCGCCCGGGTCGGCCGCGCCCAGGCGACCGCGCTCTACAACGTCGCGCTCTACACCGGTTCGGCCGTGATCGGCTGGCTGGTCGGTTTCGTCTGGGTGTCCCGCGGCTGGCCGGCGACCGTGGCCGTGGTGATCGCCCTCGCACTCCTGGCCATGGCCGTGGCGGGTGCCGGGCAGCGGTTCTCCCGCCGTCGGTCCGCCGGTCGCGACGGCCGGTCGGGCATGACTGTCAGTACCCGTCCCTAGGCTCGGACGCAGAGACCCGGCGACCGGCCGGGGCAGCCGATTCAGGAGGATCCGATGACGACCCTGACCGATCGACCGAACACCGCTCTCGTCGTGATCGATGTCCAAAACGGCGTCGTCGCCGGCGCGCCGAGACGCGACGAGGTGGTCGCCGCGATCCAGACGCTGGTCGATCGCGCCCGCAGCGCCGACGTCCCGGTGATCTGGGTGCAGCACTCGAGCGACGAACTGGTCGAAGGCAGCGACGCGTGGGAGTACGTCCCGGAGCTGCGCCGCGGCGAGGCCGATCCGCTGATCCCGAAGCGCTACGGCGACTCCTTCGAGGCCACCGAGCTCGAGTCGGTGCTCGCCGAGCGCGGAGTCGGCCGGCTGATCGTGACCGGAGCGCAGACCGATGCCTGTGTCAGGTCCACCCTGCACGGCGCCTTCACCCGCGGCTACGACACGATCCTGGTCGCCGACGCGCACACCACCGAGGACCTCACCGCCTACGGGGCGCCGCCGCCGGAGCAGGTGATCGCGCACACGAATCTCTACTGGGACTTCCAGAGCGCGCCGGGCCGGACGGCCGGGACGGTGCAGAGCGCCGAGGTCTCCTTCGACCCGGTCACCACCGGCTGACTCGTCGTCGGCTCCCGGCCGCTCACCGCGCGCGGGCGGCGGCAACCGGGACCAGGAAGGTGATCACCATGCCGACGACGAAGTTGGTCGTCGCCAGCGCCAGCTGGTCGACCAGCGCGGCGCCGGTGGTGAGGGGCAGCAGCACGGCGAGGGCCGTGCCCAGGGCGGCGATCCAGCCGAAGTACAGCCGCGGTCGCGGCGCGAAGTGCAGGATCACGGTGTAGAGAGCGGAGGCCACCACCGCGATCGCGGCGGCGAGCAGACAGTACGCGCCGAAGCCGACGGCGACCAGCCTGCCGTCGTCGGGCACCAGCACCGGGATGTGCAGCAGCCCGTGCGCGATCACCAAGGCGACCAGCGCCACCATCGCGGCGATGGCGGCGGACAGCGCACTGCCAACCCAGAACCGCCTCGGGTCGATGGTGCGCCGCCCCACGGGAGAGGTGGGGACAGCTGGCAGGTCGAATGCTGTTGCCTCGTGGCTGGATGTGGTCATGGGTTCCTCCTGGGCTTGTGAGCCGCGGGCTCTCTGCCGGCGACAGATCGATCATCGGTCGGGCCGACCGCGATCGCCATCGGCCGATCGTCCGGGCGCCCGGACGAATGGGCGTCCCCCGATCGGAGGACATCCCGGGCCGGACGACGTCGCCGGGCTCGGATCAGGCGCGCCGAGCCCGGAGCGGCCCGGACAGCCGCGGATGCCGGGTGATGACCAGCCCGACTGCTCCGGAGACGATCACGCACACCGTGAGGATTCCCATCAGCAGTCCGCCGTTGGCGTCGATCAGCGCCGGCACAGCGAACATGAAGGCGGCGGCCACCGCGCGCGCCGTGCCGTAGGTCAACCCGAGCGCCGACGCGCGCACCGGGGCCGGAATCAGCAGTTGGCTCCACACCTTGTAGATCGCCTCGCCGGCGAAGACGTTGGACAGACTGTAGAGACCGACCAGGGCCACCATTCCGGCGGCGACCGCTCCCGCCGTGACGGCTCCGACGCCGAACGCGGCGATCTGCAGCACCATCGCGACCACGAACAACCGGTCGCGCCAGACGGTGTCGGCGAGCCGGACGAACACTAGCGACATCACCAGCGCCGGCGGGAAGGCGATCAGCACCAGCCCGGTCGCCTGGCTCTGCGACAAGCGCGTCTGGGTGATCAAGAAGTAGGTGCCGAAGTTGCCCAGGGTGGTCGAGGCGATGTTCCAGAAGACGAAGAAGCCGCCCGTCGCCAGCAACGGGAGGGCGACGTCCCCCTTCAGCAGGGCGCGCCGGTCCGGGCTCGGCGGCACCGCTACGACGGTGGTGGCCGAGCTCGACCGGTCCCGTGCGCTCAGCAGCAGCCGCAGTCCCAGCGTGATCGTGGCCAGCACGACCAGGTGCGCCACCATGATCTGCGTGCCGCGGAAATCGAGCGTGGACACGGCGAAGCCGAGGGCGAAGGTGGCGAGGATGCCGGCGATCCACATGGTCTGGGTCAGCCCGATCAGCCGACCTCGCGCGCTGTCCGGCGCGGCGTCGGCGATCACCGCAAGCGAGGTCGGGACGTCGGCGCCGGCGGCGAGGCCGACCACGATCACACCGCCGATCAGCATCGGCGCGTCGGTCGCGGCGAGGATCAGGACCGTGCCGACCACGAACACACCCAGGTCGTAGCTGAAGACCCGGTTCCGTCCGATCCGGTCGCCGAGCCAGCCGCCGAGCACGGCGCCGAGCGCGATGGCGAAGGCCAGGCCCGCCGTCAGCAACCCGACCTGCCAGACCTCGAGCCCGTAATGGCTGCGCCAGATCGCCAGCGACACCGAGATGGAGATGATGGTGGCCGCGTCCAGGTACGACGCCAGCCCGGCGGCGAACGCCATCCGCCACAGCGCGCCGGGCACGTCGGTCCGCCGCGGAGTCCTCGTCACCCGCACGACGAGATTGTAAGGACTCTGCCGAGCGGGTGCGGCGGTTGCCGCCCGGGCGGCAACCCTTGACAGCCGTTCGTTTGGGACCGTACGTTCGGCCAGGCATCGTCTGACAGAGAGGTCGATGGATGACAGCTTCCGACGTATCCCGTCGCGGACTGCTCGGCGCATCGGCGGCGGTCGCCGCCGCCGGCCTGGCCGGGGTCTCGGCGCCGGCCGAGGCGCACCCGCGGTCCGATCCACGCCATCCCGCGCTTCCGGTCGGCTCGAACCAGCCGCGGTCGACCCAGTTGATCCTGCTCGGGACCTCGGGTGGACCGCCGCCGGACTACGTCCGAACCGGCATCTCCTCGGTGCTCACGGTGGGTGGCCGCAACTACGTGATCGACGCCGGTCGGAGCAGCGTCACCCAGTACCTCAACGCGGGCCTGCTGTTCGCCAACCTCGAGGCGATCTTCATCACCCACCAGCACGCCGATCACCTGGCCGATTACTACAACTACTTCCTGCTCGGCGGGAACGTCACGAACGACTCGAACGACAACCTGTCCGGCCCGGTGCACGTCTACGGCCCCGGGCCGGCCGGTGCACTCCCACCCCCGGTCAGCCCGCCGGCGGACACGGTCGCTCCGCAGAACCCGACCCCGGGCATCAGCGATCTCACCGCGCGACTGACGGAGGGCTACGCCTACAGTCACAACATCTTCATCCGCGAGACGGCGATCCGGGATGTGCGCACCCTGATCGACGTCCACGATGTGCTGCCCCCGGCCTCCGCCGGGGCGAGCGCGCTCGGCGACACGGCGCCGCCGATGGCCCCGTTCGACGTGTTCGAGGACGATCGAGTCCGGGTGAGCGCGATCCTCGTCCCGCACGGACCGGTCTTCCCGTCGTTCGCCTACCGGTTCGACACCGATGACGGCTCCGTCGTGTTCAGCGGCGACACCCGGGCCTCGGACAACGTCGTCCGGCTGGCGCACCGGGCGGACTTCCTCGTGCACGAGGTGCTGGACCTGGAGTTCTACGAGCAACTGGGCGTGCCGGCGCCGCTGCTGGAGCACTTCAAGGTCGGGCACACGCTCACCACCGAGATCGGCGCCCTGGCCCAGCGGGCGCACGTTCGTACGCTCGTGCTGTCCCATCTGGTCCCGTCGAACCCGAAGTGGGTGAGCGACGCCGAGTACCGGCGCAAGTGTCAGCAGGGCTTCGGTGGCACGGTGCACGTCGGCAACGACCTGGACCGGCTGCCGATCCGGCGGCGCCGCCGCTGACCGGTCAGGCGCCGGGCTGCAGGTCGATGTCGCGGTGCCGGCCCATCTGGGCGTACAGCTCGGGGGAGCGGCCCTTGAGGGTGACGGCGGTGATCACGCCGGCCACGGCCGCCACCACGATCAGTGCCGGCAGGATCCAGCGCAACGGGCTCTCCGGGTTGCCGATCAGCAGCCCGAACTGCGAGGCGGCATAGACCGCGACCGCGGCCATCGCGAGGCCGCCCACGATCGGGGCGACCAGGGTCCGCAGCGGGTTGGACTCCAGCTCCCGGTGCCGGGCGAAGAACGCGACGACCGCCACCGACGCCAGTGACATCAGCACGATGATGGCGAGGGTGCCGAGCTGGGTCAGCCAGGTGAACAGCGCCAGCACCGGGTCCTGGCCGGTGACGACGAAGATCAGCACGATCACGAAGGCCAGCACGGACTGGCTCAGCGAACCCATGTGCGGGCTGAGGTGCACCGAGTGGGTCCGGCCGAGCTGGGCGGGCACCAGCCCCTCGCGGCCGAGTGCGAACAGATAGCGCGCAACGGCGTTGTGGAACGCCAGCAGGGCAGCGAACACGCTGGAGATGAACAGCAGGGACATCACGGTGGTGAGCGCGGTGCCGATGTAGGTCGCGCCCAGCTGGAACAAGAACACGGTCGGATCCGGGGTGAGCCCGGCGAGGTACTCCTGCAGCCCGGCGGCTCCTTGGCCCTCGACCATCAGATAGGTCGTCACGGTGTAGAACAGGCCGATGGTCAGCACGGCGACGAACGTCGCCCGCGGCACGGTGCGCTTGGGGTCCCTCGCCTCCTCGCTGTAGATCGTGGTCGCCTCGAAGCCGATGAAGGAGGCGAAGTTGAACAGCAGCGCGATCGCGATCGAGCCGCTGGTGAAGGCGGACCAGGTGAACGGGGCGGCGGTCAGGGGCGCGGTGCCGCCCTGGCCACCCTTGATCAGGATCGCGATGTCCAAGATCAGCACGATCAAGAACTCGAGGCTGACCAGAATCGACAGCACCTTCACCGAGAGGTCGACCTGGCGGTAGCCGAGCACCGCGATGATCGCCATCGCGACGAACACGAACACCCACCACGGGATCGTGATGCCGAGGTTGTCGGCGAAGAACCCGGCCGCGGCTGCGCCGAACAGGCCGTACAGCCCGATCTGCATGGCGTTGTAGCCGAGCAGGGCGATCAGGGCCGCCGCTCCGCCCGAGGGCTGGCGGAGGCCGCGGGCGACGAAGCTGTAGAACGCGCCGGTGCTGGTGTGGTGCCGGGCCATCGTGGTGTAGCCGACCGCGAAGATCAGCAGGATCACGCTGACCACGACGTACGCCAGCGGAATTCCCGGGCCGTTGCCGAGCAGCATCGCGACCGGAGCACCGCCGGCCATCGCCGTCAGCGGCGCGGCGGCGGAGATGACGAAGAACGCGATGCCGAAGACGCCCAGGCTGCCGCGGCGAAGCTGGTGCGCATCGCGCTTGGCGATGTCGGCCGAGGCCGAGTCGTGTTGCTGGCTCACGAGAACTCCCTCGTTGGAGTAGGTGGGTGACGGCGGCGCATTCGCCGACAGAAGATTATTCGGATCCGAACGACAGCGCGAGCGATTCGGGCGAAGTCCCGGTTGTTTCGTCGGGCGGCATAAGGCCCCGTGACCACGTGGGGCGAGAAGGGGCCGGGGCCGAAGCCCCGGCCCCGGCGTCAGTGGGTGCCGGACAGATCCGGCTTGCGGATCCCGCGGAACTCCCAGTCCCCGCCCTGAGCGGTGGAGAGCACCTCCTCGGACTCCGTCGGCTGCGCGCCGACGTCGCTGCGGATCGGCGCCGATCCCTCGACGATGTGGTTGCGCAAGGTGCCCAGACCCTCGACCTCGACCTCCACCACATCGCCGGGATAGACCGTCCGCGAGATGGCCGGCGTGCCGGACATCAAGACGTCACCGGGCTGCAGGGTGATCGTGCGGGCGATGTCTGCGACGAGATAGTGCATGTCCCACTTCATCTCGTCGGTGTTGCCGTCTTGGCGGACCTCACCGTTGACGATGGTCCGGATCTGCTTGCCGTGGAAGTCCCACCCCTCGACCAGACCCGGCCCGAGCGGACACAGGGTGTCGGCGCCCTTGACCCGCAGCATCGACCCCGAGTCGGTGTCGCGGAAGTCGTGCAGGCCGTAGTCGTTGCCGATGGTGTAGCCACGGATGTAGTCGCCCGCCTCCGCGGGCGAGATGTTCTTCGCCGTGCGGCCGATCACGATGGCGATCTCGCCCTCGTAGTTCAGCCATTTGCAGCCGGCCGGACGGACCACGGCCGCGTCGTGCGCATTCAGCGCCGAGACCGGCTTGTGGAAGTACGTCGGCGCCGGCGGCAGCTTCGTCATCATCTCCGCCACCCGGGAGGAGTAGTTGAGATGGACGCAGACGATCTTCGACGGCACGACGGGGGAGAGGTGCACGGCCTCTCCCACGCCGACGGAACGGCCGTCGCCGGCCACCAGCTCGTCGCCGTGCCGGACCACGTCCACGACGTTGCCGTCCAGCAGGATCCGGCGGAATTCCCGAACACTCATGGCGAGGCTCCTTCCGCGTTCTCAGCCTGCGGCGGGCAGGTCGGGGCCGCCGTTTTGGCGGACGTACTGGGGGTCGGTCGGCGTCCGGCGCGGTCCCGGGAAGCCGCCGTCGGGCCGGTCGAACCAGTAGTGCACCTGACCGGTGCCGACGGAGTTCTCGTACTCACCGTAACGGCGGCCGGTGGCGGTGCAGTCACCCTCGCCGAGGGCGCCGATCATCATCAGGTAGTGGCCGAACCGGGCTTCCGGCCGGAACCGGTAGAACTCGTCCATCGTGTCCAGCACCCGGGCGTGGTCGCCGGCCTCGAACCACTCCATCCGCTCGGCGTCGGCCGCTGCGGCCTCCGGGGTGAAGATGTGGTCGACGCCGGCCGCCTCGTGGTCGCGAAGCTTGCGCAGCGGCCAGAACGTGTGGGACAGCGCGCCGGAGGCCAGCAGCACGACCTTCCGGTCGGACTCGGCAATGGCATCGCCGAGGGCCCGGCCGAGACGGAGGTTGTCCTCGGTGTCGGCGGTCTGGCAGACCCCGATGGAGATCCACTTCTTGTCCGGCAGGCCCTGGCCGAGGTATTCCCACAGGTTCGTGGTGGCGTAGAAGATCGGTAGGTGGTCGTCGTCGATCGCGGTGATCCAGGTGGAGTGGTCCGCGCCCTTGGACGCGATTAGGTGGGCCAGCTCGGGATCGCCAGGGAAGTCGTAGGGGCGGCGGGTCATCCCGCGCGGCAGCTCCTCGGAGGTGAACAGCCCGGCCCGGCGCTGCTGCGCGGTCACGACGAACTCGACCGTCGTCGCCCAGTGCGAGTCCAGCACCACCACGGTGTCGTAGTCCAGGGTGTCGAACACCTCCGTCCGCAGCTGCTGGAGACCGGAGACGAGAGTGGAGTCCTCGCCGTTGTTGAGCTCGCGCCGGATCTTTTCCGGCAGCATGATCGTCGGTACGTGGGCGATGAAGCCCGCGCCTACCACCTGACCCATGGTCGTTCCATTCCTTTCGTCGGGTATGCGCCCCGAGCTTGTCGAAGGGTGCTTGCGCATCTGCCCTTCGACCAGCTCAGGCGCGTGCGTGATGTGCCTTCAAATCGTCGAAGGGCGGGTGAGTCGTTATCGAGTCCAGCCGTTGGGGGCGAAGACGGTGTTCTTGACGTCGGTATAGAAGTCGAAAGAGTAGATCCCGCCCTCTCGTCCGATGCCGGACTGGCCGTTGCCGCCGAACGGCGCGCCCAGGTCGCGGACGAAGAAGCAGTTCACCCAGACCGTGCCCGCGTTCAGCCGGGCGCTGACCCGCTCCGCGCGCTCCGGATCGCCGGTGACCAGGGTGGCCGCGAGCCCGAACCGGGTGTTGTTGGCGAGTTCGATCGCCTGCTCTTCCCCGGCGAAGGTCTGGATGGTCAGCACCGGTCCGAAGACCTCCTCGGTGAGGATCTCGCTGCCCGGCTCGGCGTCGACCAGGATCGTCGGGCGGTAGTAGAGATGCCCCAACTCGGTGTTCGGCCCACCGCCGAGGATCGGCCGGGCGCCGGCGGCGACGGCCCGTCGGACGAAGCCGTCGACCTTTTCGAAGTGCGCCCGGCTGATCAGGCAGGACATGTCGGTGGCCTCGTCGCGGGGATCGCCCTGGACCACGGCCCGGGCGCGCTCGAGCACGGCCTCGGTGAAGCGCTCCGCGATCGAGTCCTCGACCAGGATCCGGAACGCGCCCAGGCAGACCTGGCCGGAGTTGTCGAACTGCTCGACCGCCAGACTGACGGCCAGCTCGAAGTCGGAGTCGGCGAAGACCACCAGCGGCGACTTGCCGCCGAGCTCGAACGACAGCGGCACGATGTTAGGGGCGGCCGCCTTGGCGATCACGCCGGCGGTCGGGACCGAACCGGTGAAGGACAGCCGGCGGATTCCCGGGTGCGCGGTGAGCGGCGCGCCGGCCTCCGCGCCGGTGCCCTGGACGACGTTGAACACCCCGTCCGGCAGGCCCGCCTTCTTGGTGATGTCGGCCAGCAGCGAGGCGGTCAGCGGCGCCCACTCCGGCGGCTTGGCCACCACCGTGTTGCCGGCGGCCAGGGCCGGCCCGATCCGCCAGGTCGCCAGCATCAGCGGGGCGTTCCACGGGGTGATGATCGCGGCGACCCCGGCCGGGTCGTAGCTCACCCGCTCGCGGTGACCGCGGATGTCGCCGTCGGGATGATCGAGGGAGTCCAGGTAGTCGGCGAAGAACCGGAAGTTGTTCCCGACTCGCGGCATCACGCCGCGCCGGTGGGAGCGCAGCAGCGATCCGTTGTCGCGGGTCTCCACCCGGGCGAGGTCCTCGGCGCGCTCGTCGATGCCGGCGGCCACAGCCCGCAGGATCTCGGCCCGCTCGGCGCGCGGCAGCCCGGCCCAGGCGGGGAAGGCGGCTTGCGCGGCGGCGACCGCGGCGTCGACCTCCTTCGCCCCGCCCGCATGGATCGTGGCGATCACGGTTTCGTCGATCGGGGAGATGTCGTCGAACGTGGACTCCGAGGCGACCCGCTGCCCGTCGATCCAGTGCCGGGTGTCGACCTCGACGCCCTCGACCGTGACGCACTCGATGGGGGCTGTCGTCATCCGTATCCGCCTCTCTGCAGACCGTGGCTCGCTGGGTTCGTCGGGCCGGGGAATCGCCACCCAGGTTGACGTCCGACCGGTCGGAACCGGTATCGTTAGGACCCAAACGTATTTGGATTCGGGCGATTGGTCAAGCCCGCCGACAAGCTCGAGGAGACCGTGTCGATGACTGCCCGCCGCCCTCTGATCGTCATTCCCGCGCGGTTCTCCGAGCACGCCACGGCGCTGCGTTACGAGGCCGAGGTGACCGCGCGCGCCCTCGTCCGGGCGGTCTACGCGGCCGGCGGTGAGCCGGTGGTGATCCATCCGTCCGCGCCGGGCGCGGAGGTGGACATCGACGCGGTCCGCGAGCGGTTGTGGTTCGCCGACGGCGTGCTGCTCCCGGGTGGGGGTGACGTGGCCGCGCGATGGTCCGGCCAGCAACCGCACCCGAGCCAGTACGGCGTGGACGAGGAGCAGGACGCGTTCGACCTGGCAGTCGCTCGGGTCGCGCTGGCCGACCGGATACCGCTGCTGGCGATCTGCCGCGGCAACCAGATCGTCAACGTCGCGCTCGGCGGCGATCTGATCCAGGACATGGCCGACACCACCGGCACGCACTTCAACCGAGTGCACGAGTTGCGGGTGGCCGAGGACTCACCGCTGGGGGAGATCGTCGGGTCGGCGACGACGATCTCGTGCTACCACCACCAGTGCATCGCCACGCTGGGCAGCGGACTGATGCCGGCGGCGTACTCCGCCGACGGCGTGATCGAGGCCGTCACCCTGCGCGATCACGACGGCTGGTATCTCGGCATCCAGTGGCACCCGGAGGACTCCGCCGCGACCGACCCGGTGCAGGCGGCGCTGTTCGCGCGCTTCGTCGGCGCGGCGGCGACCCGCGTGAGATCAGGGGTTGACGAGGTTCGTTTGGCCCCGTAGGACTGCCGGGCGCGCTCAGTCGGTCTGCTCCGCCTCGCCGGCCAGATCGTCGACCGAGATGCCGGCCTCGGCCAGCTCGGCCGCCAGCTCGGCCTCGAACTCGGCGACGGCGAGCTCGATCACGAAGCCGAGGGCTTCGGTGATCTTCGCCGAGGCCGAGACCACCTTGGCCGTGCCGACGATCGGAGCGACGGCGACCAGCAGACCCTGGACATCCTCGATCGTCACCCCGGTCGCGGTCGCGGAGTCCACGTTCATCACGTACGACGCGGTCGGAGCGTCCACCGCGACCAGCGCGGCGAGCCGGGCCAGGACGTGCTCACGGGCCGGCAGCGTGCCCCGGACGAGCGACACCGCGGTGATCTCGGCAAGGGCGTTCAGGACGGGCTGGTCTTCGGGCATCGGTGCGACCTCCGGCTGGATCGAGTTCTGCGGCCGGGCGTTTTCCCGGCCGTCGAGAGATCTTGCCAGGCCGATCGGGGAGCGTCCACGGCCGGTTCCGGCGGCGCGGCTCATTCACCCGGGCGGGGTGAGGGGCCCGACGCCGGAACGGCTCGTTCAGTCCTCGGCGGCGTCGGTGCCGGAGTCCAGCGCCTCCAGCTCGGTGACGATCGAGCGCAGGCTTCGGGTCAGGTCCTTCAGACTCCGCTCGGACAGACCGGCCACCACCTCGGACTCGGCGGCGTTGAAGAGCGGGTAGAGCTCCCGCATCAAGGCGTCGCCCTCGGCGGTCAGGTCCAGGTTCACCAGCCGCCGGTCGGTCTCGCTCACCCGCCGGCTGATCAGCCCACGGGCCTCCAGGGTCTTCACCACCCCGGTCAGGGTGGCCTTGGAGATGGCCGCGCTCTCCGCCGCGTGCCGGGTCTCCACGCCGTCCCAGATCCACACGACCCAGAGCACGACGAAACCGGTCCAGGTGAGTCCACGCTCGCGCAGAACCGTGTTCGTCAGGTGCAGCCGGACCGCGTTCGCGGCCCGGTACAGGCTGGAGACGGCTGCGGCTGCGGGAAAGTTCAGCGCGAGTCCGCCGACGTGTGCGTTCATCGCCTTCTCGGTCTCGGCGAGGGTGTGTCGGTCGGGCATGACGGTCATCGTAGGCTCGCCTCACCCTCGCGCACGGTGCCGACTCACCCCCGTTCGGAAACTGTTGCGCCGGAGCGGGTGTCCCCGGACAGCGTTGCCAGTGAGCGACCGCCGTTCCACACCACGCCCACCTGCCGGTAGTACCCACCGATGATCTCGTCGACGCGCAGGCGGTCGAGCTCTTCGGTGGGTGACTCGAAGAGCCGCAGGTCGGCGTCGCCGGACCACGCCGGACCCGCCTCGAACTCGCTCGAGCCCGACTCGATCAGCTCCGCGTACGCGTCGGGGGCGCCGGCCGCGATCCCGGGGAACACCCGGTGGTGCGCCATCTTGTGGGAGTTCACGAAGCCGTTGGTCTCCGACTCCTCGCGCAGCGTCAGCACCGCCTCGGCCAGCCGACGGTCGCCGGCCGCCAAGGTGGCACCGAAGGTGCCGCCGGCGGCGATCTGCGGCGCACCCTGGGCGAAGGGGTGGGGTCGGGTCTGCCACATCGAGCCCAGCTTCTTGGGGTAGCCCTGGTGCATCCCGCGGCCGATGGCGAAGTCCTTGTCGACCCAGATGAAGACGCAGCGAGAGTAGGTCTGACCGCCGAAGCTGCAGCGGACGACGACGAACGCCTCCTTGTATTGCGAGCGGACCGGGTCCAGCAGCTCCTCGCGCGAGGAGGAGCAGGATTGCCAGTCAGCCCAGATGAACGCGACGGCGCCGGGGTCCTCCGGAGCCAGCTCCAGCGGCGCCGGCAACAGCTCGGCCACCCGAGCCGGATCGGTCCGGTACTCGACGGTGAGCAGGTCGCCGGAGTAGTACCACGGCGGCGACGGGATCAGCGACGACCTGCCGCTGGCGGTCCTGGGGTAGAAGAAACCCTTGACGTCGGTCATGCAGCAACTCCCTTGTCGTGATGGGTGGCCTTGCCCTGCTGGCGCGTCGTCGGCCAGGTCGTTCGGATCCGTACGATACCCACGCACCGGGACGGATCGCAACAGGTCCGGCGCTTGCCATGTGATCCACGCCTCGGTATTGTTCGGGGCCGAACGACTCGCTTGCTCGACTGCCGACCCCAACAGCAAAGGTGCGTGGATTCGCGTGGTTCATTTCGATACGAGCGGTCTGGAGGACGCCGCCGCCGAACTGGTGACGAAGGACATCGACGTTCTCCGGGTCGGCTATGCCGACCTGATCGGCAGCGAACGAGGTCGCGATGTGCTCGTCAACCGCTTCGCTCGCACCGTCAGCAGCGGAGTCGCCTTCTGCCGCTCGGTCTACGGCACCACGCCGATGGGCGACGTGGTGGAGATCGAGGGCGGGATCGAGGCGGGCCTGCCGGACGTGCTCGCGTTCCCGGACATCTCGACGGTGCAACGGGTGCCGTGGGAACCGGGCGTCGCGCACGTCATCGCGGACATGTTCAACGCCGACGGAACCCCCTCGGAGGAGTCTCCGCGCGCGGTGCTCAAACGGGTGATCGAGCGGTTCGCCGAGCTCGGCATGCGGCCGATCGTCGGCCCTGAGCTCGAGTTCTACGTCATGCAACGGACCACGGCGAACCCGACCGGCTGGGAGCGCTACGGCGAGGCCACCGGCAACGTGTACGTCGCCGGCCTGAAGGGCGACCCGGAGAACGTCCTGATCCGCACCCTGCGGCACCTGTCCGCGTACGGCCTCGAGGTGGTCGCGGCCAATCACGAGTTCTCCAGCGGCCAGTTCGAGATCAATTTGTGGCACTCCGAGGCGCTGGACGCGGCCGATCGCGCCTTTAGGTTCAAGACCGCGATCCAGGAGCTCGCCCGCGCCGAGGACAAGCTGGCCACCTTCATGGCGAAGCCGTTCAACGACGAGGGCGGCTCGGGCTTCCACATCCACTTCTCCACCGCCGACGACGCCGGGGACCCGCTGTTCGACGACCCGTCCGGACCCGACGGGCTGTCGAAGGTCGCGCGGCACGCGATCGCCGGCATCCTCGCGCACGCCCCGGCGTTGGCCGCCGTCTGCAACCCGACCATCAACTCCTACAAGCGGTTCGGTCCGAACACCCTCGCGCCCTGGCTGATCGACTGGGGCCTGGACAATCGGAGCGCCATGGTGCGGGTGCCGCCGGAGCGTGGCAAGGCCTCCCGGCTGGAGCTCCGGCTCGGGGACGCGAGCGCCAACCCGTATCTGGCGATCGCCGGCCTGCTGGCCGCCGCCTATCTCGGCATCCGCGACGAGCTCGAGCCGCCGGCCGCGCTGGAGGGCTACGGCTACGACCCGAGCAAGGCCGAGATGCTGCCCGGTGACCTGGCCACCGCGCTCGCGGCGTTCGAGGCCGACGACGCCTTCGGCGAGATCCTCGGGCCGCAGTTCGGCCGGACGTTCCTCACCTACAAGCGCAACGAGCTCGAGCGCTTCAACCACTGGGTCACCGATTGGGAGTTCCGCGAGTACGCCTATCACCTCTGAGCCCGGCCAGCCCCGACTCTCGAAACCACCGTCGACCACAACGAAGGAGACATCGTGTCACTGCCCACCCCCGAGATCCCGCTCGCCGAGGTCGACCTGACCGATCTCGATGCCTTCGCGCGCAACGAGGGCTGGTCGATGTTCGACACGCTCCGCCGCGAGGACTCGGTGCACTGGACCGAGGAGGACGCGCCGAACCACGGCTTCTGGGCGGTCACCAAGCACGCCGACATCTGCGCGGTCGACAAGGATCCCGAGACCTTCACCTCGGAGAAGTACGTCAATCTCGAAGAGGTCGACGACGACCTGATGGACCTGCGCCGCTCCATCTTGGAGACCGATGGCGTGCGGCACCGGGCGCTGCGCAAGCTGATCCAGCGCGAGTTCTCGCAGGGTCCACTGACCCGCAAGTACGAGGACTTCCTCCGCGGGCTGACCAAGGAGACCGTCGACAACGCGTTGCAGAACAACGAGTTCGACTTCGTCGAGAAGGTCAGCGCCGACTTCCCGATCCAGGTCCTGGTCCGGCTGCTCGATGTCCCGGTCTCCGACACCGGGATGCTGATCGACTGGGGCAACCAGATGATCGGCAACACCGATCCCGACTACACCGACCACCTGATCACCGACCCGGACAGCGACCAGTACAAGCACCTGCCGTTCCGGTCCCCGGCCGCCCTGGAGGTGTTCGAGTACGGCCGCAAGCTCGCCGCCGAACGCAAGGGCGGCGACGGCACGGACCTGATCAGCATGCTGGTGAACCGGACCCCCGAAGACGGCGAGCCGGTCAGTGCGACCGACTTCGACAACTACTTCCTGCTGCTGGTGATCGCCGGCAACGAGACCACCCGGCACACGATCAGCCAGGCCATGCTCGCCCTGGTTCAGCACCAGGACCAGCTGAAGATCCTGCAGGAGCGGCCCGAGCTGATCCCGAGCGCGGTCGAGGAGTTCCTCCGCTGGGCCTCGCCGGTCTATCACTTCCGGCGCACCGCGACCCGCGAGGTCGAGCTGGGCGGAAAGCAGATCTCCGCCGGCGACAAGGTCGTGATGTGGTTCGCCTCGGGCAACCGGGACGAGGACATGTTCGAGAACCCGTACTCCTTCGACGTGACCCGGACCAACATCGACCACGTCACGTTCGGCAAGGGCAGCCCGCACCTGTGCCTGGGCAACGCACTGGCCCGGATGGAGATCCGGCTGATGTTCACCGAGCTGATCCCGCGGCTCGGCTCGATCGAGCTGAACGGCGAGGTCACCCGGGTCCGCAGCAACTTCGTCAACGGCATCAAGAAGTTCCCGGTCGCGGTCACCCCCCGCTGACCCACCCCGTTTCCGAGAGTTCCCCCCGAAAGGACCGTTCGACGATGAACGATGTTCCGCGCCCTGACGATGCACGCCCTGAACGGGGCCAGCTGAGCCGGCGTGGCCTGCTCGGCGGTGCCGCCGCCGGAGTGGTCGCGGCGAGCCTGCTCGGGGGCACCGGCGTCGCGGCTGCCACGCCCGCGGCCGGCGGCGGTCACTCCGGCGGCATCGACTGGCCGTCGGTGAAGCGGCCCCGCGATCTCGCCCGGATCGTCGACTGGAGCGCGGCCGAGCTCTCGGTCGCGATCCGCCGGCGGGTAGTCAGTTGCGTCGAGGTGATGACGGCGTATCTCGATCACATCGCGGTGATCAACCCCAAGGTGAACGCGATCGTGAACCTGCGACCGCGGGCCGACCTGCTCGCGGAGGCCGCGCAGAAGGACGCCGCGCTGAGGTCGGGTGACTACCAGGGCTGGATGCACGGCTTTCCGCACGCGGTCAAGGACCTGGCGAACGTCAAGGGGATCAAGACCACCTCCGGGTTCTTCCGGCCACCGTTCGACGTCGCACCGGCGACTGCGGACTCGCTGAACGTCGAACGGATCCGGGCGGCCGGGGCGATCTTCATCGGCAAGACGAACACACCCGAGTTCGGATTGGGCTCGCAGACGTACAACAGCGTCTTCGGCACCACCACGAACGCGTACGACCAGAGCAAGGCCGCCGGTGGCAGCAGCGGGGGAGCTGCGGTCGCCGTCGCGCTGCGCATGCTGCCCGTCGCCGACGGCAGTGACTTCTTCGGCTCGCTGCGCAACCCGCCGGGCTGGAACAACGTGTTCGGGCTGCGCCCGTCGTTCGGTCGGGTGCCCGGCAACAACGCCGAGGCGTTCGTCCAGCAGGGCGGCGTCGAGGGACCGATCGCCAGAACGGCCCTGGACCTGGCGCTGCTGCTGCGGACCATGTCGGGCTACGACCCACGCGCGCCGCTGTCGATCACCGAGGACCCGGCGCCGCTCACCGACCTGCACGGCAAGTTCCGCGGCAAGAAAGTGGCCTGGCTCGGTGACCTCGGCGGCTACCTGCCGATGGAGCCCGAGGTGCTCTCGGTGACCACCAAGGCACTGAAGAGCTTCGAGTCGCTCGGCATGTCGGTCACCAGGCTGGACGCGCTGCCGAGCTTCGGCAGCTTCGCCGGCAACGCCGATCTGTGGCCGACCTGGCTGATCTTCCGGCACTGGCTGATCGGCGGCATCCTCAAGCCGCTGTACGACAACCCGACGTTCCGGGCGGCGATGAAGCCCGAGGCGATCTATGAGATCGACGGTCTGCTCAGCGGGGCCGACGGCAACCCCGCGATCAGCGGGCTGGACGCCTACAACGGCTCGGTCAAGCGGACCGGGCTCTACCAGGGGTTCCGGACGCTGTTCGAAACCTACGACTACGCGGTGCTGCCGACCGCGCAGGTCTTCCCGTTCGACGCCACCATCCACTGGCCCCAGCACATCAACGGGGTGGCGATGTCGTCCTACCATCGATGGATGGAGGTCACCGCCATCGGCACGCTGTTGAACGCGCCGACGCTTGCCGTGCCGGCCGGGTTCAGCGCCGGCGGGCTGCCGATCGGGTTGCAGGTGATCGGTCGCAACCACGACGACTTCTCCCTGATGGACCTGGCCGCGGCGTGGGAGCGGACGACCCGGTGGGTGCAGCGGGTGCCGCCGCCGCTGCTGAAGCGATGACGGCTTCGGAGGAGATCACCCCGTCTCGCGCGGTCCCCGAGGTCTGGGGCGACGAGACCGAGATCGCGTGGGCCGCCGTGCACGCGGCGGCCCGTCGGATCACCCGCCCGGCCGACCCGAAGACCACCGCCAGGCCGGCGTCCGAGCTCGCCGCCGAGGTGGGTGCGACGATCACCGCCGGCGGGCTCGGCGCGACCGAGACGCTGCGGATCTTCGAGGACGTGCTGGCTCCGGCGACCCGGGCGCAGGATGATCCGCTGAACCTCGCCTACGTGCCCGCGGCGCCGACCATCGCGTCCCGGGCCTTCGACGCGACCGTGAGCAGCTTCAACATCTTCGCCGGCACCTGGGAGGCAGGGGCCGGCGCGATCTTCGCCGAGAACGAGGCGATCGGCTGGCTGATCGAGCTGCTCGGCTGGCCCGACACCGCCGGCGGCTGCTTCATGTCCGGCGGCACGATCGGCAACTTGTCCGCGCTGGTGGCGGCCCGGGCGTACGTCCGCAACAAACGGGGCCGGGACGCCGCCCGCGCGATCGTCTGCACCCACGACGCGCACTCCTCGATCGTCGCCGCCGCGCGGGTGATGGATGCCGACGTGATCCTGGTCGAGGAGGACGCCCGCGGCCACCTCACCGGTCCGGCCGCCCGGGCGGCCATCGCCGAGCACGAGGGCGTGTTCGCGGTCGTGGCCTCGGCCGGCACCACCAACGGCGGCATCGTGGACGACATCGGCGATCTGGCCGACGTCTGCGAGGAGTCGGACGTCTGGCTGCACATCGACGGCGCCTACGGCGGCGCCGGCCTGGCGGCGCCGTCGGTGCGCTCGCGCTACGACGGCGTCGAGCGCGCGCACAGCTTCATCGTCGATCCGCACAAGTGGCTGTTCGCGCCGTACGACTGCTGTGCGCTGGTCTATCGCGACGTCACGCTGGCGCGGGCTGCGCACGCCCAGCACGCCGGCTACCTGGACGCGATCGACCGGGAGGCCTGGAACCCGACCGACCTGGCCGTCCACCTGTCCCGCCGGGCCCGCGGCCTGCCGTTCTGGTTCAGTCTCGCCGTGCACGGCACCGACCGGTACGTCCGCGCGATCGAGCAGACCATCGCCACCGCCCGCGAGGTGGCGGCCGGCATCGCCGCGATGGACACCCTCGAGGTGCTGCTCGAGCCCGAACTGTCGGTGATCATCTTCGAGCGGCCCGGCTGGGCCGCGGAGGACTATCAGCGCTGGTCGAAGCGGCTGGCCGTCGAGGGCCGGATCCTCTGCGTACCGACGGTGTGGCAGGGCCGGACGACCCTGCGGCTGGTCTTCGTCAATCCCGCGACCCGGGCGGAGCAGGTGCTCGACATCCTGCGCGAGACCACCGCACCCGATCACCCCTGAGCCGCAGGCATCGGCCGACGGCTTGGATTGTGCGAGCCTGATCTCCATCGGCGTGCACAACATCGGCAGGCGGGGGTCGACGTGAACCAGAACATCACACTCCGGCTACTGCGGTACTTCGAGGTTCTCGGCAGCGAGCTGAACTTCCGTCGTGCCGCCGAACGGCTGTTCATCTCCCAGCCCGCACTGTCCGCGGCGATCCGGCAGCTCGAGCAGCACGTCGGTGATCGGCTGTTCGTCCGCGACACCCACTCGGTGGCTCTGACCGAGGTCGGGCGGCAGTGGCTGCCGCACGTCAGAGCGGCTCTGCGTGAGGTCGACGCCGCGCTCGAGGTGGCGGCGTCGCTGGTCAACCGCGGACACGTCCGGGTCGGATACCTGATCGGCACTGGCGCCGACCTGTTGTTCGAGTTGCTCGACGGGGTCGATCAGCAGCTCCCGAACATCACCGCGGAGTCGGTGGAGTACAACTTCGACGACCCGACCGCCGGGCTCGGCAGCGGAGCCGTCGACATCGCGCTGCTCCGGCCACCGGTCGAGGTTCCCGACGCCGAGATGGCCGTGGTGTCGGAGGAGCGCTGGATGGCGTGCCTGCCCCGCGCGCACCGTTTCGCGGGCCGGGAGTCGATCGCGATCGAGGAACTGCTGGACGAGCCGATCGTGGCCGCGCCGGAATCGGCCGGCATCTGGCGTGACTACTGGCTGGCCGCAGACCTGCGGGACGGGAAGCCGGCCGACGTTGCGGCCGAGGCGGCGACGTACGAGTCCGAGGTGACTCTGGTGGCACGCGGCGTCGGCCTGAGTTTCACCGTGTCGTCGATGGTCCGCCTGTACAGCCGCCCGGGCGTGCAGTTCGTGCCGATCACCGGCCGACCGGTCACCTACACGGCCCTGGCCTGGCGGCCGAGCCGGCTGTCCGGCGCGGGCAGGCAGCTTCTGGAGCACATGCTGATGGGCATCGATCGACGACAGTGAGCTCCCGCCGACGCCGACTGGTGATCAGCGTGGGTTATCAGCAGATCGGGTATCAGACTTTCCGTTCAGTACCGGCTCCTCGATCTACTGGGTCAAGCGACGGGGCCGAAATCATCGCCTCGCCCCAGGACCGAACGAGGAGTGAGTGATGGTTGATCGGACCACAGCAGACCGGGAAGTGAGCACGTCCCTGGCCCCGCCGCCGAGAGTCGTCGGTGAGGACGAGGACGCGCGGCTGGCAGAGTTCGGCTACAAGCAGCGCCTGGACCGCTCGGTCGGCCGGCTCGCGTCGTTCTGCATCGGCTTCTCCACCATCAGCGCGACGACCGCGGTCTTCAGCGGCTTCGGCGCCGGCTACCTCAACGCGGGGGCGCCGTTCATCTGGACGCTGTTCCTCGCCATTCCGGTGTTCCTGCTGTGGACCCTCATCGCCGCCGACATCGCGGCGAAGATCCCGCTCGCGGGCTACGCCTATCAGTGGACCAGCCGGCTGAACAACTCCAGCTACGGCTGGTTCACCGGCTTCGCCGCACTGATCGGGTGGGTCAGCGGGATGACCAGCCTCGGTTATGTCTTCGCCGGTTATCTCGGCAGCGTGTTCGGCTGGGAGATGACGCACTCGCTCCAGATCATGCTCGCGATCGCCACCGTGATCGTCTGCGTGCTCATCAACGCCTACAGCGTGCGGCTGGCGACGTTCATCAACAACATCGGCGTCAGCCTGGAGATCCTGGTGACGGTCGGCGTCACCCTCGTCGTGGCATTCATCGCCTTCGTCCTCCCGGGCAACGTCCACCAGCCGTTCTCGTCGCTCTTCGTCCCCGGCAGCACCGACGGCGCCACTCCCTACATCCTGGCCTGGCTCGCCGCGTCCCTCGGCCCGTTCTTCGGTCTGGTCGGCGTCGAGGCCGTCGCCGACGTCGCGGAGGAGACCAAGCGCGCTCGCCACGTCATCCCGCGCACCATGTTCTATGCGTTCGCCGTGTCATGCGTGATCGAGTTCTTGATGTACCTGGTCTACGTGCTCGCCATCAAGAACCCGGCGGCGCTCGCCGGCTCACCGGCGCCGATCGAGGAGATCATCACCCAGCAGGCCGGCCCGGTCTTCGCTCGGATCGTGATCGCGGTCGCGCTCACCAACATCCTCGTCTGCTTGCTGGCCAATGTGCTCGTCGGAACCCGCCTGTTGTACTCGCTGTCACGCGACAACATGATGCCGTTCTCCCGGGCCCTCCGGCACGTGTCGACCGAGCGCAAGACGCCCTCGACCGCCATCGTCAGCCTCGGTGTGGCGTCGGTGCTGATGCTGCTCTCCGGGCTGGTCAGCCAGCGGGCGTTCAACTACTTCCTGGGCATCGCCACCCTGGCGTTCTTCACCACCTACATCCTGCAGACGATCGGACTCCTGGTGGCGACGCGCCGCGGCCGCATCCCCGCCGCCGAGCCCGGCACGTTCGATCTCGGCCGCGCCCGGACTCCGCTGCTGGTAGTGAGCCTGATCGTGTTCCTCGCCGTCGGAGCAGCCCTGGTCGTGCTGCCCGCCTTCGCCGGCAACGCGTACGTCTTCGCCGGAGTGATCGGACTCGCCGCGGTCTGGTGGCTGCTGGTGCTGCGCCGGCGGCTCCGGACCGGCGAGGCCGGGCCGCGCTATGCCCAGGACCATCCCGAGGCTTTCGAGGCCGTCCCGGCCGGCTGACCACCTGCATCCCGCAGGCCCAGCCCGACGCATCGCCGTTCGCCGCCCGAGCGGCGACGCGGCACCGACCCCAGAAAGAAGTGGACATGATCACCACATCGTCGTCAGTGACGATCGAGACGCCGGCCCGGCAGGAGTTCTTCGACCTGACCGAGCAGCTGAGCGAGTTCGTCCGCGGCAGCGGCATCGTGGACGGCATCGCCATCGCCTACACCGCGCACACGAGCTGCTGCGTGATCTTGCAGGAGGAGTCGGAGGACACCACCTACTACGGGACCCAACTGTTGCTGCAGGACACCCTGAACGTGTTCGCCAAGATCGCACCGCCGACCCGGCACGAGAACCAGTACCTGCACCCGGGGCCGATCCACATCCGCAACGCCGCCGAGCTCCGGGACGAACACCCCTCGTGGGGTCTTAACACCGATGGGCACATCATCTCCTCGGTCCTCGGTCGCTCCGAGACGATCCCGGTGCACGGCGGCGCTCCTGTGCTGGGCGAGTTCGGGCGGGTCTACTTCGGCGACCTGGACTCCGTCCGCGCTCGTGTCCGCACCGTCTGGTTCCAGGTCATCGGCGGCTGACGATGCTGGTCTATGCGGTCGACCTGGGGACCACCAACGTGAAGGTCGTGCTCTTCGACGAGATGCTGAGGCGGCGTGCCGTTGCCCAGGCGCCCGCCGAGTACGACCGGGCGGGTACGCGGGTCGAATTCGATCCGGTTCGCCTGTTCGAGATCGTCATCGACCTGATCTGGCAGTGCGCCAGGAGCTTCGGCGACACCTCGGCACATCGAGCCGTCATCGCGATCACCGGGCAGGCGGAGTCATTCGTGCTCGTGGACGAGTCGGGGCAGCCGGTTCGCCCCGGCATCTCGTGGCTGGACGATCGGGCCGGGCGGCAGGCGGCCGAGATGGCCGAACGGTTCGATCCCGGCATGGCGTTCCGAGTGACCGGTCAGCCCGAACCTTCCGCCACCTGGCCGGCAGTCAAGCTCCGTTGGCTGGCCGAGCACGAGCCGGCGTCGTTGTCGTCGGCGCACGCAGTGCTGATGATCAAGGACGACCTCATCCGGCGGCTCACCGGCGTGATGGTCGGCGAGCTGACGACCCGGGGGTTCAGCTACTTCTACGACGTCGGCGCCGGTTCCTACTGGGAGGAGATGCTCGACTTCTGCTCGATCGACCCGGGGCAGCTTCCCGGGCTCGTCCGGGCCGGGCTCGAGGTGGGATCGGTGCGCCCGGCGGTGCGCGATCGACTGCCACCAGCGGTGGACGGCTACCGGGTCAACGCCGGCGCTCTCGATCATTTCTGCGCCATGGTGGGCACCGGGTCCTACCTCGACGGATCCGTCAGCGAGTCGGCGGGAACCGTCTTGTCGCTGTCGATGCTGGCGCCCCACTTCTCGTTCGACCCCGCCAGCCGGATCTCCTTCCACGCCGGCCTCCGGCCGGCCGAGACGCTGCTGTTCACCGGGGTCGACTGCGGCGGCGCCGCCCTGGACTGGTTTCGGCGTGAATGCCTCGGCGGCCTGCCGTACGACGACCTCGAGCAGGGCCTGCGCGGCCGCCGATCGGCCGAGGCTCCGTTCTTCCTGCCGTATCTGACCGGGGTGAACCCGCCCGACTTCTTCCCCGACGCCCGCGGCGCGTTCCTCGGCATCGAGCTCGGACACGACCGCTTCGACTTGGCCTACGCGGTCGAGGAGGGCGTCGCTCACCTGCTACGCCGCAACGTGGACTCGCTAGCCGCGAGCGGGGACCGGATCTGCGAGATCGTGTCCACCGGCGGCGGTGCCGCCTCCGCGTTCTGGTCCCAGCTCAAGTCCGATGTCTGCGGTGTCGACGTCCTGGTTCCCCACGAGCAGGAGGCAACCTGCCGCGGGGCCGCCGCTCTGGCACTCGTCGAGCTCGGCGTCCTGGCCGACATCACCGACGCGGACCGACTCAGCCGGCCCGACGTGGTGCGGTACCGGCCGTCAGGCGACCACCGCCACGAACGCCGCTATCGCGCCTTCGAGGACTACCTCGACCGGCTCTTCAACAACTGACCACAATCCAAGGAGAGAAGACCATGAAGCTCTGTTGCTCGTCCCCGATGGTGCCGGGATCCACGCTCACCGAGAAGGCCGAGAAGCTGCGCACCTGGGGCTACGACGGGATCGCGGTGTTCCAGCCGTACGAGGACTGGAACGACGACGTCCGCGCCGAGCTCGGGGACCTGGAGTCCCGGACGGGGGTCCGGCCGGTCGAGTTCGTCTTGATGAACGACACCTACGGCAATGCGATGTCGGGGGACCGTGAGCTCCGCGGGGAGTGCCGGGCCATGTATCGAGAGACCGCCGCCGTCTGCGCCGAGTTCGGCATGGTCACCGAAATCGAGTTCCAGTACGGACCGCAGATCCCGTTGCCACTGTTCGATCCGTTCCAGCAACTGACCGACCAGCAGGAGGCGGAGTTCCTCGAGTTCTATCGCGACGTGCTCGACATCGTCGCGGGCAGCGCCGGGAGAATCCTGTTGGAGCCGATCAACCGGTACGAGAGCCGCTACCTGAATCGGATTCTCGACAATGCACGCCTCGTCGACGCCGTGGCCCACCCGAACGCGGGACTGCTGCCCGACACGTTCCACATGTCGCTCGAGGAGTCCGACCTCGGGGCCGCGCTGCGACTCGCGGGGGACCGGATCCGGCAGGTGCACCTGGGTGACAGCAACAGGCTCCTGCCCGGTCACGGGCTGCTGGACTGGCCGGTCATCTTCGGTGCGCTGCGCGAGGTGGGCTACGAGGGCTACGTCAATCTGGAGTGCTCGACCGAAGGAGACCCGTCGCTCAGCTTGCCGGCGAGCGCGACCTTCCTCCGGGAACTGATCCAGGGATGACCGGGATCCGTGCTCCGTTCTTCGAGATCGGCCCGAAGAATCTCCTCCGGCGGGCCGACCTGGAGCAGCTCGCCCGCGTCGCGGGGCAGGCCGGCCAGGACCACGGCGTCACCGTCGTGCTGACGGTGCCGACCGCGATGATCGCCCCGATTCGCGACCTCGACACCGGCGTGCTCGTGTTCGCCCAGACCATGGATGCCGAGACGCTCGGCGCGACCCTCGGCCGGATCACGGCGGAGTCGCTGGTCGATGCCGGCGCCGCCGGCGTGATGCTCAATCACGACAGCAACCCCATGGCCGGCGACCGGCTCGCCGTCGCCATGCAGCGCGCCCGGTGCACCGGCCTGGAGACGATCGTGTGCGCGGACACGACGGCGGATGCCCTTGGTCTCGCCGAGCTCGATCCCACCGCCATCCTGCTCGAGCCGCCGGCACTGATCGGCCGGGTCGGTGGCCCGGGCGAGCGGGATTGGATCGTGCCGGCCAATCGCGCCCTGCGCGGGCGGCAGCCCCAGGTCCTCGTCATGCACGCCGGCGGTGTGTCGTCCGCGTCCGTCGCCCGATCGATCATGTCGCTCGGGGCGGACGGCACCGGTTCCACCAGTGGCGTCCTCGCCGCCGACGACCCGCACGACGCCGTCCGCACCTTCATCGCCGCGACCCGCGCGGGATGGGAGGCCGTGCCGCACTGACTAGATCCCCCACCCGCTCGATCCGATAGAACCTCAACCACCAAGGAGTAAAACCATGATCACCAATCTCACCGGCCGGACCGCGGTCATCACCGGCGGAGCACGGGGTATCGGCCTCGCCGTAGCTCGTGGCCTCGCCGCCGACGGCGCCGACATCGCGCTGTTGGACCTGCTCGACACCGTCGAGGACGTCGCCCGCGAGCTCGCCGATAGCTACCACGTGAAAGCTGTCGGTCATCGCCTCGACGTCACCGATCAGCAGGCAACTTTCGCCGCCTTCGACGAGGTCGGCGCGGCCCTGGGGGTGCCGCAGGTGCTGCTGACCGCGGCCGGCATCGAGATCAACGGCGACTCGGTCGACGTCACTGCTGACGCCTGGCGCAAGGTCATCGACGTCAATCTGACCGGGACGTTCTTCGCCGCCCAGGCCTTCGGCAAGGGCCTGCTCGACGCCGGTCGATCGGGCAGCGCGATCTTCATCGCGTCGATGTCCGGGTCGATCGTCAACGTGCCCCAGTGGGCGGCGTCGTACAACGCCTCGAAGGCCGCGGTCGCACACCTCGGCAAGTCGTTGGCCGTCGAGTGGGCGAAGGCGGGCATCCGGGTCAACTCGATCTCGCCCGGCTACGTCCTGACCGACCTCACCCAGAAGATCATCGACCAGCAGCCGAGCCTGCGGGACGACTGGGAGGCGCTGATCCCGCAGGGTCGGATGGCCTCGCCGGAGGACATCGCGGGGCTGGTCAGCTTCCTCGCCTCCGACGCCGCTGCCTACCTGACCGCCCAGGACATCATCATCGACGGTGGCTACACCGCCGTCTGACCGCCCGACGGGCTGACCCCGTTCGACCGGCGCCGGATCGACTCAGCGGTTCCGGGCGGCGGCCCTGCTCTGCCGGCGGGTCGGGATGCCCGTCTCGTCGGCGACCATGTTGCGGATGATCTTGCGCACCTGGAGTGCCGCGGCGTCGGCGCTGACGTTCACCTCGCGCCGGGGGCCGTCGCTGTCCAGCACCTGCTGCATCGTCTCCAGGATCGTCTGCACCCGCCCGTAGTAGTCGGTGAAGATCGGCAGCAGCACCTTGCTGGCCTGCTCACCCAGCGCGAAGTTGCGGCTGACCCGCCAGGTGTGCCGGGTCCGTCCTGCGGCGATCGGGGTCACCGCGTGGGTGAACCGGAAGGTGAGCGCGTGCGGTCCGGACTGGTCGGCCGGCTCCACCTCGACGTCCCAGGAGTCCACCCAGACGCCGGGTGAGACGAACGCCCCGCGCTCGCGCTGGACGTGGGAGAGCGCGGGATCGAGCCCGGCCAGCTCGGCCTGCCAGCTCGCCATCGGGGCGGCGGCGTAGGTTCGCGAAAACGCCACCGTCGTCTCGGTCACCTCCACCTCCAACGGCGGCGGCGAGCTCCGCAGCACCGGGGGTGCGATGAACGGGTCGACCACCGCGACATGGGTGATGTCGGCGAAGTTCTCGTGCAGCAGGGCGAGATCGGCCGCCGTCTCCCAGCTGTCGCCGATGGTCACCCAGCTGTCGTCGCGCAGCCACGGCAGCGCGGCGGGAGGCCGGAGCGCGGCGAGCGCCTGATCGCCGAGCCAGCCCCAGACGAACACCCCGTCGTCGTGGACCGGGAAGGACCGGACCCGGGCGCCGACCGGGATCTCGTCCTGGGTCGGCACGTGCACGCAGAAGCCGCGAGCGTCGTAGGTGAACCCGGAGTAGCCGGAGACGATGGTGTCGCCCTCGAGCCAGCCCAGGCTCAGCGGATACGGTCGGTGCACGCAGCGGTCCTCCAGTGCGACGGCCGTGCCGTCGGTGGTCCGGAACAGCACCACGCCCTGGCCGAGCACCCGTCGGCCGAGCGGAGTCCGGCCGACCTCCTCGCTCGTGGCCAGCAGATACCAGCAGTTGTGGGGATGGGTCCGTGTCATGCCGGGATACGTCCTTCCGCAGTCAGAGGGCGGGTCGGTCAGAGGTCGAGGGTGAGCCGGGCGGACTTGCAGCGGGACACGCACACCATCATGAACTCGTTGGAGGCGCGCTCCTCCTCGTTCAGCACCGAGTCCCGGTGGTCCACGTCGCCGTCGATCACCTCGGTCTCGCAGGTGCCGCAGACGCCCTCCAAGCAGGACGCGAGCACGCTCACTCCCGCCCCCCGGATCACGTCCAGCACGGACTTCTCGGGCGGCACCTCCAGGGTGAGGCCGGAGCGTTCCAGCACCAGCTCGAAGCTCGACTCGCCGCCCTCGGCCGCCTCCTGCGGCTTGGCCGAGAACCGTTCGAGGTGAAGCGCCCCGGGCGGCCAGTCCTCGCAGAGCTTCTCCACCGCACCGAGCAGGCCTTCGGGGCCGCAGCAGTAGACCAGCGTTTCGGGCTGCGGCGTGCCGAGCACGGCGGCCAGGTCCAGCATCCCGGTCTCGTTCTGCGGTGCGACAGTGACCTTGTCGCCGTAGCCGGCCAGCTCGTCGAGGAAGGCCATCGACGACCGCTCGCGGCCGCCGTACAGCAGCGACCAGTCGGCGCCGGACGCCTCGGCCTCGGCGATCATCGGCAGCATCGGGGTGATCCCGATGCCGCCGGCGATGAAGAGGTATCGGGGGCTCGCCACCAGCGGGAAGTGGTTGCGCGGTCCGCGAACGCGGACCGTGGCGCCGGCCGGCAGGGAGGTGTGTACCCGCTCCGAGCCGCCGCGGCTGTCGGGGGTGCGGAGCACGCCGACGCGCCAGCTGCCGGGCTGGCCGGGGCTGCTGCAGAGGGAGTACTGCCTGGTCAGGTCGTCGCCGAGGATCAGATCGACGTGGGCGCCGGGCGTCCACGGGGGGAGGGGCTGCCCGGACGGGTCGGCCAGGGTCAGCGCCAGCACACCGTCGGCGACGGTGTCCGCGGCCCGGACGACCAGGTCCGCCTCATGCTCCCGGACGATCGTCTTCGTGGCCACCATCGGTCACCTTCCCGTCATCATCGGCGAGTGGAGTCAGTGATTGTTCGGATCCGAACGATAGCGGCTGGCGGCGCCGATCACAAGTCCCCGGCGAGCGCACTTGCCATGATCGTTCGGGTCCGAACTATAATGCTGCGGGTGCGCGTCCTGGTGATCCAACACGACCACATCTGCTTGCCGGGCTCGGTCGGCGAGCGCTTCGCCGAGCGTGGCTACGAGCTGGCCGTCCACCAGGTGGTGGAGGCCGACCGGTTCGACACGCCGAACGTGGACACCGACTTCCCGGACCCGGCCGCTTTCGACGCCGTGGTGGCGATGGGCGCGCCCTGGTCCGCCTACGACCACGACGCCGTCGGCTCCTGGGTGCTGCCCGAGCTCGACCTGCTCCGCCGCGCGGACGCCGAGTCCGTGCCCGTGCTGGGGATCTGCTTCGGCGGCCAACTGCTGGCCCTGGCCCACGGCGGCTCCGTCGACCGCTCGGCGACGCCGGAGCTCGGCTGGGCCGAGATCGACTCCGACGACGACGCGCTCATCCCGTCCGGACCGTGGTTCCAGTGGCACTACGACCGCTGGCAGACACCGGCAAAGGCCCGGGAGGTCGCGCGGAACGACAGCTCGCCGCAGGCGTTCGTGCTGGGCCGCAATCTGGCCGTGCAGTTCCATCCCGAGATGACGTCGGAGATCCTGGCCGGCTGGTTCGCAGCGGGTGGGACGAAGGATGCGGCGGCATTCGGGCTGGACGCCGAGGACGTACGTCGGCAGACCCGCGAGCGCGACGTCGCCAACCGGCAGCGGGCGCACCGGCTGGTGGACGCGTTCCTGGACCGGGTCGCCACCGGCGACGAGGCGGACGCGGGCCGATGAGCGAGGGACTCGAGTGAGTGGGGGCGTCCGGTGAGCGACTCCGGCGCATTCCGCCAGGCCGCGGGTCAGTTCGCCTCCGGCGTGACCGTCGTGACCACGCATGCCGCGGCCGGGATGTACGGG
The DNA here is from genome assembly GCF_039537205.1 of Microlunatus ginsengisoli. Taxonomy (NCBI): domain Bacteria; kingdom Bacillati; phylum Actinomycetota; class Actinomycetes; order Propionibacteriales; family Propionibacteriaceae; genus Microlunatus; species Microlunatus ginsengisoli. Next base: position 21,047 of record NZ_BAABAB010000003.1, on the reverse strand, counting down.
GTGACCGCCTCCTCGTTCGCCTCGCTGTCTTTGAACCCGTTGCTGGTCAGTGTGTCGATCAACCGGTCCAGCCCGCTGCTCGGCTTCGTCCGGGAGGCCGGGTCCTATGCGGTCAGCGTGCTGTCCAGCGGGCAGCAGCCGACCGCCGACTACTTCGCCCGGCGCGGGCGGGTGCCCGAGCCGGCTGGCTTCCGGGAGGTCCCGACCAGCGCGATCGAGACCGGCGCGCCCGTGGTCGACGGTGCGCTCAGCTGGTTCGACTGCGCCGTGGAGGACATCCTGCCGGGCGGCGACCACGAGATCCTGGTCGGCCGGGTGGTCGCCGCCGGCGGCCGGGCCGGCGAGCCGCTGGTCTACTGGGCGGGCGGCTATCGAGAGCTCAGTGCGAACGAGCAGGAGGGATCCGGCGCGCGGGCGGCGGACCGGCTGTCCAACGCCGCGGACGGGTTGGCGGTCGCGCTGCACCTGCTGGGCGTGGGCGTCGAGGAGATGCTCGACGCTCAGCGCGGAGTCGAGCCGGCGCTGGCGGCGCTCGCTGCGGTGCGCGGGACACCGGCGGACTGGGACCGGCTCGACGACCTGGTGCGGCGCTCCGAGCGGCTGGTGGACAAGCCGGACGAGTTCAACCGGCTCGCGCTCGGCTTCCACGGCGCGATCGCCGACATCGCCGACAACCGGGTGCTCCGGGCGACGTTGTCCGGGCTCGGTCTGGTCCAGTCGGGCCACTACCGCGATCGCGGCAGCCCGGCCTCGGCGAGGGCCGCGGTCGCGGCCCACCGATCGCTGCTGGGCGTCCTGCGCGACGGCGATCCGGACGCCGCTCGCGCCGCGATGGAGTCCCATCTCGCGGCGGTCCGCGGGCAGCTCCAGGTGGGCTGAGCGATCCGGACGGGCTTCCGGTGAGCCGAGCCGCGTCCGCGTCGGCTCACGACGTCGCGGCCGGGCCGTGACAAGTTCCCCGCACTGAAGCAGACTGCGAGGTGGCAGTCGTCCAACGAGGGGGCGGGGGAGTCGACGATGAACCGGACCGGCACGGAGCGTCCGAGCGGGCAGCCGCCCGAACTGCCCTCGTACGTCAGCGGAACGTCCACGGTCCCGCTGCTCGGCGACACCATCGGAGCGAACCTCGACCGCACCGTCCTCAGAGTCGGTGAGCACGAGGCGCTGGTCGAGTGCGTGAGTGGCCGCCGGTTCAGCTACCCGGAGCTGGTCGCCGAGGTCGACGCGTGCGCGCTCGGGCTGGATGCGCTCGGGGTGGCGAAGGGAGACCGGGTCGGCATCTGGGCGCCGAATTGCGCCGAGTGGGTGTTCGTCCAGTTCGCCACCGCCAAGCTGGGCGCGATCATGGTCAACATCAATCCGGCCTACCGAACCCACGAGCTGGCGTACGTGCTGAAGCAGGCCGGCATCTCGGTCTTGATCAGCGCGGTGTCGTTCAAGACCAGCGACTACCGGGCCATGGTGGCGCAGGTCCGGGCCGACTGCCCCGACCTGCACGAGGTGATCTTCATCGGCGAGCCGGCCTGGGAGCGACTGATGCAGACCGGCCGGGGCCGAGACCGCGGGCTGCTCGCCGAGCGAGAGACCCAGCTGTCCGCCGACGACCCGATCAACATCCAGTACACCTCCGGCACCACCGGCTTCCCGAAGGGCGCCACGCTCACCCACCACAACCTGCTCAACAACGCGTTTTTCGTCGGCGAGGGCTGCGGCTATACCGAGGACGACCGGGTCTGCATCCCGGTTCCGTACTATCACTGCTTCGGCATGGGAATGGGAAACCTCGGCAGCACCACCCACGGGGCGACCATGATCATCCCGGCGCCGGGGTTCGACCCGGCCCTGACCCTGAACGCGGTCCAGGACGAGCGGTGCACGTCGCTGTACGGCGTGCCGACCATGTTCATCGCCGAACTGGGTCTGCCGGACTTCGCGGACTACGACCTGTCCAGCCTGCGGACCGGCATCATGGCGGGCTCGCCGTGCCCGGTCGAGGTGATGAAGCGGGTCGTCGAGGAGATGGGGATGAGCGAGGTGACCATCTGCTACGGAATGACCGAGACCTCGCCGGTCTCCACCCAGACCGGGGCGGACGACGACCTGGACCGGCGGACGTCCACCGTCGGCAGGGTGCACCCGCACCTGGAGGTCAAGATCGTCGATCCCAGCAACGGGTTGACGATGCCCCGCGGTGAGACGGGGGAGTTCTGCACCCGCGGCTACTCGGTGATGCTGGGCTACTGGAACGAGCCGGAGAAGACGAGGGAGGTGCTGGACGCGTCCCGGTGGATGCACACCGGAGATCTCGCCGTGATGGACGCCGACGGCTATCTCAACATCGTCGGGCGGATCAAGGACATGGTCATCCGGGGCGGTGAGAACGTCTATCCCAGGGAGATCGAGGAGTTCCTCTATACCCACCCCGACGTGGTCGACGCCCAGGTGATCGGCGTCCCGGACGAGCGCTACGGGGAGGAGCTGATGGCCTGGGTGCGACTGCGACCCGGCGCCGAGCCGCTGACCCCCGAGCGGCTGCGCGAGTTCTGCACCGGCAAGGTGGCGCACTACAAGATCCCGCGCTATGTCAAGATCGTCGACGAGTTCCCGATGACGGTCACCGGCAAGATCAGGAAGGTCGAGATGCGCCAGATCTCGGTCCAGGAGCTGGGCCTGGAATCGGCCGCCGCCATCAGGAACGCCTGACGTCCAGCGATCGGAGCACTCCGGAAAGGACATCCTCAATGACGTACCAGGTCGGCTACTTCATCGGCAGCCTGTCGTCGGCGTCGATCAACCGGACCCTGTCCAAGGCGCTGATCAGGCTGGCGCCGGAAGATCTCAGCTTCACCGAGATCCCGATCGGCAACCTGCCGCTCTACAGCCCCGACTACGACAGCGCCTACCCACCGGAGGCGACCGCGCTGAAGGAGGCGATCGCCGGATCGGACGCGGTGCTGTTCGTCACGCCCGAATACAACCGATCGATCCCCGGCGCGCTGAAGAACGCGATCGACTGGGCGTCGCGGCCGTGGGGCAAGAACTCGTTCCACCACATCCCGGCGGCGGTAATCGGTGCCTCGCCCGGACTGATCGGCACCGCCGTCGGGCAGCAGAGCCTGCGAGCCGTGCTGGGGTTCTGCAATGCTCGGCAGATGACGTCGCCGGAGGCGTACATCCAGTTCAAGCCGGACCTGTACGGAGCCGACGGCGAGGTCTTCGACGAGGCGACGGCAGCTTTCCTGAGCGCGTTCATGGCGGAGTTCCGCGACCATGTCGCGCGAGTGTTGACGGTGCTGCCGCGGCCCGCGTAGCCGTCGTGGAGGGGATGATGACGCCAGTTCAGCCGCACGGGCTCCACCATGTGACCGCGATCGCCACGGATCCGCAGGCCAACGTGAACTTCTACACCCGCACGCTCGGGCTGCGGTTGGTCAAGCAGACCGTGAACTTCGACGCCCCGGACAGCTATCACCTGTACTACGGCGACGAGCACGGCACTCCGTCCAGCCTGCTGACCTTCTTCCCCTGGCCGGGCGCGGGCCGCGGCCTGCAGGGTGCAGGGATGACGACCGCGACGGCGTTCAGCGTTCCCGGCGCCTCCCTGGGTTGGTGGCAGGAGCGCTTCAAGACGCTCGGCGTGGACGCCGACGCGCCTCGCACCCGAGACGAGGAGGAGGTGCTCAGGTTCCGTGATCAGGACGGCATGGTGATCGACCTGGTGGCCTCTGACGGCGACGCTCGCTCCGGCTGGGACGGCGTCGGCGACATCCCGGCCGAGCACGCCGTCCGGGGCCTGCACGCGGTCACCCTGTCGGAACGGCTGCTGGACCCGTCGGCGGACATGCTGACCTCGATGCTCGGCATGGACCTGGCCGGCGAGGACGCTGCCCGGGCTCGGTTCGGGATGGCCGGCGGCGGCACCGGTGCGCTGGTCGACGTGCTCGGCGGCGTCGACGACCCCGGCCTGCAGGCCGGCGGCACCGTTCACCACATCGCCTTCCGGGCGCCCGACTTGGCGACCATGGCGTCCTGGCGGGAGGAACTGGTCGGCCAGGGCGTTGCTGTCACCGAGATCTTGGACCGGCAGTACTTCAAGTCGATCTACTTCCGCGAACCAGGCGGCGTGCTGTTCGAGATCGCCACCGACGCCCCGGGTTTCGCGGTCGACGAGCCGCTGCTCGAGCTGGGCCGGGCCCTGAAGTTGCCGCCGTGGCTGGAGCCCAGTCGCGAGCAGATCGCCGCCGCCTTGCCGCCGTTGCAGGTTCCGTGACTGACGCGTTTCCGCCGCTCGATCGGTGAATCCGGCCCTACAGCGGGCTCAGGGCGGTTCGAGCGGCGGATTCGCGTCAGCGCACGTCGACGCAGTCGCCCTTGCTGGTGCCGCGGGCGGTGCTGGCGCTGCCGGTGAGGACGAACCGGAAGCAGCCGTCCCGCTTCGCGGTGATCTTCGCCTTCAGTGAGCCGTCGCGGGCGCTGGTCACGGTTGCCACCCGGTGATAGGTCCCCTTCGGGGATCGCCACTGGAGCTCGACCTTCTGCTTGCCGGGGCCGGCATAGTGCAGGGTCTGCCAGTCGGCGCGCCGGACGCTGCCGCGGACGGTGATGGTCTTGCCCTTGCGCACCGGTTCCGGCGACGCGTCGGTGGTCAGCCGCGACGCCCGGACCACGCTGAAGTCCGGACCCGGCGCGTTGGGGGTGGTCGCACCCCAGACCGAGATGAAGGACTGCCACCGGCCGGCCTCGGAGTTCGGCAGGCTGCCGGGGCTGATCCGCAGCCCCGTCTCGTACGTCGTCACGCCGTTGCTGCTGCCGGTCGGCGCGAGGTCGTAGCTGTCGACGAAATCCGGGCCGTAGAGCCCGGCCTCGACCCGGTCGATCCGGCAGCCGTTGGTCCGGACCTTCGTCGTGATCGTGATGCCCTTCGGCTCGGCCACGCCGACGACCACCCGCGTCGGCGTGATGGTGGTGCCGACGATGGTGGCGGGGATGAGGCAGCCGCTCACCGCCTCTGCCGCCGGGGTGGGCGCCAGGGCGCCGGCCGCGGCCGCCAGCACGGCCAGCGCCACCGCTGATCGGCGCCGTGTGGCGCCCGGTTCGATCATGCTGCTCATCCAGGTCAGCCGCAGGTGTAGGTGACGCCGTTGACGACGTGCTGTCCCGGGCCGAGGTCGCGGCAGGCATCGACGGCGCTGCCGATCGCCAGGCCGCCGACGACGATCGCGACCAGCACACCGAGGGTGGCGAGCCCGCCCACGATGGCACCGATCATCGCCGGCACGTTGCCGAAGCCGGCCCGCTTGGAGCGGCGGAGTGCGACCAGGCTGAGGATCAGGCCGACCAGGCCGACGAACGGCGACAGGATCAGACCGACGATGCCGAGGGTGCGGCCGGGGTCGGCGGTGGCGGACTGGTAGGACGGGTAGGCGCTCGTGGCGCCGTACGGCGTGGTGGGCATCGGCCCCATGGTGTTTGTCATGGGACAACCTTGGGGCCGGTCGCTTGGGGTCGCCTTGGACCGGACTTGGGCTCGATCTGTCGGTGCCGGGTGGCAGACTGCGCGCGTGCGTACGATTGCTGACCTCGATGCCTGAGGGCCACACGCTGTATCGGCTGGCCCGGGATCTCGCGGAGGCATTCGGTGGTCGGGTGGTGCGGGCCAGCAGCCCGCAGGGCCGGTTCGCCGCCGATGCGGCGCTGATCGACGGCACCGTGCTGGTCGGGGCCGAGTCCGGTGGCAAGCACCTGTTCGTTGAGTTCGCCGACGACCGGTTCGTGCACGTGCACCTGGGCCTGATCGGCAAGTGGGACGTCCGCCGGGGCCCGGCGCCCGAGCCGGTCGGGGCCGTCCGGCTGCGGCTGGACAACGGCACGGCCTATGCCGACCTGCGCGGCGCGATCCTCTGCGACCTGGTCGGTCGCGAGCGTCGGGACGAGGTGATGGGCCGGCTCGGCCCGGACCCGCTGCGTCCCGACGCCGACCCGGAGCGCGCCTGGCGCCGGATCCAGCGCAGCGACCGGGCGATCGGCGACCTGATCATGGACCAGGAGGTGCTGGCCGGCGTCGGCAACGTCTACCGAGCGGAGGTGCTGTTCCGGCACCGGATCGACCCACTGCGCGCCGGCCGCACGCTGCGCCGCTCCCAATGGCAGGCGATCTGGGACGACCTGGTCGCCCTGCTCGCCGAGGGGGTGCGGACCGGCCGGATCGACACCGTGCGGCCGGAGCACACGCCGGAGGCGATGGGCCGGGCCGCCCGCAAGGACGATCACGGCGGTGAGGTGTACGTCTACCGCCGGACCGGGCAGCCCTGCCATGTCTGCGGGACGACGATCCGCACCAAAGAGCTGAAGGGCCGCAACCTGTTCTGGTGCCCACGCTGCCAGCCCCGCTTCCGCTCTCGGGCCAGGGTCGGCGCCGCCTGAGTCGCGGTCAGCGTCCCCAGGCCGGATCGCGGCCGATGAACCCCATCAGGCGGTCCTGCACGGGTGCGTCCTCGGCCACCGGCACCTTCGGGCCGTACTGCCCGGACTGACGCAGCATCTCCTCGATCGGCTCCATCCCGGCGAGCACCTCGGCCGCGAACGCCGGGTCGAGGGTGTCGTCCTGACCGGTCGCCCGGGCCAGGTCCCAGGTGTGCAGGAACACGTCGGTGGTGTAGAACATGTCGATCGCCGACCCGAGCCGGTGCGTGCCGACCTGGGGATGGCTGAACTCCTGCTCCGACTCCGGTCCGTCCAGCAACGCCTGGACCGCTGTCACGTGGGCGTGCCAGGCTCCGGCGGGATCGTCCTCGACCTGCGGTCCGTCGGTGTCCAGCAGGATGCCGCCGCCCGCCAGGAAGCCGGGTAGCCAGCCGACCAGGTGGCCGACCACGTCCCGCGCGACCCAACCGTCGACCGGCGCCGGCGCCTGCCAGTCCCGTACGCCATCCACGCGGCGGGTGAAGCCGGCGGCGACGGCCGCGTGGTGCTCGGCGGGAGTCATCGGACTCCCTCGGCGGGCGAGCCGTCCCGGGCAAGAAGGGCGTCCAGCTTGGCGTAGCCCTCGTTCACGCCGACCTCCATCCCGCTGCGCAACCAGGCGTCACGGCTCTCGAACGAGTCGACCAGGGACTGCGCGTGCAGCCGGGTGCGGCCGTCGCCGAGGTCCTCGAAGCGCAGCGTCTCCAGCGAGACCTCCTCCGGCATGCCCTCCCAGGTGAAGGTCTGCACGATGGCGTCGTCGCCGATCCGGTGGAAGCAGCCGCGGAAGCCGTACTCCTCGCCGTCGCGGAGTGCCACATAGCGCCAGCTGCCGCCGTCGCGGACGTCCCAGACGTCGATCCGGTTGTCCATCCCGTCGGGCCCGACCCAGCGGCTGAACAGCTCCGGATCCAGATGCGCACGCATCAACTGGGCCGGTGTCGCGGCGAAGTCGCGGGTGATCCGGATCACCGGGAGTTTCTCGTCGGCCTCGATGGTGGCCTCGGTGAGGGTGGTGTTCATGACGACTTTCCCTTCTGTGGTTGAGCCTTCTGTGGTCGGCCGGTCGGCAGGTCGGCCGGTGGTGGGTCGGTGAGTTCGGCCAGCACAGCGTCCAGGCGCCGGTAGCGTTCCTCGGCCTGGCGCCGATAACGCTCGATCCAGGCGGTCATCAGGTCGAACACCTCTGCCTCCAGATGGACGGGCCGGGTCTGCGCCCGCCGGCTGCGGGTGACCAGGCCGGCGTCCTCGAGCACCTTGAGGTGCTTGGAGACCGCCTGGATGCTGACCGCGTACGGCTCGGCGAGCTGGTTGACGGTGGCGTCGGCGACGGTCAGCCGGGCCACCATGTCGCGCCTGGTCGGGTCGGCGAGTGCCGCGAACACCCGCGAGAGCTGATCAGCCATGACCTTCCTCAACTGTCCGGTTGAATAGACGGTAGCCTCGACCCGCACCCATTGTCAACCATCTGGCTGAATACGCCCCCCCGCCCGCTCCCGACTCCGGAAACTGTGCAGCTGTTGCATCGACACGCCGGCGACGGCTGCAACAGCCGCACAGTTTCCTGGGGTCGGGGGCGGCTAAGGTATTGCCAGGAGTCCTAACCAACAGGCGTGCTAGCCAAAATTGGCAGGGGAGTGACCTGGTGATCGAGCTGGAGCAGGTGCCGCTGGCGTCGCTCGACCTGCTGCGGCAGATCACCGATCGGCACGTGATCGATCAGCTGCTGACCGAGCCGACGCTGACCCGGGCCGAGATCGCGGCGCGCACCGGCATCTCCAAGCCCACCATCTCCGAGAGCGTACGTCGGCTGGTCGAGGCGGGCCTGCTGGCCGAGGCCGGCCAGCAGCAGAGCGGCCGGCGCGGTCGGGCCGGTGTCGGATACACCCTGCGCGACGATCTCGGCATCGCGGTCGCCCTCAGCGCCGGGCCGGACGGGCTGATCGCGGAGACTCTCGACGTCCGAGGTCAGGTGCTGCGCCGGGTGCAGCGGGAGACCTCGGCGCCGGTCGCCGCGGCCCAGCTGGACCCGCTTCTCTCCGACCTCGTCGACGACGCGCTGGTCGAGCCTCCGGGCCGGGTGCGGGCCGCCGCACTCAGCGTCGCCGGACCGGTCGACCGCGCGTCCGGGCGCCTGGTGCACCTGCCCGACTCGCCGTTCCTGGTCGACGAGCTCGACCCTCGGCGCCTGCTCGGCGACCGGCTCGGACCGGAACTGGTGGTCGACAACGACGTGAACTGGGCCGCGCTCGCCGAGCACCACTCCGGCGCCGCCGGCGACCTGGCCGACTTCTGCTATTGCCACCTCGGCCACGGCCTCGGCGGCGCGGTCGTCCGGGACGGGGAGATCGTGCGCGGCAGCGAAGGGCTGGCCGGTGAGATCGCGCACGTGCTCACCGCCGGGCCCGGTGGGCGGACCATGCGGCTGGTCGAGTGCTTCGGCGCGCTGGACCTGCTGCAGGCCGGGTCGGCAGCCATCGACGTGGACCGGGTGAGCGACGTGCTGACCGGGCGTACGGTCGCGAGTCGCCGCCGGCGCGACGCGATCGTCGAGGCGGTCGCGGGTGTGATCGGCTCGATCTCGGCGCTGCTGGATCCGGCCGGCATCGTCGTCGGGGGACCGTGGAGCGCAGCGGCCGACCTGGTCGACCGGCTGGCACAGCGGGTGGGCGAGGTGTCCGTCATCGCGCTGCCGGTCCGGCTGGCCGCGCTCGGGGAGGAGGCCCCGCTGCACGGCGCACGGCTGGCCGCCGTCCGCGACGCCCGGAACTCCCTCGTCGGCCCGCTGGCCCGCGAGATCGCCGGCTGATCAGCGGCTCTCGAGCCGGGGTAGCCCGAAGATCGGTGCGACGAAGTCGTTGTAGATCCAGAACAGCAGCAGCAGGATGCCGACCACCGACCAGAGCCCCCACCGCCGGCGACGCAGCCGCCGGCCCCGTTCGGACACGGTGTTGGTCGCAACCTGGGGCGGACCGTCGCCGCCGAAGGAGAAGACGGGGTCGTGGTACGGTGCGCCCGGTCCGGCTGCACCGCCGCCCGCCGCGGACGGCGTGGGGGAGCCACCCTGAGCCGCGCCCGCGGTGAACAGTGACAGCAGCACCGACCCGGTGGTCGAGCGAGGCGTCGAGGCGCCACCGCCGGCTCCCGCGCTCGGCCCGCCAGCGCCCGACCCGGCGCCGGTGCCGGGATCGGTCTCCAGCGTGGCGAAGTCGTCGGTGTAGCGGCCGGTCCGTCGCACCGTCCGGGCGACGACCGTCTCGACCACCTCCACCAGCCAGTCGTAGGTCCGGGGGTTCAGCAGGTCGAACCGGCTGCCGTAGATGAACATTGTGTCGTCCACGATCTCCACGTCGTACGTTCCCAGCCGGTCGATGAACAGGGCCATCAGGTCCGGGGCGAAGATGTAGAAGGCGTCACGGCCGTAGTCGCTGGGGGCGTACAGGGTGAACTTGTCGTCGAACTCGCCGCCGAGCGAGAGCCGCTGGTCCCGCGCCAGGTCGATCGGCAGGTTCGAGGTCTTGATCCCGAACACGCTCTTGTTGTTGGCCTTGGCGTCCAGCAGCATGTGCGGCAGCCGGCGGTCCAGAGTGATGGCCACGTAGCCCCAGCCGAACACCCGGTCGTTCTTCCGGTCCTCGGAGGCGACCGTGTAGCGATAGTTGCCGATCTCCACCCGGCGTCCGCCGGTGGTGCCGAGCCGGCGCTCGATCGTCCGCTCCGAGCCGGTGCCGAAGATCACCCCCGGGTAGGACGGCGCCTCGTCGTGGCCGTAGCGCAGGTCGTTCGACGCGGCGAAGCGGGTCAGCCTGAACGCGGCCTGCCACCACCAGCGCGGAATGCGCCGGCGGACCAGGGCGATGATCACTCGGACGTAGCCGACGACCACCCCGAGCAGCACGACCACGATGAAGCCGACGATGACGAGATTGAGCGGGAAGGGCGCCTCGTTGGTGAATCGCCAGATCGCGTCGACCAGTGACGCCCGACCCTGGGACAGGATGTAGAGCATCGCGACCAGCGGGATCGAGGCGACGACGATCTGCATCACCAGCTCCGAGATCGGCGTCTGCCGCAGCCCGGTCGTCATCCGGCTCCACGGCGCCTTGCTCGCTTTCGACTCGGCGATGAACGCCGTCAGGCTCTGATCGTCGACCGGGGCGGTCAGCGCGGCGGTGTCGAGCCGCGGGCGCGACGCGGACGGATACGGTGCACTCACGACGACCTCCAGGTGAGACGGATCGGCGACGTCGGTGGATGCACCGAAGGGCTTCCCCCGAAGTCCTCCACCGTGATGCCAGAGCGGGCAGCTCGGCGGCAGATACGTGCAGGGTCCCAGGTTCTCAGGTCACCGGCCGGCGCGCCAGCATCTCGGCCAGCCCCTCGGCGGCGCGATAGTGCTCGGGAACGCCGTCGGCGAGCAGCGCGAAGGCCCGGCTGTTGCCGGTCCGCAGCGGGAGGATCTCCTGATAGGCGGGGGAGTCGTACCACTGCGTCGCGGATCGCCGGTCCGGGAACGCGATGACGATCAGCGCCGTCCGGCCGGACAGCTCACCCTCGACCAGCGTCGGCCCCGGTTGGTGCACGAGGAACCGGCCGCCGTACGGGTCCAGCGTGGCGTCGATCTGCCTCAGGTACTCGATCAGGTCCGCGCCGAAGTGCAGGTCCTGCAGCAGCGCCACCGCGTACGTCGGCGGTTCCAGCATCGTTTTCTCCTCGTCTCGCGAGTGTGGTTCAATCGAACTCAATCGTTTCAGTCGATGCCCGTCCGTCGGTCGATGCCGCCCGCGGACCGGATCGACCTCCATCCTGTCGGAAGGACCCGCCGTCGTGTCGCCGATGCGGACCGTCCTGAGCACACCGTTCCTGCGGGCGGCGTTCCTCGCCCTGTTCCTGTCCGGGATCGGTGTGTCGGCCACGACCCCGCAGCTGACCCTGTTCCTGGTCGACGACCTCGGCGCGTCGGTGCCGGTGGCCGGGCTCTACTACCTGGTCAACTTCATCGCGCCGTTCGTGGGCTACTGGCTCGGCGGGCTGTCCGACCGGCAGCCGGACCGGCTCCGGCTCTACCGGATCTGTGCCCTCGTCGGCGGTCTCGGCTGGGTCGCGATGGCCCTGGCCACCCAGATCTGGATGCCGTTCGTGATCGCCGCCGTCGCGCTCAGCGTCTCCGGCGGCTCGATGGGCCAGCTGTTCGCGGCGGCCCGCGACGACCTGACCCGGCGCCGGGTCCCCAACGCCGATCGGCTGATCGCCACGCTCCGGATGGCGTTCACCGCGGGCTGGATCCTCGGCCCGGTGCTCGGCAGCTGGTTCGGCGCCCAGTTCGGTCTCCGGCCGCTGCTGCTCGCGACGGCTGTGCTCACCGCCGGTCAGATCGTCCCGCTGGGCCGGATGCGGGTCCCGCGTCACGACCTGGGGGCGGGCAGCGCGGCCGCGCCGGAGATTTCGTTCCCGATCGCCGCCCGCAGCTCGCGGATCCCGCTGTTCGCCTTCGTCGGTTGCTGCGTGCTGGTGATGAACGGTGACACCATCAAGTTCGCTTACCTCCCGCTCTATATGGCAAACCAGCTCGGGGTCTCCGACACCGTCCGCGGCGCCGTGATCGCTATCCAGCCGCTGGTGGAGTTCGCCCTGATGCCGGTGTTCGCGTGGCTGGCCGGCCGGATTCCTGCGATCCGGGTGGTCGCGCTCGGCGCCGCGTTCGGGGTGGCAGCGAATCTCGTCTATGCCACCAGCGACCACGTGCTCGGCCTGTTCGTGGGCCAGGTCTTGATGTCGGCGCTGTGGGCCGCGATCGCGGGGCTGGGGGTGACCGTGGCCCAGCAGCTGTATCCGGAGGGCGTCGGGCTGGCGTCCTCGGTGTTCATGGGGTCGATCATGTTCGCCGGTGGGCTCGGCGGGGCGATCGGGGGACTGGGTACGGCCCTGCTCGGGCTTCCGCACGTCTTCTTCGTCGCCGCCGGTTTCGGCCTGCTCGGCACCGTCGGTCTGCTGCTCACCGACCGGCGCTACCGGCCGAGCGAGCGAGCCTTCGACGTCGCCCTGACCGAGGCGCGCTCGTGAGCCGGACGAGGCTCAGATGTTCGCTCCGTCGTAGGGCACCCCGTCCGGCAGGGCGGCGGCCGGCTCGGTGCCGTCCGCGGCACCGGGACAGTCCAGGTCGAGGGTGTACGCGGTCATCGACAGCGAGCCGTACGCGTAGCCGTCGACCAGCACGTCGGCTCCCTGCTTCGCCGCACCCGCCAGACCGGCGACGTACAGCAGCGGGATGTAGTGGTCCGGCGTCGGCACCGCCGATCGGAAGTCCCGGTGCCCGTCCAGCGCCGCGGTCTCGGTCGGCTGTTCGGCCATCGTCGCCTTGACCTGCTCGTCGAACCGCTCGGCCCAGGCGAAACCGCCGTCGGGTAGCTCGGCACTCATCCCGGCCAGGTTGTGCACGACGTTGCCGCTGCCCACGATCAGCACACCTCGCTCGCGCAGCGGCGCGAGCCGCGCGCCGAGGTCGAGGTGATAGTCGAACGGCTTGTCGGCGTTGATGCTCAGCTGCATCACCGGGATGTCGGCGTCCGGGAACACGTGCATCAGCACCGACCAGGTGCCGTGGTCGATGCCCCAGCTGTCGACGTCGGCGCCGACCCAGGTCGGGTGCACGACGTCGCTGACCTCCTCGACGAAACCGGGCAGGCCCGGCGCCGGATACTGCACGTCGAACAGCGGCTGGGGAAAGCCGTAGAAGTCGTGGATCGTTCGCGGCCGTGGCATCGCCGTCACGGCGGTGGCGTTGATGTACCAGTGGGCCGAGACGACCAGGATGGCGCGCGGCCGGGGCACGGCCCGGCCCAGCGCGTGCCAGGCCTGGGTATAGCGGTTGTCGGCCAGGGCGTTCATCGGATTGCCGTGGCCGATGAACGCGGCCGGCATCAACGGGTTCTCGCTCACCGCACCAGCATCCTTCATCGTGCCGGCGCCGACCAGAAGGCCCCGGCCGTTTCTCAGCCGGAGGTGCCGACCGGGGCGATCTGCAGCAACTTCGCACCGCTCTTGCGACAGGCCGGCGTGCTGCGCGCGACATAGCTCGCCGCGGTCTGGTTCGGGACATAGATCCGGAACCCGTCGGCGGTGGCAGGGTCGCAGTCGGCACTCGCGTAGTTGCCGGCCTCGGCCACCTGCAGCAAGGCGGTGGTCTGCTTGCCGGGTCGGACCGTGATCTTGCGTCGCTGATCGGATTGCACCCGGACGGCGGCGGCGCCCAGTTGCGCGCCGTTGCCGTCACCGACCAAGGAGACGCCCGGCCAGCCGTACAGGGTGCAGCTCGTGGAGCCGGAATTGCGGAACGTGATCAACAGGTAGTTGCTGCCGGCGCCCGCGCCGCCCTCCGCTTCGGTGACACCCACGGCGAGATCGCCGGTGGTGCACGGTGCCGGTGCGCTCGGACTGCCGGCAGACGACGGACTGCCCGACGACGATGTTGAAGGGGCGGACGATGTTGAAGGGGCGGACGACGTCGAAGGGGCGGACGATGTCGACGCAGCGGGGGAGGCCGCGTCGGTGGTGGCTGCGGCGCTCGGTCCGGCACTGGGTGACATCGGCACGCAGGCGACCGTGGCGACCATCAGCGCCGCGACGCACAGACCGTGCGCCACCGGACGTCGGGAGATGATCATGTCACCACGGTAGGGCCTCAGAAGGCGCGAGCCCCGGCGACGAGCCGGTCGAAGACGGCGTCCAGGTCGGCATCGGTCACCCGGGCATCCGGATTCGCGTCGAACCAGGCGATCTGCTCCCGCGCCCCGTCGTGGTAGGAGATCGTGGTCGCGAATTCGGGCACCAGCGCCTGCACCTTGCTGCAGTCGAACACCATCGAGTGCGCCTTGTCGCCGACCAGTCCCGGTCCGATCTCCGGCGCGACCGTGGCGATCGTGTCACTGGCCACGTGCACCAGCTCCGGCTCGACCCCGGCCGCCTCACCCAGCCAGGTGTAGATCTGGTTCCAGGTCGGGGCGTGGGTGCCGGTGATGGTGAAGTCCTCGCCGATCGCCGAAGGATGGCCGAGCAACCCGACGAACGCGACCGCGAAGTCGTCGGCGTGGGTCAACGTCCACTGCGACGTCCCGTCGCCGTGCACCACGACCGGCTTCCCGGACCGCATCCGGGCGACGTCGGTCCAGCCGCCGGTGGTCGGCAGCAGGGTCTTGTCATAGGTATGCGACGGGCGCACGATCGTCGCGGGGAAGCCGCGGTCCCGGTAGGCGGCGACCAGCAGGTCCTCGCAGGCGATCTTGTCCCGGGAGTACCGCCAGAACGGGTTGCGGAGCGGCGTCGACTCGGTCACGGGCACCCGCGACGGCGGCTTCTGATAGGCCGAGGCGGAGCTGATGAACACGTACTGCCCGGTCCGGCCGGCGAACGTCTCGATGTCGCTGCCGACGTGCTCGGGCAGGAACGCCCGGAACTGCGCCACCACGTCGAACTCGCGGTCACCGACCGCAGCGGCCACGGCCGCGGGGTCGGTGGCGTCGGCGACCAGCGTCTCGACCTCCGCCGGCAGCGCGCGGGCGCTGCTCCGGCCTCGGTTCAGGACCGTCACCCGGTGGCCGCGGTCGACCGCGAGCCGGACGCTGGAGGCGCTGATCACGCCGCTGCCGCCGATGAACAGGATTCGAGAGGTCACCCGGGCATTGTCACACCCGATGCCTCCGTGTTCAGCCCTTGACCTTGATCTTGGCCTTGACGTCGGGGAGCTCGACGTAGGTCTGGCCGGGCGCCATCTTGAACGGCGTGCCGTCGGCCAGCGTGAACTGGAACGGCTCTTGCACCTTGCCCTTCGTCCACGTGCCGGTCACGTAGTGGCCCCGGTTGAAGTAGAAGAAGGTGCCCTCGCCGTCGATGATCGCGTACAGCGGCTCGTCGTGGCCCTTGCCCTTGTAGATCTTGCCGTAGCTCTGCTTGGACTTGATCACCAGCACGTTGTCGGTGCTCACCCGGGTGCCGTCGGCGAGCACGTGCGGACCCCACGGCATGTTGCGCTTGTAGCGCTTGGTCTTGGCATCGTAGGTGTAGCTCATCCGGTAGTTCTGTCCCTTGTACGGGATGCTCATCGACGTCGCCTTCTTGCCCTGCGCCGCGCTGACCTCGTTCTCCTCCGACGCCCAGGGGAAGTACGGCTGCGGCGGCCCGTCGGCGAACCGCTTTGTCTGCTTGGCGAGCACCGCCGGATGGCAGGTGGTGGCCCGGTCGTAGTAGGTCTGCCCCTGGAACGTATAGACCCGGGACTGGTCGGTGCCGTAGGAGCCCGTGCCCCGCGTGTTCATGTACGAGAGCATGCCCTCGAGGTGCTTCTTGTTGTGCTTGACGTAATTGATCACCCAGGGGGCGGCGCCGGTGTTGCCGATCACCGCATGGATCGGGCTCAGCAGCGGGATGTCGACCGGCCGGATCGAGCGCGCCGGCTCGACCGTGTCGGCCATCTTGGAGTGGAACACCGGCATCAGCCGGGTGCCGCTGTAGCCGGAGGCGTCGCGGTAGCCGTCGAGCTCGACGAAGACGATGTCGGCCTTGTCCAGCCCCCGCTGCGGATGCTCGTACTGGTTGTCGGGGACCTTCACCGCGACCGCGACGTGCTCGGCCTTGTGCTGATCCTTCAGCAGCCGGCCGGTCAGCGGCCAGCGCGGCCGCGTGTCGACCGACGGCGACGGGCTCGGCTCGGGCGTGGGGGTGGGAGTGCTCGCCGTCGAAGCGGCGGCGCTCGTTGCCGCCGGGACCGGCTCCGCGGACGGCTTGGCCCGCGACGTGGCTGCCACGCCGACCCCGACGCCGGCGCCGACCCCGATGCCGACGATCGACAGCAGCGCGGCGCGGCGGCTGATCTTCGCCATTCAGGTCCTCCGTCCGGGGTGCTGGGTTCGCGGCAGCATCCATATGCTAGAGGCGAACAACGCTTTGCACCGAAACGACGGTGCACAGGTCGACGTGTCGGCACGCCCCTCGCGGGCTGGTGCACACTGCTGTGGTGAGCGTCGTGACGAGTTTCTCGCACGTCTCGCTCGGTCAGCGGGTGATCTTCGGCAGCGGCGCCGCGGGTGCGAATCTCGCCGCCGAGGCGGAGCGGCTGGCCGCGAGGCGGCCGCTGGTGATCGCGTCGGTGCGCGAGCGGACCCGGGCCGAGGTGATCTGTGCGGGGCTGGCCGGTGTGGCGTGGTTCGACGACGTCCGCCCGCATGTGCCGGTCGGCGTTGCCGATGCAGCCCGCGCGGCCGCAGCGGAGCACCGGGCGGATCTGCTGGTCTGTGTCGGTGGCGGCTCGACCACCGGTCTGGCCAAGGCCGTGGCGTTGACCAGCGGGCTGCCGGTGGTGGCCGTGCCCACGACGTACGCCGGGTCGGAGGCCACCGACGTCTGGGGCCTGACCGAGGACCGGACCAAGACCACCGGCAGCGACCCGCGGGTGCTCCCGGTTGCGGTGATCTACGATCCGTCGCTCACCCTGACCCTGCCCGCGGAGGAGTCGGTGGCCTCCGGCCTGAATGCGTTGGCGCACTGCATCGACTCGCTCTGGGCACCCGCGGGTGACCCGATCAACCGGGCCCTCGCACTGGAGGGTGCCCGTGCCCTGGCCCGGGCGCTGCCGGCGATCCACGTCGCGCCGGACGATCTCGCCGGTCGCGAGCAGGCGCTGTACGGCAGCTATCTCGCCGCCGCCGCGTTCGCCTCGGCCGGGTCCGGCCTGCACCACAAGATCTGCCACGTGCTCGGCGGCACCTTCGGCCTGCCGCACGCCCAGACCCATGCGGTGATCCTGCGCCACGTGCTGGCGCTGAACGCGCCGGCGGTGCCCGAACTCGCCGGCCGGCTGGCCGACGCGCTCGGGTCGGAGAGCATTCCGCTGCCGCTCGGGTCGCCGCCGGAGGGCGATCCGGCGGTCCGGGCGATCGAGGCGCTCAATGCTCTGTACGGCGCGGTCGGGGCCCCGACCCGGCTGGCCGACTACGGGTTCTCCGAGTCCGGCATCGGCGAGGCGACCCGGCGGATCGTCGCCGCCGCGCCGGCGTCGAACCCGGTGCCGGTGACCGAGACCGCGATCGCCACCCTGCTGGCCGCCGCGCTGACCGGCGAGGCGCCCGGTGCCGGTGACGCCGCGACCGAGCAGGCGCGGCGCGAGGCGGAACTGGTGCGGCAGGTGGTGGACAGCTTCGCCCGGACGCCCGATCCCCGGCTGCGCCTGCTGCTGCAGGCGCTCACCCGGCACCTGCACGCGTACGTCCGCGAGGTCCGGCTGACCGAGCCGGAGTGGCAGCGCGCGATCGCCTTCCTCACCGACGCAGGACATCTCACCGACGAGCGGCGCCAAGAGTTCATCCTGCTCTCCGACGTTCTCGGGATCTCCATGCAGACCATCGCCGTCAACAACCCGGCCGCCGCTGATGCGACCGAGGCGACGGTCTTCGGACCGTTCTTCGTCGCGGACGCACCGGCGATCGAGCAGGGTGGCGACATCGCCGGCGGCGCCGCCGGGATGCCCTGCTGGGTAGAGGGAACGGTCAGCGACACGGACGGAAACGCGGTGCCGGGGGCCCGGATCGAGGTCTGGGAGGCCGACGCGGACGGCTTCTACGACGTGCAGTACGGCGACGGCAGAGTCACCGGCCGGGCCCACCTGGAGAGCGACTCCGACGGCACCTACCGGTTCTGGGCACTGCAGCCGACGCCGTACCCGATCCCCGACGACGGGCCGGTTGGCCGGCTGCTGGCGGCGGCGGACCGCTCACCGGTCCGGGCCGCCCACCTGCACTTCATGGTCACCGCGCCCAGATATCGCACGCTGGTCACCCACATCTTCGTCCGCGACGATCCGCAGCTGGAGATCGGCGACTCCGTGTTCGGGGTGAAGGAGTCGTTGATCTCCGACTTCGAGGCCCAACCACCCGGCACGCCGGCACCGGACGGCCGCGATCTCGGCGGCGCAGCCTGGTCGCGGACCCGGTTCGACATCGTGCTGGCGCGGCTGGGCTGAGGCCGATCCGTCGTCGCCCGGGTCAGGCCGGCGCATCGGCCGGACGGCGCCTGGAGCGCTCGGCCGCGCGTGGGATCCGCTTGATCAGCAACGGGATCAGAACGCCGTAGAACAAGGCGATCGCGATGCCGATCAGTGTCTCGGCGTTGCGCTCGGCGAAGCGCCACGCGCTGTCGGTGGGGTGATCCCAGAGCAGCAGGATGAACACGACGAACGTGGTGAACGCCGGCATCACGTACCAGCGGCTGCCCTGGGTGGCCGACATGCAGCCGAGAGCCACGGCGACCGCGACCCCGATCAGCCAGCCCGCCGGTCCGAACTGGATGAAGCTGCTGCCGAGCAGGCCGCCCAGCAGGACCGAGCCCGCCCGGCCCAGCCCGCGGGCGACCAGAGCGGTCGTCACCGGCCGCATCACCAGCAAGGCGGCGCCGCAGATCCAGCCCTTGTGGTCGAGCTGGAACGCGAACCCGCCCGCCGCCGCCGTCGCGCCGGCCAGCCCGAGCAGGGTCCCGTAGGTGATCGCCTGGGGCGTGCTCATCCGACCGGCCGGGCGCGGCGCCGTGGGCCGCTCCGGCCAGAGCAGCGAGACCAGCCAGGCGTACAGGCCGCCGACCACCATCACCACCGCGACGCCGAGCACGGCATCGACCGCGAAACTCAGTCCGATGCCGACCAGCGGCGCGGCGAGCAGCATGGCCAGCGCGCCGCCCTTGACCCGGCTGGCGGCCAGCGCGGCGCCGAAGCCGAAGACGAACAGGCCGGGCACCGCCGTTGCTGCGTGCTGCCCGATCAGCGCTCCGATGGCGAGGCTGATCGCGGCGACAACGGAGATCACCAGGCTCAGCACGCGTGTCCGGCGCACCGGAAGCACACCCGCCGCCGCGGCCGGAAGCATCCCGACGGCGGCGCCGAGCCCCAGCTGGGTGTCGAACGGCATCGCCACTGCGGCCGGGAGCGCGAGCACGAGGCCGAAGCCGAACCGCGACCAGGCCCAGGCGATTCGCGGTGGGCCTGCCCTTGCCGGCGTGCTCGACACGAGGGCCAACGCTACTCGGCACCGCCGGATCCGTGCCCTGGCTTCGAGCCTTGTCGAAACGCGCAACTAATAGTTGCCTATTGGTGAGGCGACCGCTAGGCTGATCTGCAACCGAACGTTGCAGGAGGCGGGCATGGAGCTGCGGACCATCGAGCGTGAGCTGTACATCGCGGCATCGCCCGAGATCGTGTTCGACGTGATCAGCAGCCCTGAGCATGTGCGCGAGTGGTGGCCGGACGAGGCGCACTACGAGGCCGTGCCGGGGGCACGCGGCGAGATCGTCTTCGGCGACCCAGAGGTCGACGGAGGGGTAGCCGCGTTCACAGTCCTCGAGGTGGAGCCGCCCCGGACGTTCTCGTTTCGCTGGACGCATCCGGCCGACGAAGCGGCGGCGGCTGGCAACTCGCTGCTGGTCACGTTCGACCTGACACCATCCGGGCCGGGGACGCTGCTCAGGATGACCGAGACTGGCTTCCGGGAGCTGGGCTGGGAGGCCGCGGTGCTCGAGCAGCAGTATCGCGAGCACGTGACGGGCTGGGACTACTACCTGCCCCGGCTCACGGCGTACGTCGGTCGCTTGGACGCCAAGCCGTGACGGCCGCGCCGCCGGTGGACGTCGACGACGACCTCTGGTCGGCGATCGGGGACCCGACCCGGCGCCGGCTGCTCGACCTGTTGCTGGTCGACGGATTCGGCACCGCGACCACCCTGGGTCGCCAGCTGCCGATCACGCGGCAGGGGGTGGCGAAGCATCTCGCGGTGCTCGACCGGGTCGGTCTGGTCCACGGGAGCGCGGCCGGCCGGGAGCGTCGCTATCGGGTCGACGAGGCGCAGCTCGGCCGTGCCGTCGCCCAGCTGTCGTCGGTCGGATCCGCCTGGGACGCCCGACTGCACCGGATCAAGCGGATGGCCGAGGCCATCCAGGCGGAAGCCCCACGGGCCGAGAGCGAAGAGAACTGAACCAGACAAGGAGAATCGAGATGGTTGACATCAGGCACCGGATCGGCGTCGTGACCCCCGACCCGACGAACGTCTACGACGCGCTGACGACGATCGACGGACTGTCGGGCTGGTGGACCGACGAGACGAGCGGTGACCCGGACGTGGGCGGCACGATCGAGCTCCGCTTTCCGCCGGTCGGCGGCTTCGACCTGGAGGTGCTCGAGCAGAGGCCGGGGGAGCGGGTGCGCTGGCGCGTCCTGGCCGGGCCCGACGAATGGATCGGCACGACCATCGACTGGCAGCTTCGCCAGGACGGCGACTACACGATCGTGCTGTTCGAGCACCGGGGCTGGCGGGAGCCGGTGGAGTTCATGTCCCACTGCAGCACGAAATGGGGCTCGTACCTCATGAGCCTGAAGTCGCTGGTGGAGACCGGCACCGGCGCGCCCGCTCCGCGGGACGTCCAGATCAGCGACTGGCACTAGACAGACACGCCTTGGGCGTCGTCCGATCGGGGGACATCGGGTTCAACCCCTCCGTCGGCCATCGGGCCGACTGTGCGCAGGCGTGATCGGCCGCAGAGTTGATCACGTCGGA
>NZ_BAABAB010000002.1:36169-158236 GCF_039537205.1 Microlunatus ginsengisoli | reverse complement strand
CGCCGGGCGTCGGAGCTGGACCGATCGGCCTGCCGTGAGGCAGCGGCGACCCGGTTCAGCACGGCTCGCATGGTCAACGATCACCTCGACCTGTACGCGGAGCTGATCTCCGGCTATCTCGAGTAAGTCGGCCAGGTCATGACTGAGGAAGCCAGTCTGGCCGAGGTCCTCAAGAGTTCATGAGCGCCAGGGCCACTGACGCGCGTAGGCAACGTCGTCTTGTGCCTTGTTCGTTACTCCTTGTTTCTGGCTTTGGGAATCATGAACTCTTGGCATCGTCGACGAGCATGCCGATCATGGCCGAGTCTGATAGCCGGGATATCAGGCCGTGGAGACCTGGACGAGATGCGCCGCCACGAGACAATATTCCGGTCGGCCGCCGACTCGACTCCGGCTACGGCCACCAGCACGCCAGATGGAACGGACCACTGGCGTCTGATGCGGGTGTTTGCCAGAACCCGGAGGACCGTCCGGCAGAGAGCCAAAGACCTTCGGCGTCGAGTTGAGTGAGGCGCAGGGGCAGGTACAAGAAGCACGGACGCTCGCCGGGCTATAGGCGGAAGCATCGGCCCACGCCGATGGCGTCCGGCAGCTGACAACTCATATCCACGGCGACGGATCTTCCGGTCCGGACTTGGCGCCGGATCGAGGTCGAGCTCGGCCCGGGCGGTAAGAAGAAACCTCAAGAAGGCAGCCAATCTGCTGACCAAGGCCGGTGCCAGACTCATCAACAGCGGGAGTCTGGCCGACGACACGCGGCCGCCTCGGCTGCCTGGGCGCGGCGATCGGTCATGCTTGTTTCATTGGGCCCGGAGCGGGCCCAACTCACACCGGCGCACCGAAGGGCATGTCGATGTTCAACAACAACGGGTCGTTCCTGCTCGCGATGCTCGAATTCTTCCTGTTCTTCGCCTGGTTCATGTGCCTGTGGTGGATCCTGGGCGACATCTTCCGTAGCAGGGACATCGGCGGCGGAGCGAAGACCCTGTGGGTGCTGTTCGTGATCATCGTTCCGTGGCTCGGCATCTTGGTCTACCTGATCGCCCGTGGGCACGGTATGCAGGAACGCCAACTGGAGCAGGTGAAGGCCATGCAGCAGGCCCAGAACGACTATGTCAGATCCGTGGCCACCGGAGCCTCGAGGAGCGCCGCGGAGGAGATCGCGTCGGCCAAGGGCTTGCTGGACAGCGGTGCCATCACCCAGGCCGAGTTTGAACAGCTCAAGGCGAGGGCGCTCGCAGCCTGACCTGCGGACGCTCACATTCAAGAAGTCTCGGCGATTCGGCGAAGGCCGCAGCCCTGAACGCTTCTTTCCGCTCCATCAACGGGGCGGGGTCAAGCGGGTTCGGGTTTTCTTCGTTTGCGGCCCCGGCTGTCGGGCATCATGAAGTGGCCGGATCTGGAGCTCGGCTGGCTCCCCCGATGAGACTGGACGACGATGACCGACACCTCGATTCATGCCGCAGCGGACGCCGATTCCGCCGGACCTGTGCGGTTCGCCCGACCGCTGCTCACGCTCGAGGAGAAGGCGTCGCTGACGAGCGGCGCTGATTTCTGGATGACCCAGGCGATTGATCGGGTCAGTGTGCCGGGGATCATGCTCACCGATGGTCCGCACGGACTGCGCAAGCAGGTCGCCGAGACCGACCACCTCGGCCTCGCGGAGAGCGTGCCGGCCACGTGCTTTCCACCCGCCGTAGGACTGGGCTCGTCCTGGGATCCTGACCTCCTTCGTCGAGTGGGTGAGGCGCTGGGCATCGAGTCGGCCGTGGAGGGGGTTGCGGTGTTGCTCGGCCCGGGCGTCAACATCAAGCGGCACCCGTTGTGCGGCCGGAACTTCGAGTACTTCTCCGAAGATCCGGTGCTCGCTGCCGGCCTCGGCGTCGGTTTCGTCACCGGGCTCCAGTCGAAGGGCGTCGGCGCCTCGCTCAAGCACTTCGCCGCGAACAACCAGGAGAGCGACCGGCTGCTGGTGTCCAGCGACGTCGACCCTCGACCGCTCCGCGAGATCTACCTGCGAGCGTTCCAGCGGGTCGTCACCGAGACCCAGCCGTGGACGGTGATGTGCTCCTACAACCGCATCAACGGTGTCCATGCCTCGCAGGACCCGTGGTTGCTCACCCATGTGCTGCGCGGTGAATGGGGGTTCCAGAGACTCGTGGTCTCCGACTGGGGCGCGGTCGCGCAGCGCGTGCCGGCTCTTCGTGCTGGCCTCGATCTGGAGATGCCGTCCAGCGGCGGAAGAACGGACGCCCAGATTGTGGCCGCTATCAACGACGGGACGCTGGACGAGGAGGTGCTGGACCGTGCCGTCAGCCGCGTTCTCGATCTTGTTGCGAAGGCGTCCGCCCGGCCACCGATGTCGGGTCCGTTCGACGTCGACGCCCACCACCAACTCGCACGCGAGGCCGCCGGCCGTTCGATCGTGCTGCTCAAGAACGACGACGCACTGCTTCCGCTGGCCCGTTCAACCACGCTCGCCGTGATCGGAGCCTTCGCGGAGAACCCCCGGTACCAAGGTGCCGGCTCTTCCCACATCAACCCGACCCGGCTCGACACCGCCCTTGCCGAGATCCGGGCACTGTCGCAGGTCGAGGTCAGGTACGCAGCCGGCTTCGGCTTCGACGACGCCGAGTCGGCCGACGACTTGCGGGCAGAGGCGGTAGCGGCCGCTTCGGCCTGCGAGGTCGCGGTCGTCATGCTCGGCCTGCCGGCCCGATCGGAGTCGGAGGGGTTCGACCGGCAGCACATCGACCTGCCCGACGAGCAGCTCGCCCTGCTCGACGCCGTGGTTCAAGCCAACCCGCGGACCGTTGTGGTGCTGTCCAATGGGGGTGTCGTCGCGCTGCCGTTCGCCGACCAAGTTCCGACGATCCTGGAGGGCTGGCTGCTTGGCCAGGCCGGCGGCGGCGGCACCGCCGACGTGCTGTACGGGGTGGTCAACCCGTCCGCGAAGCTGACCGAGACCATTCCCCGGCGGTTGGCGGACACCCCGGCGTACGGGAACTTCCCTGGCGAGCACGGCCATGTCCGTTACGGCGAGGGACTCTTCGTGGGCTACCGCTGGTACGACGAACGGGCCCTGGATGTTGCGTTCCCGTTCGGCCACGGTCTGAGCTACACCACGTTCGCGTACGGGGAGCCGAGCGTCGTCACGAGGTCAGACGGCGACCTCGAGATCAGCGTGCCCGTCACCAACACCGGCTCGGTGGCGGGCCGTGAGGTCGTGCAGGTCTACACCTCGCTGCCCTCCTCACGGGTGCAACGACCACCGCGAGAGCTCAAGGCGTTCGCGTCAGTGCCGATCCAACCCGGCGCCACGGCAGACGCCACCATGGTGATCAGACGGGAGGACCTCGCGTATTGGGACGTCCGCGTAGATCGCTGGATCGTCGAGGGCGGCGCATACCTGATCGAGGTTGGAGCCTCAAGTCGTGACCTGCGCGTCTCGGCGCTCATCGAGGTGGCCGGGGATCGCTTGAAGCTGCCGCTGACGGAAGAATCGCGCCTGTCCGACGTCCTGGACCATCCGATCGCGGGCCCGCTGCTGCGCGTTGCCTTGACCGCGATGCGGGCGGCATTCCGAGGGCCCCAGGAGCAGGCCGAAGCGATGGAGATGATGCTCGCCTCGATGCCGATCGGGCGGATGGTCAACTTCCCGGGCGCCTCCATCACCCGTGAGCTCATCGCCAAGGTGATCGCAGCCTCGCTACCTGGAGACACCTGACCCGGCGAGCTCGGTGGTGATCGCGTTGGCGCGGAACGCGACGTGGCTGGATGATGCCCAGGTTCAGTCGGTGTTTCATCGGTTGCGTCATGATCCGCGCCCTGGTTTGCGGCAAGGGCCGGCGGGTGGTTGGGGTCGCGATTCCATGATCGGGGGGTCTTCGCGCGGGCGGAACGGGAGATTGAAGCGAACCCGACGCTTCGTCCGCAGCGGAGGGCGGGGCTGCGGACTCGGCTGGCTGAGTCGCGAGGCTCGTCGGGGATGTTGCCGGATGATTCGCTGTCGGCTCTGGTGCGGTTGCAGGCCGGTGTGCAGGAGGCACAGGCAGCGACCGTGCGTGGTCTGTGGGAGATCGCGGGGCGTCGGGGGATGAGCCTGCGGGAAGCCAGGGAGGAGTTCGTCCGGCTGCGGGCGGAGGCGCCCCAGGGCCGTCGGCGCCGCCAATGCGTGTTACGCGATCTCGCGGACAGCGAACTCAACCTCGACCCGGTCCTTGTCGACGTCGTCGCCGCCGCTCTCCCGCGGCTCACCTGACCTATAGGTAGACAACACCCCCGATCGACCACCCGACTTCCTCAGGTCGAAGTGAACTGAGTTGGGTATCGTCACGGCCGTCCGCGGCCGCGCTTCCGCGCCAGGTCCGCACCGTTGACGAAGATCTTGCTCCCCAAACACCCGAGGGCGCTTGACGTTCGAGCGCACCGTTAACAGGCCGTGCGGCACGGACACGCCGCACACAGGCGCCATTCGGTTAGCCGAGTCAGGTAAAGGCCTCGAGCAACTCCTCAACGGTCAGGTCGAATGCTCGATCCCGCCAGTAGTAGGTCCGGTCGTGCTCGCCGATCGTGCGCACGACGCGGCATGGCGTACCTACGGCGATGGCATTTTCGGGAAGGTTGCGAGTGACGACACTTCCGGCTCCGATGACGGTGTTGTCGCCGATGGTCACGCCGGGCATGATCTGGACGCTCGACCCGATCCAGACGTTGTTGCCGATCGTCACCGGGAGGTTGAACTGGGCGGCGTGGAGCCTCAGCTCGGGTGCGACGGGATGGCCGGCGGTGGTGACGACAACGTTGGGTCCGAACATCACCTTGTCGCCGATGTAGATCGGGCCGTCATCGACGAGGGTGAGGTTGAAGTTCGCGTAGACGTCGTTGCCGAGGTGGACGTTCCGGCCGCCCCAGTTGGCGTGCAACGGCGGTTCGATCCAGCAGCCGGACCCGACGGATGCGAACATCAGGGGGAGGAGGCGTCCTCGCTCGGCCGCCTGCGATGGTCGGGTCGCGTTGTAGTCGTACACCAGTTCCAACGCTTCGGTCTGCTGCCCGGTGAGGAGAGGGTCTGACGGATCGTAGATCAGGCCGGCCTCATCCGCTGTCGGTTGTCCACGTCGGCCATCGTCGCAGACGACTCCCGCCAGCGACGAACTGCTGCGCCACCTTGACCCGGGCGCATCGAGTGATCATAGAGTCCCGAGCGGGTCGTCTCCGCGGCCGAGGCCGGGGTGGAGCGGCCGATTTGATGACCTACCAGGTCGACCGGTGAGGGTTACCTGGCGGTGGCGGCAAGCCAGGTCTGAAACTGCTGCGGGGTGCGGACTCCGTGGTCCAGGACGGCGGTGTAGATCTCGAACCCGCTCACCGTGTCAGGGTAGTCGGGCCGGCGGTGCCACACGTCCTTGATGTTGAGGATGTCGGTGCGCTGCTGAGAGGTGAGGGAATCGCGCAGCTGCTGATGCCAGGCTGCTACGTTTTGGTGAGGGTCGTGGAGCCAGAAGGTCAGGTCCAAGCGCCAGGTGCCGGTCGGTCGAACGTAGGTCATCGGTACGTGGTACCGCTCGTCGCGGGTCTCTCCGGTTGGACTGCGCGGACCGCGCTCGTCGGCATACCCGAATCCGACGAGACCCGGGAGGGTAACCAGGCCGGCAATGGCGGCCAGGACATCGGTGGGCGAAAACCGGGGTCCGCCGAGGGCCATGACGTCGAGATCTCGCCAGACCATCAGTCCGGACACGAAGCTTCCGGTGACGATGACGGGGGAGCAGCCGGCCAGCCGGTTCGTCAGGTCCAGTTCGCTGAGCACCTCGCCGGCCTCTTCCTGCAGGGCATTCTGCCGATGAACGAGTGACTGATCTCGGCTTCGATCCGAAGGATCGACCGCTGTTGGTTCTTGGTGTCTCGTGTCGTCCACATCGGCATGCAACACCGTCACGGCGGTCGCTGCAACGTTCATCCGACGGCGCCACATCCCCGCACGCTCGCCGGAGAGGTGACGCTCAGCGAAACCCAGCCCACGGATTGGTGTCGGCGTCGCTGACCGTTCCCGTTGACCGTCCCAAGATCTGTGGCTCAGTTCCGGAGAACGAAGGCCTTGTTGGCCAAGGTCCTTCCACTGCTCACGCCCGATGGTCGGGCGCTTCCCGTCGTGCTGGCAGACGCCGATCGGGTCGGGACCGTGGAATGCGGATCGTTCGGCGCACCTGAAGTGACCCAGCGCTTGGCAGCAGGTCAGAGTCTGGTGTTGGACCGGGTTGCCTGGCGAAGCATCCGGAGCACGTCGGCGGCGTGATAGATCCGCTCGTCGGGTTCGATGCTGGTGCAGAAGTTCGCATACATGACGGCTGCGAGCAGGGCGACTACCGGCTCCAGTAGGCGCGCTGCCCTGGCCGGGTCCGACGTGGGCTCGGCGTGTTGCCAGGCGGTGACGAACCAGTCGCGAGCGACCGGTTGCATGCTCGGCGACAGGCGCTCGACGAAGGCGAGTTCGTCGATCAGCGGATGGCCGAGAAACGAGTCGCCCCAGTCCAAGATCGTGTAGCCGCCGGGCCGGCCGGCCACGTTGCCGGGGTGAAAGTCACCGTGGACCAAGACGTCCGGGATGCCGCATTCGGCGACGGCGTCGATCCGCGCCGGCAGCGCGGAGATCAGCATTTCCAACGACCGACGCTGCGACAAGTCGAGCTGGGCGCCCCACTGCTCGACCACGCTGGCGATCCGGGGCACCATGATCGGTAGCTGGCGATGGGGACCCCGATGGCACTCAGCTGGTCGAGCCGGCCGATGCTGCGCTGCTGGACGGTGGTGAGCAGTGCGACCATCGGTCGTAGGGCAGCCGGATCGCGTACCTCGTGGTTGGGGTCGCCGTCAATGTTCGCGATCAGCGTCCGTCCCGGGGCAAAGTCGACAAGCCGGGGCGCGGCCGGGACGCCGATCCAGTCGATCACCGCTCCCTCATGGGCGAAGAAGCCGGGCACTGCTTTGAGCCAGACCGGCCCGGTGTCGGTCGGGATCCGCCACAGCGCGGACAGGTTCCACGAACGCATCTGCTCGGCCGATCCGGTCCGGTTCAGTCCCTTGGTGGCGAGTCGATCCGCGGCCCATGAGAGCAGCTGTTCCGGACCACCGGGCCGCGCCCAGACCTGCCGCAACGGATGATCGGCCAGCGGGTCGCCGCCCTCCCAGTCGAACAGCCGTGCCGAGGGTGGTCGATCCGTTTCGGCGAGGTAGGTGACCTCCCCGCCGAAGGCCCGATCGGACCGGGCCTCCAGCAGCCGCAGTACGGTGATCTCGACGCCATCTCGTCCCCGGATGGCCGCAAACAGATCGTGGGCCTCCGGCCACCACGGCATCTCCAACGCCACCGGTGGCAGCCGGCCGAGCACCTCACCCGCATGGACCAAGACCACGCTGGCGCTCCGTCCGGTCTCGGGCATGCGTCGAGGCTAGACCGGATCGCCTCCAGGTAGCGACCGGCATGGTGGCCCCCGCGTTGTCAGCACCGGGTCATCCTGCCCGGCCGTTGTTGTTGACAGGCTTAGGCGCCGGGTGGGCCCGCGGCGCAGGTGGTGCCGATGCGGTGGAACCCCACGCGCTGGTAGACCCGTGCCACGTCGTCGTCTTGAGCGCTGAGGAGCAGCAGCCGGATGCCGCGTTCTCTGGCGTGTTCTGTGAGTGTGGCGGTGACCGCGGCGGCGAGGCCGCGCCGGCGCATCGCCGGGAGGGTCGCCACGGCGAGAATTTCGGCCGTGTCACCGATCGGTTGGTAACAGCCCGCGGCCATCACACCGTGATCGGTTTCGGCGACGGCGGTGATCGTCAGCCCTCGTTGGGCTCGGCTCCGAAGGTGTGCGGTCAGCTCCGGAGACAGCGCGTGCGCGGCTGATTCGCGATCAGCTGTCCCGGCCGGCCCGGCATCGGTGCCGCCAGTGGTGAAGGAGACCGCGGCTACCGCTTGCGCCTGCAGCAGGGCTGGATCTTCTGCGTCGACGATGCGCACCTTCGCGATGGGCGTCGCAGGGTGCACAGGGTCGGTGGCTGTCAGCACCATCAGCGCGTGGCGTGTAACGGGTAGCCCGAACTTGGCCGCGAGCTGCTGCAGCTCCGGGTGTGTCTCATGGACCCATTCGATGGCCAGCTCCACCTCCGCCTTGTCGCAGACGCCGGTCAAAGTTTCGAAGCCGGAGGCCGTGATCGGGTGTCGTTTCGAGATGGCGGGGCGGGCGTAGTAGCTCCACGGGGTCCGACTGACGAACAAGCTGAAGGCGCCCGTCTCGACGACGTCCGCGTCCGGCCGGGGCACGCTGTCGAGGTAGCTGTCGGCCGCCATGAGCAGGCTCGAGATACCGACTCGTTCCGGGGCCATGCGATCAGTGAACACCCGACCTCTCCGGCGACACACGGCCGCTGCCGACTGCCCGTGTGCCGGCGGGTGTGGAGTCACAGCTTCACGCTGACGCCTCGGTCGCCGGGGCTGGAACGAGGCATCAGCCGGCCACAACGTCACTCTGCAGGCCCCGGGGGAGCTGGGAGCTATGAGGTTGGTGTACAGCCGCACGAGCGGCGGATGACCAGGTCAATGTCGAAGGTTTGGTGGGACGGTTCGGCCTGGTCGACGATGACTTGGACGGCGGTTTCGGCGATGTCACGGACGCGTTGCCGTGCGCAGGTCAGGGGCGGCCAGCTGTACTCGGATTCTTCGGTGCCGTCGTAAGCGACGATCGCGAGGTCCTCGGGCACTCGGATGCCGAGCTCGTGGGCGGCGCGGAGCAGCCCGACGGCTTGGAGGTCGGAACTGGCAAGGACTGCGCGGGCGCGTTTCTTCGCGGCGACGGTGAGCAGTTGGAGGCCGCCTTCGTAGCCGCCTTCACGGGTGAAGGGGACTCGGATGATCGGCGGGTCGGCTGCGTTGCCGTTGCGGGCGGCCAGTTGCCAACCGAGTTCGCGGCCGTCCCGCCAGGGCTGGCTGTGGGTGCCCATCAGCAGTGCCACTGATTTGTGCCCGTGGACTTGGCGCAGATGCTCGGTGAGCAGGGTGGCGCCCTGCTGGGCGTTCGAGCTGAGGGTGGTGTAGCCGGGTACCGGGACGGGGGTGTCGAGGTAGACGATCGGGGTCGAGACCCGCGGCACTCGGCCGACGCCGGGGATGGGCGGTCCGGCTGTTCCGGCCACCACGAGCCCGTCGAGTTGTCGGCCGGCGAGGTCGCCGATCAGCCGAGATTCGAGGCTGCGGTCTGAGTTGGAGCTGGCGAGCAGCAGTGCCAGTCCTTTCGCGCTGGTGGCTCGTTCGATCTCCAGGCCGAGCTCGGCGTAGAAGGGGTTGCTGCTGTCCGGGACGAGGAGGCCGAGGACGCCGCTGGTGCCGAGTTTGAGGGCGCGTGCGGTCAGGTTGGGTCGGTATCCCAGGATGGCGATGGCGTCGCGGACCCGGGTGGCCGTGTGCGGGGCGACGGGACGGGGTCCGCCGTTCACGACGTAGCTGACCACGGCGGTGCTGACGCCGGCAAGCCGGGCGACGTCGGCACGGGTGACGACCTTCGGGGGTGGGCGGTCGGACATCAGGTCACCGGCCCGGGGGGGCGCCGGGCTATCATCGGGGCTGCGTTTCGAGTTGAGCGCGCAGCGGTCGCCGATCGGTGGGGCATCCGCTTACCCGAGGCACGCCACGCACTCTACTCGTGTCATGGAACGGGCGCGATAGCGGCGCTCAATATTCGGTTTACATGGTAGGCCTGCCCGCCGCGACCGGCCCCTGCCCGATGTCCGCAGGGCCCCAGCGTGGCCCGGTTGGGCCTGGCGCGGGCCCGTTGCTGTGTGGCCGGACAGGTCGCCGGGCACCGGCTGCGCTTTGTCGCGGAACACACGGGCACCTCTTGTTTCCGGGGTTCGTCCTGGGGGTCTCGGGTCGCGCCGACCCGTGCGAGGGTGGTCAGTGTGGGGGGTTGCCAAAGTCGTCGATCTTGATCCGCTCGCCGTCGCGACGGGCGGAGTCCAGGGCGTAGACGCCGGGCAGGGTGTAGCGGGCGGCCTGCCAGGCGTTCACCGGCGGCAGTGCGCCGTTGGTGACGGCGGCAACGAAGTCGTCGGCGAGGAAGTGGTGGCTGCCCTCGTGCCCGTTCGGTGCGCCGGTGAACTCCGACGGCAGCCGGCTCGAGTCGTGGACCGGAGCGAGGCCGGAGAGGAACGCGTCCCGCAGCGTGGGTGAGACGTTCTCCAGTCCGGCCAGTTCGTCCTCGCTGGCCCTTCGAGGCTCGATGTCTTGGGACACGTCGGTTACACCGATCTTGTCCTGCCGGTAGGCGCTGGTCGTCATCTCCTCGAACGAGGCATCGGTGCCGAACCAGCGGAACCGGGACTCGCGGATGTGTGACGGGAAGCCGACCCGACGGAACTCGTTGACGCGGAAGGACCCGCCGCCGGCGACCTCGAACAAGCCTGTCATGTTGGAGAAGTCATTGCCGAACATGCTGATGTCACGGTCGAACACACCGTCGCCCCGGTCGTCGACGACACCGACTGCGGAAACGCTGGTGGCGTGGGTTGGCCAGGCGCCGAGGATGCCGCCGATCGAGTGGGTCGGGTAGAGCATGGGCGGGTACGACGCGGTCGCCTTCCAGTTGTCCCCACCGGAGTACTTGTAGGCGTCGTAGAAGCCGAGGTCCATGTCGTGCAGGTAGTCGCCTTCGGCGTAGAAGATTCGCCCGAACTCCTGCTTGGCGATCATCTCCCGTGCGTACACGACTGCTGGGTTGTAGTGACTGGTCTCACCCATCATGTAGGTCAGGCCGGTTTCGCGCACGGCATCGATGATCGCGCCGATCTCCTCGGCACTGACCGCCATCGGCACCGCGGAGTACACGTGCTTGCCCGACTTCAGGGCCCGGACCACCAGCGGTCCGTGCGACCAGCGCTGGGTGAAGATCGCAACTGCGTCGACCTCCCTGCTGGCCAGCACGTCGTCGAAGGACCCAAACGTGCCGGCCAGCCCGTAACGAGAGACGAGCTCGGTTGCACGCTCCGGCAGGACGTCGGTGGCATAGACCTTCGAAACCCCCGGATGAAGATCGAAGAGATGGGCGAACGAGCCGGCGAACTGGCCGGCACCGATCATGGCGATGGAAAACGACATTGACTGCTCCTCGGATTGCGGGCGACTTGTGCTGGGGGTGGCATGTGCTGGCTGGTGTGGCGCTCAGGTGGCCACGGTGGCGTCGGAGGTCGTGACCGCCGGCTGCTCGAGCGTGGTCTGCAGGACGTAGCGGAAGACCCGCCAGCGTGAAGTGTAACGGCGCCTGCGGAGAAACTTCGGCCTCGAAGACTTGGCCCTCGTGCGCTTCGCGCGGCAGGGGTCCGAGCCCGAGCGAGGTCTTCGTAAGTTCGTTGGACGTGGGCGTGCGGCGATGCTGGGCGGGAGCGCGAACGGCGCGCCGGGCCTGGTGGGCCCCGCGCGCCGTCAGCAGGGTTGGGGGTCCTACCCCGCTGCCCGGGTTACCCGAACAGGCCGTTGACCTGGTTGTTGGCGTCGGTCAGCGACGACGGCTGAGCCTTGCCGGTGAACACCGCGTCCATCGCCGGGTGCATGATCCCGTCGATCTGCGACGCGTGGTCGGTGATCGGGAACAGGAAGGTGGTGCCGTCCTTGACCTGCACGAGGAACGAGCTGACGTCGATCCCCTTCGCCTTGAACGCGGCCTCGGCTTTGTCGGTCGAGGTCTTGACCGCGGGGAACACGACGCCCTTCTCGCCGACGACGTCCTGGCAGTCTGCCGAGGCCAGGTATTCGACCCACTTGGCCGCGGCCGGCTTGTTCTTCGAACCCACCCAGATCGAATCGGCCAGCCCGTTGTACATGCTGGAGCGCTTGCCGCTCGGCCCGACCGGGGTCGGCGCGGTGCCGGTCTCGATCCCCTTGTAGCCGTACATCTGGCCGATCATCCAGGAGCCGTTAGTGACCATGGCGTACTTGCCCGCACCGTAGATGTCGGCCGAGCTCTGGCCGGTGACCGCTTCCAGGGAGGGCATGTAGCCCTTCTCGATCAGGCTGTGCATCCAGCCCATGGTCTTCTGGAAGTCCGCGTTGTCGTAGTTGTAGTGGGTGCCCCACGGGTTCTTGTCGGTGAACTGCCAGGGCAGCGTGCCGGTGTACATGCTCCACTGGGTCTGCCCGTTGCCGGAGCCGGAGCCGCCGTCCAGACCGAGGCCGTACACCTTCACCTTGCTCTTGTCGAAGCCGGCCTCGTCACCGCGCTTGCCGTTGGCGTCGACGGTCAGGTGGGCGATGGTCTTCTCGTAGGTGCCGCCGTCGTCGGGGTTCCAGGTCATGTTCTGCAGGTCGGACTCCTTGATCCCGGCGTCGGCGATCAGCTTCTTGTTGTAGAAGACCGAGACGGTGTCGAAGTCCTTCGGCAGGCCGTAGCGCTTGCCGTCCTGCCCGACCCACAGGTCGGCCAGGCCTTGCTGGTAGATGCTGGTGTCGATGCCGTCCTTCTTCAGCGTGTCGTCCAGCGGAACCAGCTGTTCCTGGTTGACGAACTCGGGGTACTTGGACAGGTGGTTGGTGAACACGTCCGGTGCGGTGCCGCCGACGAAGCCGTTGGTGATCTTGGCCCAGTAGTCGTCCCAGGCGGCCTGGGTGATCTTGACGGTGATGTTGGGGTTCTTGGCGTGGAAGTCGTCGGCGCACTTCTGGTAGGCCGGCAGCTGGTTGGCGTCCCAGAGCCAGTAGCTGATCTCGCCGGAGGCGTTGGAGGTGTCGATCGCACCACCCTGGGAGTCGGCGCCGCCGGAGTCGGAGCCGCCGCCGCCGCAGGCGGTGAGGGCGAGGCTGAGGATGGCCGCACCGACGATGCCGATGCCGAGCCGTTTGCGGATTCGTGCCATGGTTGGCGACTTCCTTCCTTGGAGGTCGTCCTCGCGGACGCTGGATGAGGGAGTAGTGATCTGGGTGTGGAGAGTGGCGGCCGGCTACTTCATGCCGGAGAAGCCGATGGAGTTGACGACCTTCTTGCCGAAGATGGCGAACAGGATCAGCAGCGGGAGGGCGGCGATCAGGGCGGCGGCCATCAGGCCGGCCCAGTCCGGGCTGCCCTGCGGGCTCTGGCTGCGGAACACCCCGAGGGCGACGGTGAGGACCTTGCTGCTCTCGGTGTTGCCGATCAGCAGTGGCCAGAAGTAGTCGTTCCAGGCGGCGATGAAGGTGAGGACGGCCAGGGTGGTGATTGGTGCGACGCTCATCGGCAGGATGATCCGGAAGAAGGAGGTCCACACGTTGGCCCCGTCGATGGAGGCGGCCTCCTCGATCTCCTTGTTGATGCCGAGGAAGAACTGCCGCAGGAAGAAGATCGCGAACGGTGTCATCAGCAGCGACGGCAGTACCAGACCGGGGATGGTGTTCAGCAGGCCGAGGTTCTTGATCAGGATGAAGTTGGGCAGTGAGGTGAAGATGGGCGGCACCATCAGGGCACCGAGGAACAGCACGAACACCTTGTCCCGGCCGGGCCAGCTCAGCCGGGCGAACGCGTAGGCGGCCAGGGAACAGAAGAAGACCTGTCCGATGGTGACGATGCCGGAGTAGAGGATCGAGTTCCGCAGATAGAGCAGGAAGTTGACCGAGGCGCCTGAACCGCCCTCAGCTTGCGCCTCGGCGACGGTCGACAGGCCGAGAACCCGTTTGAACGCGCCGAGGGTCGGATCCACCGGCAGCAGCGAGGTGGGGTTGGCGAACAGCGACTTCGAGGTCGAGAACGCGGTGCGCAGCATCCAGTAGAACGGGAAGAGGGTGGCGATGATCGCGAGAATCAGCAGTGCCCAGGCCAGGATGCGGCCGACATTGACCTTCTTCTTGGCCGGCTCGTTGGCGCCGCGGGTGGCGACGGCGCTGGAGCCGGTCGTGGCGGAGGTGGTTGACGTTGACATGTCTGAGCTCCCTAGGCCAGGTCCGACTCGTTGGCGTTCAGCAGTTTCAGCTGCACCAACGCGACCGTGATGAGGATGATGAACAAGATCACCGAGAGGGCCGAGGCGTAGCCGAACTGACCTTCGGCGAAGCCCTTCTGGTAGATGTAGTACTGCATCACCCGGCTGGCGTTGACCGGGCCGCCCTTGGTGGTGACGGCGACAGTGTCGAACACCTGGAACGATCCGGTCACGGTGATCACCAGCACCAGTGCCAGGATCGGCCGGAGCAGCGGCAGCGTGATCCGCCAGAAGGATCGCCATTCGGTGCTGCCGTCGATCGAGGCGGCTTCGTAGACGTAGGTCGGGATGGTTTGCAGTCCGGCGAACACGAGCAGCGCGGTGTAGCCCATGTGCCGCCAGATGTTGACAGCAGCGATGGTCGGGATCGCCCAGTGCTCGCCGCCGAAGAAGGGGATCTTGTCCAGTCCGATCCAGTCGATGAACGCGTTCACCAGGCCGATCTGGTAGTCCAGCAGCCAGAACCAGACCATGGCCGCGATCACGTTGGAGATCATGAACGGCAACAGGATCGTGCCCCGGATGATGGTGGACTTGATCAGCCGCTGCATCAGCACCGCGAGCCCGATGGCGATGATGGTCTGGAACACGATGTTGAGGAACACGTACTCGATCGTCACCACGATCGCGTTCCAGAACAGCTTGTCGTGGACGATCTTGACGTAGTTGTCGAAGCCGATGAAGTGCGGGCTGCCGAGCAGGTTGTAGCGGGTCAGGCTGAAGTAGAAGCCGCGGATCGTGGGGTAGAGGTAGAAGACCAGGAAGCCGATGGTGGCCGGCGCGATGAACAGCAGCGCCATGCCCAGCTCACTGCGGCCGCTGCCGGGCTTGCTCTTCTTCATGTTGATCTGCTGCTGACCCGCGCCGGTGATCGTGCCCATCGGCATCTCGACGGATTCGGACGTCATCGGTGTACCCGCCTTCCCGTGGCTTCGTGCGGGGAGGTGGCCGCCTGTGGCGGCTTGGCGTGGTCGTCCTCGTGTGGCGGTCGAGACGTCATCGTCGGTCCTTTCGACAGTCGGCGGGTGGCTGCTAACGGGTCGAGGCAAGCTGGCGAGGCAAGACGCTACGCGCGTAGAACGCCTATGGCAACCCTTAGCCGGAATTTGGTCTGAAAGCTTTACAGAGCTGCCGACGTCGACTATCTTCTCGTGTAGAGCATGCGTCTTGGACCGTGGAGACGGCTCCTCGCGACCTCGGGGACGCGAGGGAGCTTGGCCCTGGTCAGCGTGTGACTACCTGAACGGCGGCGGCACGATGCTCAGCCAACGTTCAACTTCGTACGTCATCGAATCAATTGATGACGGAGCACCTTCGACCGATGGGGAGCCCGATGGCCATGAGTGGTGCAGGGGGTCCGGCGAGGGGGGTGACACGTTCTGACGTCGCGCGCTACGCGGGGGTGAGCACGGCCGTGGTCAGCTACGTCGTGAACAACGGTCCACGCCCGGTCGCGGCCACCACGGCCGCCCGGGTCCGCGACGCTATCGCCGTGCTGGGTTACCAGCCCAACGCAAACGCCCGCGCCCTCAAGCTCGGCACCGCGGGCCTGCTCGGCCTGCTCGTGCCCGACACCGGCAACCCGTTCTTCGCCGAGTATGCGTTGGCCATCGAACAGGCGGCCACGCAGCGTGGACTGGCGCTGCTAATCGCCAACTCCGGCTCCGATCTGGGCGTCGAGGCGACGTTGCTGACCGATCTGGCCAATCGCCAGCTCGACGGCTTGATCGTGGCCGGTGCGGGCGGTCCTCCGGTCGACTCGACGCTGTCCGGCGTGACGGCCGTGACGCCGACCGTGTTCGTCGACACCGCCAGCCCCGTTCCCGGCTATCGGACGGTGGGTGCGGACAAGCACGCGGGTGCACTGCAGGCCGCCCAGCATCTGGTCGAGGTGCACGGGCACGACAACGTGGCTCTGCTGATGGGGCGCGGGGCGCGGCACGCCACCGACGAACGCGAAACCGGCTGGCGCGACGCGCTGCGCGCTTTGGACGTGGAGCGCGGAGAGGTTGCCTACGCGACGTTCACCAGGCACGGCGGCTATGTCGCCGGTCAACACCTGCTCGCACTCCGGCCGCGGCCCACCGCCGTCTTCGCCAGCTCAGACCTGCTCGGGATGGGTCTGCTGAGAGCAGCCCACGAGGCGGGTCTATCAATACCGGACGACCTGGCCATCGTCTCCTTCGACGGCACGAATCAGGCCGAGTACTGCTGGCCGCCGTTGACCACGATTCGGCAGCCAATCCAGGAGATGGCCGCCGCTGCGGTCGCGGCCATCTTCGACCAAGCCGCCCCCGCCCACCAGCTGTTCCCGGTAAGCCTGTTGGCGCGCCGATCGTGCGGCTGTTCGCTTCCGGACTCGGATCTCAAGCCGGACCGTGCCGGCTCAAACCCAGCACCCCCCACCCGTCACCCCCGAAAGAGTAGGAAGCGACCGTGACCGACGCCAACGCCTGTGTCGTCCTCCGTGCCGACGGAGTCGGCCTCGTCCTCGACATCACCGCCGCCGGACTTCCATCGATCGCCCACTGGGGACCCGACCTCGGCCCCCTCACCGACCCAGAGGTGCTCGACCTGATCGGCGCCGGGATCAACCCCGTCACCGCCAACGTGGTCGACGAACCGGTCCGGCTCTCGATCCTGCCCGAGCACTGGACCGGCTGGGTCGGCCGGCCCGGACTCCGCGGATCGCGCCGCGGACCCGGTTGGTCGCCGAAGTTCCGCTCGACGGTCGTCCGGCTCAACGGAGCCGACGTTCCCGCCGGTACCGAGACACCCACAGTTGTCCACTCCGACGGTCCGGCCCTGGTCGAGGTGGACGCCGTCGACGACACCGCCCAGCTCGCCATCACGGTCACCGTCGAGCTCACCGTCGGTGGTCTGGTCCGGGCCCGCGCGATCCTCACCAACCTCGGCGACACCTACCAGCTGGACGATCTGGTGTTGGCGCTGCCGGTCCCGGCCTCGGCCCGGGAGATCCTCGACTTCGCCGGCCGGTGGGGCAAAGAGCGGACCCCGCAGCGGCGGGATTTGACCGTCGGCATTCACCTGCGCGAGGGCCGGAAGGGTCGGACCGGGCCGGACGCGGCAACCGTGCTACATGTCGGCACCCCGGGCTTCGGCTTCGCCGACGGCCAGATCTGGGGCGTGCACACCGGCTGGAGCGGCAACCACACCCACTACGCCGAGCGGCTGTCCACCGGCGAGCAGGTGGTCGGCGGCGGCGAGCTGCTGCTGCCCGGCGAGATCCAACTCGCCGAGGGCGACTCCTACACCACACCATGGATCTATGGCTCCTACGGGACCGGCCTGGACGAGGTCGCCCGACGGTTCCACCGCTTCCTCCGCGCCCGGGACAACCACCCCTCCACCGACCGTCCGGTGACGATCAACGTGTGGGAGGCGGTCTACTTCGACCACGACCTGGACCGGCTGGTCGACCTGGCCGAACGCTCCGCCGCCCTCGGCGTCGAACGATACGTGCTGGACGACGGCTGGTTCGGGGCGCGCCGCAACGACCACGCCGGGCTCGGCGACTGGCAGGTCTCGCCCGACGTCTGGCCGCACGGGCTCCACCCGCTGGTCGACAAGGTGACCGAGCTCGGGATGCAGTTCGGGCTCTGGTTCGAGCCGGAGATGATCAACATCGACTCCGACACCGCCCGCGCGCACCCCGAGTGGGTGATGGCCACCGGCGACCGGCTGCCGGTCGAGTCACGCTACCAACAGGTGATCAACCTCGGCATCCCGGAGTGCTACGCCTACATCCGGGACGCGATCTTCGCCATCCTGGCCGAATACGACATCGGCTACATCAAGTGGGATCACAACCGGGATCTGATCGACGCCGGCACCCAGCCCAGCGGGCGGCCGGGGGTGCACCAGCAGACGCTCGCGTTCTACCGGCTGGTGGACGAGATCAAGGCCGCCCACCCCGGGCTGGAGATCGAGTCCTGCTCCTCCGGCGGCGCCCGGGTCGACCTGGGCGTGCTCGAACGCACCGACCGGGTCTGGGTGTCGGACTGCATCGACCCGCTCGAACGCCAGACGATGCACCGCTGGACCACCCAGCTGATCCCGCCGGAACTGATGGGCGCCCACATCGCATCGGGCCGCTCCCACACCACCGGCCGCGAGCACGACCTGAACTTCCGCGCCGCGACCGCGATCTTCGGACACCTCGGGATCGAATGGGACCTGGCCAAGGCCACCGACGCCGAACTCGCCGAGCTCGGTGACTGGATCGCCTTGTACAAGGAAAACCGTGCCCTGTTGCTGGGCGGCGACCTGGTCCGGATCGACTTCCCCGACGAAACGCTGATCGCCGACGGTGTCCTCGCACCCGACCGGACCCGCGCCATCTACTCCTACGCCTCCGTCGCCCGCTCCGACGTGGTCATGCTCGGCCGGCTGCCGATGCCCGGCCTCGACCCGGATCGCCGGTACCGGGTCGAACCGGCCCTGCTGCAGCACGCCCCGAGCGGACTCCGGCCTCCCCACTGGTGGGGCGTCACCGCCGTCTGGGACCACGACGAGTACGCAGACCTCGCCGCCCACAAACCGCCGACCTACGTCGCCGCCGGGAAGACGGCCGGCGTCGTGCTGCCCGGCTCGGTGCTGGCCTCGGTCGGCCTCGCGGGGGCACCGTTCAACCCCGACCACGCCGTGATCTACCTCGTCGAAGCGGTCGACTGATGACGGCCGCCACCACCACGACCGACACGGCCGCAGGCCGGGTCGCCGACGCGTTCAAAGACATCACCGGACAGCCGCCGGCCGGGGTGTGGGCGGCACCCGGCCGGGTGAACCTGATCGGGGAACACACCGACTACAACGACGGCCTGGTGCTGCCGTTCGCCCTCGAGCAGCGGGTCACGGTCGCCGCCGCACCCCGGCAGCGGGACAACTGGACGGTGACCAGCCTCAACTCCCGCCAGACCCGGACCTTCGACCAGGACGATCTCCGCACTGGTATCGACGGCTGGCACGCCTATGTCGCCGGCGTGGTCTGGGCGCTGAGGGATGCGGGCTTTCCGGTGGCCCCGGCCGACCTCGTGCTCGACTCGGACGTGCCCAGCGGCGCGGGGCTGTCCTCCTCGGCAGCCCTGGAGTGCGCCGTACTTGCGGCGATCGCCGACCTGAACGGCATCGACCTCGACCCGATGGCGCGGGCCGTGCTCGCCCGCAAGGCGGAGAACGAGTTCGTCGGCGCACCCACCGGGCTGATGGACCAGGCCGCCTCCACCCTCGCCACCGCCGGACACGCCCTACTGCTCGACTGCCGCAGCCTCGACACCAGCCAGATCCCGCTCGAGCTGGACCGGGCCGGCCTGGAGATTCTCGTCCTCGACACCAAGACCCCGCATGCTCTCGTGGACAGCGAGTACGCCACCCGGCGGGCCAGCTGCGAGACGGCCGCCGCCCAGCTCGGCGTACCGGCCTTACGGGACGTCACCGACCTGCCCGCCGCCCTCGAACGAATCGACGACCCGATCACCCGGCGCCGAGTGCGGCACGTCGTCACCGAGAACAACCGGGTCGAGCAGGCCGCGGAGCTGCTCCGCGACGGCAGGGTCACCGAATTGGGTCGATTGTTGGACGCGTCGCATGCCTCGATGCGGGACGATTTCGAGATCACCGTCCCGACGGTTGATCTTGCCGTCGAGACGGCGCGGCGCTGCGGTGCGGTCGGTGCCCGGATGACCGGCGGCGGCTTCGGCGGCTGCATCATCGCCCTCGTCCCTGCCGGCTCGAGCAGTGCGGTCGCTACCGCGGTGACCGATGCCTTCACCGCCGTCGGGTATCGCACTCCGGCCCACTTTGTCGGCGTGCCGTCGGCCGGAGCCCGCCGGCTGAGTTGAGCCAGATCCGATACCACCTTTCTGTTTCTGCAGCGATCTAACGCTGTCCGGACGAGTTCAGCACACCTGAGGAGGATTCGATGGCTTGGTTGGTGACCGGCGGTGCCGGCTACATCGGCGCGCACGTGGTGCGGGCGTTCGGGACCGAGGGCATCGACGTCGTGGTGATCGACGACCTGTCCAGCGGCCACCGCGGCTTCGTCTCGCCGGAGGTGCCGTTCGTCGAGGCGAACGTGGTCGACCGGGCCGCGCTGCACGGCATCTTCGGCGGCCATCAGATCGACGGCGTGGTCCACCTGGCCGGTTTCAAGTACGCCGGGGTCTCGGTCCAGCGCCCGCTGCACACCTATACCCAGAACGTCACCGGGATGGTCTCGCTGCTGGAGGAGATGGCCGACCACGACGTCGACAAGATCGTCTTCTCCTCCAGTGCGGCCACCTACGGCACCCCGGACACCGGGATCGTCACCGAGCAGAACCCGACCCGGCCGGAGTCGCCCTACGGCGAGTCCAAGCTGATCGGCGAGTGGCTGCTCCGCGACCAGGCCCGGGCGACGAGCCAGAACGGACCGGGGCTGCGGCACACCTCGCTGCGCTACTTCAACGTGGTCGGGTCGGGCTATCCGGACCTGCGTGACACCAGCCCCCACAACCTGTTCCCGCTGGTCTTCGAGCAGCTGGTGAATGGCAAGGTCCCCTACATCAACGGCGACGACTACCCGACCCCGGACGGAACCTGCGTCCGCGATTACGTGCACGTCTCCGACCTCGCCACCTCCCATGTGGCGGCGGCGAAGGCGCTGACGGCCGGCCGGGAGCTGGAGCCGGTCTACAACCTCGGCTCCGGCGACGGGCTGTCGGTCCGGCAGATCATGGACGCGGTCGCGGCCGTCACCGGCATCGACTTCACTCCGGACATCCACCCGCGCCGACCGGGCGACCCGGCCCAGATCGTCGCCACCGGCGAGCTCGCCGCCCGCGACCTGGACTGGCGAATGCGGCACAACGTCGAGCAGATGGTGGCCTCGGCCTGGGAGGCACGACAAACGGTCCGGGCCGAGGACTGAGATTCGAAACAAGGCTTGATGCCCGGTCACAGCTGCTACCCGTCCCCGTCGGCCACCATGCTGCTCGCCATGGTGCAAGGGGCGATCGCTCGTGAGGACGCACTTCAATACCAGTACCGCGAACCCCCTGTCAGCCGCCGCAACCTACAGCACCGCCGCAGTCTGGTGGGATCTGCATGGCCGGCTCGACCGATCGGGCCGGTCGAGATCGACGTGCCGACGCCGACGTCGGCGTGTCGAGCGAGCGCCGCTACCGCCGGCCGTGCTGGCCCTGCTCCGTACCCGCGAGCCGGCGGTCCTGCGGGCTCCGTTCTGGCAGACCCTGGCGCGTCGCCTGTCCGCCGCGGACCGTCACGGCCAGAACCTCGACCAGGTCATGGCTGCTGCGTTGGGGCAGGGCCCGCTGCCGGAGGAACGGCCCGCCGCCGCGTTGTGGTCCGGCTGGCCGGACAGCTGCGACTGACCTTCGCCGACGTTGACGCCGACATGTGGTTGCGTCCCGGCTGGACCGACCATCTCCTCCGGCTGCTGCCCGACCGGGTCGGGCACCGGGTTATCACCAGCCCCGCCTGGCCCGAACTTGTCGCCACTGTTGGTGACGCTGTCGCCCACACCGGACTCGCCGTCGTCGAGCTGCTTGACCAGGCCCGGGCTCGGATCAATCTCGCCGACCCCGCCGGCGGGGGAGTGCCGGCCGAGGCCGTCCCCGTCTTGCTGATCGCCCGACTCCGCGATCTGCACGCCCCACCATCAGACCGCGACGACGACCGGTTGCCGGTCGACCCGGACGATCTCGACGCCAGCCGACCCCACGACCTCGACGACCTGCCACCGCAGCCCCAGACCCCGGGTGTCACCACCGGGCCGGTCGAGGTCACCGACCTGCCCGACACGGAGCCGGCATCGGACACCGGGCCGGAGTCGGTCGAGGCGGAGCAGGTCGTCGACACCGAACCGGCCGGGACTCCGGCGGCGCGGCTGGTCGACTCAACACGGCGGCCGCCGCCTGGTGGGCCGAGCAGTACACCGACAGCCCAGCCGCCGCATACATCGCCGGACGGCTCGGCGACAACCTCGCCAACGATGATCGGGTCACCGTCGGCTACGCCCCGGCCGGCTGGGCAAACCTCACCGACCACCTCAAGGCCGGCGGTGCCACCGACACCGAGCTGGTCGACGCCGGCCTGGCGAAATGGTCACGCCGCGGCACCCTCATCGACCTCATGCGTGACAGGGTCGTGTTCGGCATCCGCAACACCGACGGCGACGTGGTCGGGTTCACCGGCCGCGCGGCCCCCGGCGACCCGGATGTGCCGAAGTGGCTCAACACCCCACCACCGCGATCTTCGCCAAGGGCGAGCTGCTGTTCGGACTCGCCGAGAACCGCGACCGGCTCGCCGACGGAGCTGTACCGGTCCGGGTCGAAGGAGTGATGGATGCTCTCGCCGTCACCCTCGCCAGCGACGGCCGGGCCGTCGGGCTTGCACCGATGGGTACCGCCCTCACAGCTGCCCAGGCCGACCAGCTTGCCCACGTCGCCAGCCGAAGGATCGTGCTGCACGGCACCGGCGACGACCCGGTCGGGCTGGAAGCCGCGAGCCGGGACTACTGGCTCCTCACCGCCCGCGGCATCGATGTCCGCAAACTCGTCCTCACCGACGGCCAGCTGGCGTTCAACGACCCCGCCGCCGCTCATCTCGCCGCGCCCACCAGCCTCACCGCGACGCTCGCGGCGGTCGACCTGGCGCCACCGCTCGCCGGGCACCTGCTCGGCGAGCTGATCAGCCAGAACCGCGCGATTCTCGCCGGCGGCCATCTGCACGCCGTGGTCGGGATCGCCCGCCAGTTGGGCATCATCGCCGCCGCACCACCCGACCAACACGACGACCTGATCACCGCCGCCGCGGCCATGCTCGCCGACGTCGCCCCCGACGACGCCGACCGCTACCTGGAATTGATCAACACCGTCACCGCCGACGCCGACCCGACCCGGCACCGCCCGCCGGCATCCGGTGACGCGGAACCGGACACGACCTCCCCGGCCACGGGGCGGCCCACCAACCCTCGATTCGCCGCGGCGGCGGCAGCGATCGCCGAACTCCACCAGCAGGCCCAGCACCATCCGATCGACGCTGCTGCCGACGCCGAGTCGGGCACCACAAGCCGGAGTGGGTACGCCATCACGGCACCCCCGACCACACGACGTCACGCCAGATGAGCCGGCACGCGAACGCTAACCCAACGGTTTCGTTGCTGCTTGTTACAGGCAGGCTCATCGAGGGGTCATGGGTCAGACCGCCGCCGTGTCGTCGAACCGCTAACGCAGTCGACGTCGTAGCTGGTCGCGTCCGCGTGCCGGTCTGGCGCATCTCGACAAGGGCGCGGTTCGCGGCCATATTTCGAGGTGTGGAGTGGCTGCAGGACGAGCCGCCGTCGGCTCCGCTCCGACGCCGCCGACGGTTGGCGCTGACCGGCGTTGCGGTTGCGGTGGTGCTGCTGATCGTCGGCTCGGTCACGGTGCGGCATTTGCAGGGAGACCAGGATCCGCAACAGTTGGCGCACTCCCCGTCACCGACACGAACCGATTGGCGGTTCACCCCGACACGGGGCAGCGCCCAGCCGTTGCCGTCGCATCCGCCGGAGCCGTTCTTGACCGATGTGGACCTTGACCTGTTCGCGATCGATGACTTCAACCTGTACCGGTTGCAGACTGGGCCGCAGACGATCACCGCGGTCCCGATCACCGGTACCAATGTGAACGGTCCGGTGGGGTTGGTCGCC
This sequence comes from Microlunatus ginsengisoli, assembly GCF_039537205.1. Taxonomy (NCBI): domain Bacteria; kingdom Bacillati; phylum Actinomycetota; class Actinomycetes; order Propionibacteriales; family Propionibacteriaceae; genus Microlunatus; species Microlunatus ginsengisoli. Next base: position 134,547 of record NZ_BAABAB010000002.1, on the reverse strand, counting down.
GGTCCGGATCAGGTGGTGGTCACCAACTACGATCCTGACCCGACCATCGCCGGGAATGTGGTTCCTGACGAAAGTCCGGCGCTGCCGTTGCCTGGGTTGTTGGCCGACGCCACCCAGATCCTCCCTGCCACTGACGGCGAATTGTGGGTTGGGGTCAAGGAGTGGGGTCTGCCCCGGTTTGTCCGGACCGATTTCGCCGGGCGGGAGGTGCCGAGCGGATTCCCGCGATCGCTGCTGGAGGGATACACCGATCTGATCGGCGACGGCGTCGGCGGTCTGACCGTGCAACGGGCAGACGCCGCCTACCAGCTGACCCCGCAGGGCGAGACGCTGATTGCCCGCGGCACCCTGATCGCGACCGGCCCGCACCACTTCCTGTTCAAGAACTGCACCACGAACCGCGGCTGCGCCGCCTTCGTCTACAACCGCGACACCCGCCAGCAACGTCGGCTCGGGCCGAGCCACACCGGCGAGAACGCGAGCGGCACCGTTTCGGCCGACGGCCGTTACGCCGCGGTCCGGACCTGGCCCGTCGACGACGTCCAGCAGTTCATCGTGCTCGACCTTCGAACCGGCACCATCGTGACCAAGGTGGCCGAGGCCGCGACCAGCCATGTCGACACCAGCTCGTTGATCTGGCTGCCGGACGACCGGCTGATCTATGTCAGCGAGGGCACCCTGCGGGTGTACGACCCGGCCACGCGGCGCGGCACGACTCCCCAGACCTACCTGAATGGGCTCACGAACGTGACCCTCCGCGGGTAAGTCTGGGCGGCGTGTGCCGCCGCTTGCAGGGGCAGGGGCAGGGGATGAGGTGGTGCGGGCTGCTGCCCGCCGCCACAGCATGTTTCGTGATCAGGAGGTGGCACGGAGGGCGTTGACGAGGCCGGCGCCGAAGAAGGTGGTGCTGGTCGGGCCGCCGGAGCATTGGCGGGCGTCGTCGGCTGGCCAGTCGGCCGGGCAGGCCATCGGGGTCGCGGTGCTCCGAACGTGTGCCGCCACGGCGCCGGGGCTCCAGTTGGGGTGCAATTGACGGATCAACGCCGCCACACCGGCAACGTGGGGCGCGGCCATAGACGTTCCGCCGATCCAGACCCAGCGGCCACCGTTGACGTCCTCAACCCCGCGGCCGTCGGATACCAGGAAGTCCCAGAAACCGGTGTCGTCCGTGCTTGACCAGCCGGCCAGAATACGTCCGTAGGTTTCCCCGGACGTCTGTTCCGCGTCGCCACCCGGCGCGGCCACATCCACGGTCGGACCGCCGGTGTTGGAATAGAACGCCAGGGTGGTCACGCCAACCGACGACACCGTGACCACACCAGGCAGTTCGGCCGGCGCGACCCGGCAGTTGTTGTGCACCACCCGCGTGATCGCCGTGTCCGGCGGCCAGTCCGGACTGACCTCATCGGTCGTCGGGTGGCCCAGGTCCTGAGCCTCGTTTCCGGCCGACGCCACCATCACAACCCCACGCTGTTGCGCGTACCGCGAGGCGTCCTGCAGATCCTTCAGGATCGCCTTCTGCTGCGCGTCGTTGCCGCAGTAGTAGAGGTACGGGTCGGCGAACAAGCTCAGGTTGACGACGTCGAGACGCAGGTCCCCGGCATAGCGCAATGCGGCGGCCACCGAGTCGGCGGAGCAGAACCCTGCGATGGTGCAGGCCTTGATCGCCACGATCCGGGCCTTGGGCGCCACGCCGGCGATGCCGACACCATTGACCCGGCCGGCGATCGTGGTGGCCACATGGGTGCCGTGCCCGTTCAGATCCCGTATCGCGGCCTTGTTGCGGCAGTCGCCGTTAGCGATCTCGCGTGGGTCGGCCGTCGGTGTGGTCGAGAAGATGAACGAGCAGGACCGGGCAATGTCGATGGCGCCGGCCAGATCGGGATGGGTCGGGTCGACGCCGGCGTCGATCACCCCGACGCGGACACCTGCTCCGGTAGCGTTGGCGTACGACGCCGCCCCGGCCCCGATGGCACGCATGTCCCACTGACAAGCGGACAAGGGTTCAGGGTCGGGCCCCGGTGCTACGCCGAAGAAGGCCGCACACCTGGCCGAGGCATCCGCCGGGCTGAGCGCGCCCGGCGTCGCCGCAGACGCCGAAGTCATCGACCCCCAGAGCAGCGCGAACACTACACCCATGACGAGCCCAAGCTTCCTCATCCGATTGCCCCTCTCCGGGAGGCACGGGTGGTTCGAAAACAGAACCCGCACAACGCCACGTCAACTTCTCATCATTGACCGGTGCCCGAAGTCACGCAACGCGTCAGCCTAGTTCGTCGTTGCCGACCGTCCGAACCATCACGGATGGGTCGACCGTCCGGGACGAACGCTGGCCTCGGCAGGGGAAGTTGGGGCGTCCGCGAGCACGGCATCGACATGGAGCCGAGCAGACGTCGTGATCGAGGGAGGCGTGCCGACCGTCCACCGGATGCAGCCGCTCCAGGACTAACGTTGATGCGAGCTGACGGCGGCCCCGTCCGGTAGAGCCGCAGGTTCGACTGTGGCGACCGGGCCCGTTTCGCCTCGGTCGACGGGCTAAATTCGTTTGTCTCGGCCGGGCTCGGCCACGCCACTCGTGCTGGATCGTAGAAGGCACGCCCGGACCGCGTCCAGCATCAACGTCACCCCTGAGCCGTTGAACGGCCGGTCTGGTGACGTGCTCCGCGTCGTCGAAGAGACGGCCCAGCAACGCCAGAAGCCCTGGCGCTCCGCCACGTTCAGCGCGTTGTCATGGACGATTGGCCAGCCGCAACGCGGGCTGACAATGCAGCAAGTCGAGCTCGTAGTGGTGGCGAGCGCCGGCACGGTGCGGGAATTGCGAGAGGTGTGTTCCAGCCAAAGGTGCGCCGGCCTGCAGTCGCGGCATGACCGGACTTCCCACCACAGTCGCCCGTATTAAGGACTATTCTATCGCGAAACCAACTCTTCGGACCAGCGGAATACGACGCGGTGAAGAAGCCGGCGAATTTCGGTGACAAAGCGCATCTAGATCCGGTAGAATGTCTTTTATCAACCGCAATTCCGGACGCGATGGAGTCTGGCAGAAAGTTTAGGGAAATCGGCGAATAACTATTGATCCGGCTAGTCCGGGGTGTCATAGTCATGTGCCATGAGCTCGCCGGTGCGGCCGACCGGGGTCACGGGGTCAGGAGAGTGACGCTGCCCCCCCGCGATCGCCATCTCAAAGAAGTCCACCACGGAGGGACGTCGGGATGGTCGATGACCGTTCCGCCGTGCCCTTCGGACACGGCTCGTCCCAATCCTGCCTGACCGTGTGCTCGACCGAGTGCTCGGTAGCGGCAGCGGATTCGTGACGACTGAGTTCAAGAGAGCCGCTGTCTCGCCTGCGGGAACGGTCGCCACCGGTATCACCACGAAGCTGCTGGTGTTGACCTGGCCGTTCGTCGTGACGACCTTGCAGCGCCGACGGTAACGCCGGTCTCGGTGCGGCTGCCCGGCCTGAGCGCTGGACTCGAACCGGCCATCCTGGCGGCGACACAGCCCGTCGCCAAGGCCATGACCGACTATCCACCGAGGTGGTCGATCAAGTGTTCCCGTCGAGGGTCTGCCACGAGGGCAGCGACGCAGACGTCGACGATGCTGATCGGTTCATGATCGCCCGGCCTGCCGCCCAACCCGTCTGCCGGCCCTGATCGTGGCTTGGGTCGTCGGCTCGGCCAGGCGCGGCCCGGGGGAGTGGACTGTGGTTCACGACACAGGAGGTGGTCTCTTGGTCGCGAGGTAGCCCCGTCACGCCCGGTGGTGCAGCCGCGGCGCCGCTCGCGCGAGGAGCCACAGCCGACCTACAGGGGTCAGCGCGACGAGTTGATCAGCTGAGCCGCCTGCTGTCCGGCGTCGAAAACGCGGGCCTGTTCAGCGAGGATGCTTGGTTCGAGCTGCCGGGTTCGCGCGGACTTGAGGGCGAAGTAGGCGATGGCCGCGGTGCCCCAGAACACCAGGCCGAAGACGCCGATGATGATGGGCAAAGCGGCAGTGGCGCCGAGCAGCAGACAGGTGGCCAACAGCGCCGTGCCAACCGCGGCCAGCACGGTGGCGACGCCGATGGGGATGGTCTTCTTGGACCGCTCCATCCGTACCACCGCATCGAGGGAGGCGTCGGCCGTGCGCTGAAACTCACCAACCATGGCCGTGTTGGTGAGGGCGCGGTCACGCCGGAACGACAGTGTCGCGGTGTTGGAGCGGATGGCAGGGAGCAAGGGAAATGGCCGGATCGGCGGGCGCTGCTGGACCTTCTCAAGGCTCCAGCCGAAGTTGCGGTAGGCGTCTCGGTAGAGGGGTGCGAGCTGCTGCGGTGCGCGGACCGTCATGTACTCGTACCCGGTGGAGGTCTGGCTCGTCATGGTGGTGCTCCTTGTCGATTGTGCCGGTACGGGCCGGCGGGATTGATATGGCCATCTTTCTGCGGTGGGGTTGGGGACGCGTCGTCCCGGCGGATCGGCGCATCTACAACAGACGCAGTAGCAGGCGGCGTCACCTGGGAGTGCGAGGATCGGACAGATGAGCCGCAGACCGGAGGAGCGGCGGCGGCGATGGCCGTCGCTGTGGCGGCTGGTGCCCGCCATCTGCGAGGTCGCGGTGCTGGTCATCGTCGTGCTGGCAGCCGGAGTAGTGGCCGCGAGTCTGATCAGGTCGGGCCAGTCGTGGCTGGGTTTCGTCCCTCCGCTCCTGGTCCTGATCGGGATTGCTGCCGGTTACCGACTGCCGTGGCTCGGTTTGGTGGTAGTCGCACTTGCGGCGCCGGTCGCGGCGCTCGTGGGCGAAGTTCCGGTAGGTACGTGGTCCATGGTCTGCTTCGCGGCATTTCTGTTCGCGATGCAGTGGCTGCCAGGCTGGGCCGTAGCTGCCGTGCTGGCGCCGGTGAACTTCGTGTCAGCCGGTGACGAGGTCGCTGCGGTAGTGGCCGGCCATGTAGAGGCGTGAGTAGGCGGGCCGGGCTGGTCGCGCTTGCACGCCGCGGACGTTAGGCGACGGCCATCCGTCTGGTCGGGTCGGGGTCCTCTGGTCGAGTCTTCACACGCTCGGGTTGCTCACAGCTGGTCCGGGGTGTTGGTTCGACATAGCCGAGGTGCGCTGATGATGATCGGATGATCGTCGGCGGCCGCGACCCGTTGCAGCGACCTTGTTGCCCACTCGCTCAGGCCGGATGCGTCGATGTGGTGCGGCGCGCTGTCCTGATAGGAGCGAAGGGCTTCTCGCCCTCGCCGGAGCAAGGCGTCGGCGCCAGGAAGGTTCCCGCGTGCGGCGTGTGTAACGCCGACTGCCAGTTGGGCTAGTCCTTTCCAGAGTCCGCGGTCGGCAGCGGGAGCTGATTTCCAGGCGGTCTCCAAGACCTCGTGTGCCTGAAATGGGCGGCCGCGATCGAGAAGAGCCTGGGCGGTGGACAAGGACTTTTCCGGGGTGAGTGTCAAGTTCTCTGGCCAGGGTGGCACCCCAATCTGTCCACGGGGCAGGGGACGGCCCAGCTGGTCCCGGGGGCGGGCATTGCGGGCCTTGCCGTGGATGTCGCGGTCCCGGTCGCTGATGTCAGTCACGGCAGCGGTCCTCTCACCGATGCGTCTGTCTCAGGCCGCCGAACGGTCTGGACGTGAGATGGTCGATACCCACGCACGCGGTGACCCAATCAGCCCGCCGCAGATCGTGGACGCGCCGGTCTCCATCCGGAGCTGGACCGACGGTGAGTTCGTTGTCAACACTGATCGCCGTACGCTCGGGTGGTGACTGCAATCAGCCATGTCGTCCTCGTGTCCTGGAAGAGTGGGAGCCAGTGGGTCGCTGAGGACAGTGTCCGGCCAGCCATTCGCGGTTTTGTCGATACGATCCGCGGCGTGCGGTCCGTGGTGGAAGGACATTCCTCAAGTACCGAAGGGCTGGTAGAGGGATTCGACTTTGGGTTCGTCGTTACATTCGCCACCGCAGACGACCGGGATGCCTACCTGGATCATCCGGTGCATCGCCCGGTTGCCGAGGCGATCAGAAGGGCCGCCGAGCGCGTCGTGGTCTTCGACATCTGATTTGGTAGCGAGAGCCGTCGGGGCGGCAGAGGCTCGCGGGGCTCTCGAGAAGCGAGGTATGTGCCGTGCATGCGGGCTTCGAACCATGATGATCAACATTCTGTGCCAACATGTCACGACAACGAAGCCCGGACACGCTTCCCGTCTGTGGAGCGGGCTCAAAGGTCCCGAGTCAGGGCGGCCCGGCCGTGCATGGCGGACAGGATGGCGACTAGCTGTGGGTGCGGAGGGATCGTCTCGCACGTGGCGGCAAAGGGTCGCCGCCGCGTCGGGCGGGGTGTCTTCCAGCCTTCAGTCGGTTGTGGGCGCGTCGGTGGCGGAGGGCCGCTCAGGGCCGTCGCCGGCGCGGTGTTGGTATGCCGGCGGTTGGTCGGCCAAGGCGGTGAGTGCGTCCAGCTGTGCTGGCTCCAGGTGCACGTCGGCGGCGGTGGCGTTGGCGTGCAGCTCGTCGACGGTTTCGGCGCCGACGATGGCGGAGGCGACCGCGGGCCGGGACAGCAGCCAGGCCAAGGACACCTGGTACGGCTTCAGCCCCCACTCGCGGGCGAGCCGGTCGACCTCACGCGCGATGGCGATCTCGGTCGGGGTGAAGCCGGCGCCTTGGAAGCGTTGGTCGCCGGAGACCGCGCGGTCGAGCACCCCCAGATCGGCCAGCAAGCCGCCGTGCAGCGGCGCGTAGGGCACGATCGAAACGCCGAACCGGTCACTAGCCGGGCCGAGTTCTCGCTCGGCGGCCCAGTCCAGCAGGCTGTACTTCACCTGGGCAGCGACCGGTGCCTGAAGGCGGCGGTCGTCGGCGATCCACAGGGCCTGGATCAGCTGCCAGGCGGGATGGTTCGACAGGCCGACGTAGCGGATCTTGCCCTGCCGGATCAGGTCGTCGTAAGCAGCGAGGGTCTGCTCCAGCGGTGTGTGGGGGTCGGGGTCGTGGGCGTAGTAAAGGTCGATGTAGTCGGTGTCCAGCCGCCGCAGGCTGGTCTCGACCTGACGGATGATGTGGCGGCGGGACAGTCCGCGGTCGTTGATGTTGTGCCCGACGATGCCGTTGGACTTGGTGGCGATCACCATCTCGTCGCGGCGGCCGCGGAGGGCGCGGCCGAGGATCTGCTCGGCGGGTTCCCGGTCGGTGGCGGCGGGGGCGCCGGGCCGGTCGAAGACCGGCATGTTGCCGTACACGTCGGCGGTGTCGACGAAGTTGATGCCGGCATCGAGGGCGGCGCCGACGACCTGGTCGGCATCCTGTGCGGTCGGCGCGACCCCGAAGGTAGCGGTGCCGAGACAGATCCGGGACACCCGCACACCGGTTGCGCCGAGAACGGAGTACTTCACGAAGGTTCCTTTGTCGTGCGGGTTGATGGTGGTTTCGTGGTCAATGGGCGGTGTAGCCACCGTCGACGGGGAGGGCGACGACGATGACGAAGCTGGCGCCGGGGCTGCACAGCCACAGCACCGCGGCGGCGATCTCCTCGGCTTCGCCGAGCCGATTGATCGGCTGATCTGCCAGCGCCTGGTCGAGGTTAAGCTCACCGGTGGCGAGCATGTCGGCGACCATCGGGGTGGCGATGGTGCCGGGACAGACAGCGTTGATCCGCACTCCACGCGGCGCGTACTCCAGCGGCGCTGCTGGTCAGGCCGAGAACGCCGTGCTTGGTGGCGTGGTAGGCGGCCCGGCCCGGGCTGCCGACCAGCCCGCCCAGGGAGGAGCAGTTCACGATCGCACCGCTGCCCTGGCTGCGCATCACCTTCAGTTCGTGCTTCATGCAGGCCCACACACCGCGCAGGTTGATCGCGGTCACCCGGTCGAACGCCTCCGCCGGCTCGTCCGCGGCGTCGCAGACAGAGAGCTGGATGCCGGCGTTGTTGAACGCCATGTCGAGTCGGCCGAATCGGTACACGGTGGCGGCAACCATCGCAGCCACCTGGTCTTCGGCGGCGACATCGCAGCGCACCGCCAGGATTTGATGGCCGGCGCCGGCCAGCGCGTCGGCGGCCGACGTCAATGCGGCCCGGTTGCTGTCGGCCAAGACCACGGAGGCGCCAGCTTCGGCGAAGGCCCGAGCGGTGGCCAGTCCCATGCCGGAACTGGCACCGGTGACCAGGGCAACCTGGCCGGTGAAGTCGTAGGTCGGGTTCATCGCTGTCTGCTCCTTCAGCTGGGGCTCTCCCAAAGAACACTAACCGAGTGGTAGTTTTTCGTCAAAGCGATGAATGGGAGGCTGAGGTCATGCCGAGCACAGGAACTCCGCGGGGCCCGTACCGCACCGGGATCCGGCGGCGCGAACAGATCGTCGCCGTCGCCATTGAGGTCTTCGGCGAACTCGGATACGCGGGCGGCTCGATCCGCACCATCGCTGACCGGGTCGGCGTCTCCCACGCCACTCTGCTGCAGCACTTCGGCAGCAAGGAGGGCTTGCTGACAGCCGTGCTAGAAGAGTGGGACCGGCGGGCGTTCGAGAACGGCCTCAGCGACGTCTCGGGTTTGGACTACTTCCGTCGGCTGCCGCAGGCCACGACCGCCGCTTCGGGGAACCGCGGGCTGCAGGAGCTGTTCACCACGATGGCCGCCGAGGCCTCCAGCCCGACCCATCCCGTCCACGCCTTCATCCAGCGGCGATACGCCAACCAGTTCGCCACCCTCGCCGCACATCTACAGCGAGCGGTCGACGCCGGCGACGTAGCTCCGCTCACCGCCGACCAGATCGACCTCGAGGTGCGCCTTGTCACCGCCGTACTCGACGGCATCGGGTTGCAATGGCTTCTCGACCCCTCGACCGACGTCACCGCCAGCGTCCAGACCTACATCACCCGCACCATCGCTGCCTGGCGAGCGAGCGGTAGGGCCGCACGGATCAACCGCCATACCAAGTCGACGCCAACTCGGCGTGGCTAACGCTCGTCGGAGGCCCCGACCAGTCCGTCGACGAGCTTCGCGACCGACCGTCTGATCGGGTCGCTGACGTGCTGACAGCGGAACGGCCGGCCCGTGGTTCACCGCCTTGCTGCCGGTTCTGTCCAATCCGTCCGCCGGCTTCTGCCGGCGGGAGGGCAGCGGGCCAGGGGACAGGTTCATCGAGGGTAGCCGACCGTCGAACACGGCGCCGACGGAACCGTTCCGGGTGTCGTGTGATGAAACCGGAGGCCGCGGCACGACTACCCGGTTAGGGGCGCACCCGGCGCCTCGGCGAGAGGGTGGTGGAAACCCCGCGATCGGCGGAAGACTGGAATGCCCTGAGGCGGCTCGCCGCCGATGATGTGATCAAGGTCGAAGTTTGGCCCTGGTGAACCGCGACGCCGACGGGAATATTCACGTCGTGGACATCACCCCCGAGACCGGCATCGGAGCCGCCATCGGGGCCGTCGGTTGCGCACTGGTCGTCTCCTCTTTCCGCAGTCCCTGATCGCCAAGGCGCGGTCGGAGCCGCGGTCGGCGCGGGACCAGGCGCCGCTCGATCGGGTCACGAAACGCAGGGGATTCGGTCAGTTCAACGCACGAAGGTTCCTTCGGCTTGGGTGTAGGCGAGGCGGGACCCGTCTCTAGAGATGGCGAAGCCACTTGCTCGTGACGCGCTGGGGTAGCGGATGATCTGGACGGCGTCCTGGCCAACCTCTTTGCGGTAAACAGCCGCGGGTCCGGCCGGGTCTGATGATTCCTGCTGCTGCCAGACCAAGACCCGACCATCACCGCTCGGTCAGGCTTGCCTCCTCAGGTCCATGGTTCTCCACCGTGATCCGGGCGAGCACTTCGGTCGGCGACGCCTTGGCATAGGAGGTTTCGACCACCCAATACCGGTCGTCGTCGAACACGCCGGTGTCCATCAGTTCGAACTCGGGGTCATCGTGGGAGCGTCGGGAGTTCTCCTCCACCAGCCGCTGGTACGGGAACGCCGCCTGCGGGTAGTGGTAGCGCCAGCGCAGCCAAGCATGCGAGGGCAGGCCATCGATGTACCACCAGTACTCGTTGACGTCCTCGCCGTGGTTGCCCTCCGGGCCGGTCAGGCCGAACATCCGCTCCTTGAGGATCGGGTCGACACCGTTCCAGAGTGCCACCGCCAAACACAGGTCGTGCCCGATTTCAGAGATGCCGGCCATCCCGTCTTCGTTCCACCGGTAGGCACGGGACCGCGCGTGGTCGTGGGGGAATGAGCTCCAGGCATCGCCACTGTCGCTGTAGTCCTCCCGAACCGTCCCCCACGCACGTTCGGAGAGGTAGGGACCCCACTCGTACCAGGGGTTGGCGCCGGTCAGGTCATCCTCGGCCCGCGCGGTCGCCTCCGCCAGCCGGCGGTGCTCGGCAGTCATGCCTGCACCAGAATCAAGAGAACTCGACCCAGACATGGTCACGGCGACAGCGCTCCTCGAACGTTTCGCAACATTTACTGACGGATTTCGTCACCCGGTCGCGTCGGGGCGGTGGCGCCACCTCGTCGTGAACGCCGGCGCGACCCTCCTCGCACATCGACCTCCGTCCACCCGCCCGCCGACTCTGCACGGTCCAAACGCACTGCGGCTGCCGGCATGTGGACGCCCCCGGGGCCGGAGCCCCGGGGCGCGGCAACAACCCAACTCCTCATCAGCCGGGGGTGTCGACCCCGTGGCTGGCAACAACAGATGAACATCCCACCAACCAGCGGCGGCCGATTACCCCACGGTTCTGGGTCCGTTCTGCTGGCCGCTCGCTTGCGTCCCATTTTGTGCGGCATCGGCGCCGAGCCAGGGCGGCATCGGCTAGCGTTTGCGCCCCGGCCGTCGGTGATGTGGCCGGGGCGGTGAAATGTCGTATCAGCGGAAGGCGCTCGATGAGTTTTTCGGACTTCTTTTGGCTCCTGATCTGGAGCTTCCTGTTCGTGATGTACCTGATGGTGTTGTTCCAGATCTTCGGCGATCTGTTCCGCGATCGTGAACTCGGCGGGGGTGCGAAAGCATTGTGGACGATCGGGTTGATCTTTGTTCCGTTCCTCGTCATGTTGATCTATCTGATCGTGCGGGGTCGCGGGATGGCCGAGCGTCAGGCCGGTGCGGTCCGGGAGGCTCGGGCTGCGACGGATGAGTACATCAAGTCGGTGGCCGGCCCTTCGAGCCCGGCGGATCAGATTGCCTCTGCCAAGAGCCTGCTCGACAACGGTTCGATCACACCGGCCGAGTTCGACCAGCTGAAAGCCAAGGCGCTCGCCTGATCGACGGCCTGGTCCGGTGGCTGGTTCGACGACCGGATGTGACCGACGCATGATCAACACCTGCTACGGAGCAGCTACGCACTGGCGTGGGGCCCTCGGTCGTCCTGTCCACTCAGCGGACGGACTGCCATCACGTACGTCGCCGCTCAGGACAACGAGCGACATGGTCCGACCCCACCTGGTGTTCGGAGTGTGTGACATATCTGACTGCCCGCCAGCTGCGGGAGACAATGAAAGGGAATCAGATGACTGACAAGAACGGCGCCGCAGAGGATCTGTATGTGGCCGCCTACAGCGACCCCAGCACGGCGGAAGAGGACTGGAACGCGCTCAAGAAGCTCGCAGCGGACGACGTGATCAAGGTGGGGGCACTGGCCCTGGTGACGCGTGACAGCGACGGCAAGCTCCATGTCAAGGACACCACGAATGAACCCGGCATCGGCGCTGTGGTCGGGGGCGTCGGTGGCGCCCTGGTCGGTCTGATCTTTCCGCCGGCGCTGCTGGTGTCGGCTGCAGTCGGGGCGGGCGTCGGTGCCGGTACCGGTTCGGTCATCGATCGGGTGATCAAGCGCCAGATCAGGTCCGACGTCGAGTGGGCCGTGCCGGTCGGCGGGTCAGGCATCGTGGTGGTCTTCGACGAGCAGTGGGTCGACGAGGTCGAGAAGACCGTCACTCGAGCGGACAAGATCTCCCGGAACCACCTCCACGATGACGACGACCTCCAGGAGAGCGCCACCCACTAGTGGCGTGTTAGTGAAGTCTTCTTACGTTCGATTTTGGTGAGGATCTGGTTTGGTGTCTTGGTCCAGATGAAGGGGTGTCGGCGGTTGTTCCAGCCGTTGATGAAGTCGCGGATCTTGCCGGTCAGTTCGCGGACGGAGCGGAAGGTGCCGCGGCGGATCGCTTGGCGTTCGATGATCCCGAACCAGACCTCGACCAGGTTCAGCCAGGATCCGGAGGTCGGGGTGAAGTGCACGTGGATCCGCGGGTTCGCGGCGAGCCAGTCGCGGACCTCGACGCGTTTGTGGGTGGCGTAGTTGTCCATCACCAGGTGCAACTCCACCTCGGGGTAAGGCGCGGGCGACATGCTTGAGGAACGCCAGGAACTCCTGGTGGCGGTGCCGTTGTTTGCACAACCCGGTGACCTTCCCGGTCGCGATCTCCAACTACGTGCTGGGCGGTTAGTGGAGGAGGTAGTGAAGGACGATCATTGGCAGGCCGAAGGAGCCGCCGATGATCATCTGGATCGCCAACGCCCGGCCCCGGATGCCGGCCTGATGAGCCGCGTATGCTGACGCGCCGGCCAGTAGTGCGGCCGTGTATACCAACGCGAACCAGACCGAGGCAGGGACGCTCAGGCCTAGCATTAGCCCGACCGTGAACATGAGGATCGGCCCTAGCGAGCCAATCAGAATTGGGTTGTTCGTCCGGAGTGCGCGCCGGACCCGGTCGGGCGTCGAGCCCTCCCGATCCTCGTCCCCGACCCCGCTGGCATCCCTGTAGACGTGAGCAAGCCAGTAGATGGCCACGACGAGCACGATGGTCGTGGCCACGTGCCTGCTGGTCGGGCCGTCCACACTCGACACGGCCAGGACGGATGCCGAGACGAGCGCCCCATACAGCAGTTCGGGCATGATGCGGGGGAGTACCAATCCGTCATCGGCTCTGCGATCGCCAGCTCGGATGTCGCCCGTCATGCCGCCAAATCTATCCGCGCACACTTCAACTGCACACCAACGCTCGCCAACGGCACCGACGACCGGTCGCCTACGTGGACGGGCCGGCCAGGTCCTGCGCCGCGGTGAGCAGCCGCCTAGCTCGGCTTTGCCCTGGCTGACCGGAACCATGGTCTGTCTGCAGGACGACCTCCAACAACTGGAAGTAGTGAGGTACCGGAGGAAATCATGATGTGGGATGCTTCACGGGGTCGTCCAGAGCGTTGGGTCGGGTGAGTGCAGCGGTGACCAGCAACCAGAGTGAGCCTAAGCGTCGGGTCAAGATTGCGCGCGACCCGCTAGGCATGATCAACAGCGAAGGTATGATCACCGGAACTGTCGTGTCCGCTGCAGCCATAGCTGCGTCGGCTGGGCATTTCGAAGAGACCCGGCTCCTCGTGACCGTTTTCGGTACCGCCTTCATCTACTGGCTGGCCCATGTGCACGCAAGGACCCTCGGCGACGCGGTCAAGCACCACAAGCATCCGATGGCCGCATTGTCGGAGTCTGTTGCCGAGACATGGCCCATCCTCGCTGCGGCCGTCGTACCGGCCGTGATCCTGGTCCTCGTCCAGCTGATGGGCGGCACCGTCCTAACCGCCGCCTGGTGTGCCGTCATCGCCTGCATGGTCCTACTGACCGTGTACAGCTTCGTCGCAGCCCGACGTGGTGGACTCGGGACCGCCCAAAGTATCGGGAGCGCCGCGATCGGTGCGTTCCTTGGACTGTTGATAATTGCGTTGAAGGCAGGCCTTCACTGACCAAGGTGAGCAGCGAGGACCCGACCGCAGTGCCCGAGGACACGGAGCGCGGTGCACGCCGAGCGGATCGAGGCGCCTTGAGCTTGCGTGGTCTGCGGCAAGACGGACGACAGCTTTGACGCGGAGTACCCGCGCAACCGGCTGCATGCTTTCGACAAGTCGGTGTGATGTTCTCCAGCCGGATCCGACCACGTACTCCCGCCCAGCGTCCACATCCTCGGTAACGGGTTGATGTCACCGTGGTGTGACGAGAACGGGAATCCTAGGCTCACCGCGTTCTCCCAGGCCCTGCCGGTTCAGCAGCGTGCCGGCGGGGCCGATCATGCGGGCGAGGACGCCAGCCTTGGCCCGATGTGTAGGTGCCTGCGGAACGGCACTCTTTCAGTCCTTACGCGGGGCGCGCACCCTGTCGAGTTGCGCCCGGCGCCCGGCGCCGCGCAGGCGTCGGCGGGGTGCTCAGTCGGCCGTTGCGGCACGAAAGGCGGGTACACGTCAGCCGCCGATCGGCGTCCCGGCGAGCAGCACGTCGGCGGGCACGTCCCGGCGCGTCCATTCTGCGCGCGGTTCGTTCAGCCAGGTGTTGTCGGCGGCCGGCGTGGCGGCGGGCATGGCGAACCGCTGCGGGTAGAGCGCGACGGTCGACCGGTTCTGCCGGGCCTCCCGGAACGCGCCGGCGGCTCGCGGCGGCACCTGCAGCAGGATCGAGAGTGTGTTGTCGTCCCCGGCGAGCATGGCGTCCCGGTTCACCTTGTGTCGGGTCCCGTCGATCACGGCCCACAGCGCCGACTCGTTGAAGCGGGGCGTGTTGTCGAGCACCAGCCGGACCTTGGTGGCGATCTGGTCGACCCGGCCGACGGCGATGTCGCCGGACAGTGTGTTTCGTTCGGCCAGGCAGGGGTCGGCCATGGTCGCCTCCGCCCAGGCGGCCTCGAAGGCGGTGACGGCCCGGTAGGCGCTGTGGGTGTGGGTGGCGTGCGACGACGCGGCCCGGGCCCAGGCCATGGCCTCCTTGACGGCCAGGGTGGTGCGCAGCTCGTCCGGCAGGGCACGATCGCCGCCGTGGTCGAACGCGAGGCCGACCAGGGCGGTGAGCAGCTCGGCCTGGCCGGCGGTGCGGGCGACGCGGGCGGTGCCCGACCAGGCGGTCGCCCAGTCCTGCCAGCGGCGCGGGCTGTGCCGCTCGGCGAGCCAGAACCGGTGGGCCAGCGTGCTGGTCAGGACGGGACGCAGCACCGAGAACCTCATCGAGGCGACCAGGGTGAGCCGGTTGGCGGCCGACACGTAGCGGCGGCGTTCCGCCTCGCTGCGGTCGGCGGCACGGCGGAAACCGGCGATCACCTGCCGGACGGTGGCGTCGTCGGCGAACAGCACCGGCAGGGGACGGGTCAGATCCGGTCGGCCCGGCACGGGGAGCTGGGCCTCCAGCAGGTCGATCACCGTCCCGGCCGACCGGGCCTGCAGGGGAGCCATGTCGCCGGCGAGGTCGACGACCTTCACCCGTCCACTGGAGTCGGTGAACACCAGCTGCCGGGGCCGGTCGCACGGCGCCGCGAAGCCGGAGCGGATGATCACGTCGCGCGCGTCGGCGGCCCGCTGCCGCATCACCCGGTCGTACTCGGCAACACCGGTGACCCCCGCCCGGCCGGCGGGGATGGGTGCAGCGCTGGTGGATGGCTGGCGGCGCGGCGTCGAATACCGGCTGGGGGCTGAGTCGGGACGGGTGGAGGTCTCGGTCAGGTCTGGAACGACGGACGTCATGCCCGTCCCGTGTGCGGCGGCACCCCGAACCGGGTCGGCCCGCGACCGGTTCCGGACCTGCGCGTCGCACCGGCCGCTGTCGTTCGATCCGGTCAGTCCGCACACGGGTGATACGTGACGACCTTGACCAGAGCATCTGTCCGCCGGCCCACCGCCCCGCACCTGTCGGTGCTCGCGACCTGGCGTGCGCTCGCCCTGGAGATGATGCCGTACCTGTCGACGATCCTTCTCCGGCTGGACGTGTGGGATGCGCCCGGTCTGGGCACCTTCGCGGTGGACAAGCGGTGGCGGCTCTACATCGACTTCGACCACTGCATCGCGAACGAGTCGGTACAGCTCGGCGCGGAGTCGCTGCTGCACGAGTGCGGCCACCTGGTCGGCGAGCACGCCCGGATCGCGGACGAGCTCGGCGTCCGGACCCCGCAGGATGCGGAGATCTGGAACGCCGCCGCGGACTCGGCCTGGAACGACGACCTGGAGGCCGCGGGCTGCGCCGAGCTCGCCAAGATCGGCGTCACTCCGGCCAGGATCGGCGCCCCGACCAACCAGACACCGCAGTTCTACTACGGCGTGCTGATGAAGAAGATCCGCGAACAGCAGGCCCGGGCCGGCGGTCGCGGCGGGCGGCAGCCCCAGGGCGGTGCCGCGGACCAGCCCGCAGCCGGAGGATCGCCCGGCGGAACCGGGCCACAGCCGTCGTCCCCAGCGCCTGGCGGTACCGGCCAGGACGGGCAGCGGCCGTACCAGGGCTGCGGATCGGGGTCGGGGAATCTGCCCGCGCCGTGCGAGTTCGGCGACGACGACGAATCCGGTTCGCCGATCACTCCGATCGAGGCGATGACGATCCTGGTGGAGACCGCCGAGCAGATCGTGAAGTCGCGGGGCGCCGCGCCTGGGACGATGGTGGAGGCGGCGCAGGCGTTGCTGGCGCCGAGCCGGACCCCCTGGCAGCGGCTGCTCGCCGCCCACGTCCGCGCCGCCTACCTGTTCGCCGCTGGGCAGGTCGACCAGTCCTACCTGCGCCGCTCCCGCCGACGCGACAACATCACCCTCCGCCCGCTCGGCGGCGGGCCGGCCCGCAAGCTGATCCGGCCGGGCTGGGTCGCGCCGAAGCCGATCATCGAGGTCGTCGTCGACACGTCCGGCTCCATGGTCGTGGCGGAGGTGATGGCCTGCCGGTCCGAGATCGAGGCGATCGCCCGCAGACTCGGCTGCCGCGACGACGCGCTGACCGTGACCGAGGTCGACGCGGCAGTCCAGTCCAGCCAGAAATACCGCTCCGCCCGCGCGCTCGGCGGCATCCACGGACGGGGCGGCACCGACATGCGGGTCGGCATCGCGCACGCGCTGAACCGGCGCCCCCGGCCCGACGTGCTGCTCGTCATGTCCGACGGTTACACGCCCTGGCCCGCTGAGCGGACGCCGGTCCCGCTCGTCGCCGTGCTGATCGGCAGGAACCCGCCGAGGCCGCCCGGATGGGTCCGGACCGTGGTGATCGACAACCCGACCGCGACGTAGCCCCGTCGGCAACCGGCGCCGGGGATTCAAGGGCCGCCGCACACGACAAGGTCATGATCGACATCGCCAATCTCGCCGACCTGGGTCTCGAACCGGAGGCCATCACCAAGCCCGCCCCTGTCCCGGAGGAGCCGCCGATCCCGCTCGCGCTGACGCCGGGGTCGCCACTGGCCCGATGCCTGTACGAGGTGTGGAGCGGTCGGCCGGTGACGGTGGTGAAGGCCGCGCCCGGATCCGGGAAGTCGACGCTGATCGCCCGGCTGGTCTGCCTGCTGCTGAGCCGGACCGAGCTGTCGGTCACGATCCTGGCCCCGACCCGCGATGCCGCGTTCGACCTGGCCGAACGGGTGGGGGAGGCGTTGTCGGTCAACTGCGGCCCGCAGAGCCGTTACGTGTGCCTGTTCGGCGTCTCCCGCCCGGAGGAGTTCCCCACCCACTGGTCGGTGCCGAGGCTCACCCAGCTGGTCGCCCGCCACGCGACGGTCCGCACCGTCGCGTCCGCGTCCGGGCTGCACAACCCGGTGACGACTGAGGTCGTGATCGTCGACGAGGCCTACCAGACGACCCTCTCCGACATGGCAGTCGCGCTGCGCGACGCCAAGCAGGTCGTCCTCGTCGGCGACCCCGGCCAGATCGGTCCCGTGGTCACCGTCGACGACTCGGTGTGGGCGCGGCAGCCCACGTCACCGACCCGCCGGGCACCGGAGATGCTGCTGGAACGCTCCGACGCGATCCTGGTCGAGCTGGGCACCACCTACCGGCTGGGCCCGGCATCGACCGAGCTGCTGAACACCCTGTACGACTTCCCGGTCGCCTGCGGCCGGTCCCCGCGCCACGTCGTGCACCGGCCGGGCGTCGACCCCGCCGGGCTGCGCACCGCCGACGGCGGCCTGCCGGAGATCGTGCGCCGCCAGGTGCCGGCGGTGGCCGATCGGAACGATCCCGGCTACCTGCGGGCCGTCGCCGACACGGCCCGCTCCTACGTGGGACGCACCGTGCACGCCAGCACACCGGCCGGCGACATGATCGACTTCCCGCTGGCCGCGTCCGACATCTGCGTGGTCGCCGCCTACCGGACCCAGATCACCCGGCTCGCCGCCACCCTCGACTCGTTCAAGATCGGGATGTTCAAGGTCGGCACCGCCGATGCGCTGCAGGGCGGCCAGTGGCATGTCGTGGTGGCGGTCGACCCGCTGATAGCCGCCGACACCGCCGAAGGCCACAACGCCTCCCTCGGCAGGCTGACGGTGATGTTGTCCCGGCACATGACCCACCTGGTCTGGGTATGCGACAGCCGCTGGTCGGAGGTGCTGGACGCCACCCCGTCCACCGAGGCCACGCTGCCTGCCAGCCGTGCCGTCCGCGCGCGGTTGGCGGCCGCACCCGAACTCGGCTGAACCGACCAGAGGCCGTCAGTCATCGACTGGCGGATGACACTAACCGAGCAAGGCCGTCCGGTGCTGCCAGGCGAGTGCCAGGCAGGCTGCGCTTGTCTGTCCGAGCGGGCGCTCGGTGGTGAACGACTCGACGGTCTCTGCTACGAACGGGTGCCCCTGGACGAAGTCGTCGGTGTCGGGCGAGGCCAGCACGTCACCCTCCGGATTCGCGGCGACCATGTCCCGGAAAAGCCGGTCGAAGGTTTCGTCCTCGAACACGGCCGCGGTGGCGATGGAGGAGTTCAGGCTCAGGGCGTCGAGCACGACGCCGAGAGCATAGACACGCAGCCGACCCGCCCGCCTGGCCTCGGTCATGTCGCGGTAGAACGGCCAGGTCGCGTAGTCGACTGGGACGCCGCTGCTTCCGTCGTGCTCGGGCTGGCCGAGCAGCTCCTCGCTGTACTCGCGGACGATGTTTCGCCACAGATCCAAGTCCTCGCCGATGCTGTCGGCGGCGATGCTGGCCGGCTGGAACTCGCCGGCCGGCAGGAGGCTGTAGTGCCGCCCGTTGGTGACGTGATCCGGGTTCCGCTGAAGCAGGAAGAAGCTCGCCCGGCCGGTGGCACGGTCCTGTCGCAGGGTCAGTGTGCTGATGCCCGGATTCACCGGCCTGCGCTGCAGATCGAACGGGTCCCCGATCAGAGAACGGAACGGCAACGACGGCCAATCGAGCCCGCCGGCGAGCTCGGCGAGGGCCGCCTCGTGGCTCAGCGGCTCGCCGACGTCGAGCTTCTCGAAGAAGCTGGAGAGACCGAAGGTCATCGTCCCTCGGCCGTCGTGCCAGGCGAGGTCCAGCAGGCGGTAGCTGTGCCGGTTCTCGAACAGGGCCGGCGGCCGGATGTAGCGGATCGCCGTGCTGTACCGGGCGAAAGCGTTGCCGGGGGAGCGCAGCGGCAGGGTGGGCCGCGCCTCGGCCTCCTGGCCGGTGAACCGGGGTTCCGCCGCATGATCCCGCCAGTTCAGGTCGATGGACTCGATCGGCACCGGCTTGTCCGGCATCCACGACGGCCGGCTGAGTGCCGGCAGTTCGCCGACCCGGAGGTCACACGGGTACAGGTCGGCGGCGCGGGCGGCCAGCCCGATCCCACGGTCCCGCAGATAGCGGCGCACCTCCTCCCATTGCTGCTGGCTGGTTGCGACGACCGCCTCGGGCGAGGCGTGGACGGGGAGAATCCGGTCCGGTTGGCGATCGATCCGGGTGGGCGGTGAACTGATCAACAGGACGAATCGTCGGCGAGTCGGTTCGTCGGCGTCGATCAGCACCCGGTCGAGAATTTCGCTGGTCGCGGGCCGCAGCCGGGCCTCAGGTTTCGCGTGCCACTTCGCGACCGTCCGGACACCCACGCCGAGCCTTGCGGCGAACGCCTCTTGGGACAGACGGGTCGCTGTCTGCAGAGCAGCGGCCATCGCCCCCGTCCAGATGGCCACCACGTCCGCTGATGGATCGACGACGGCCGGATCCGAGGACGTTTGTCCCGGGGTCAGGCTGTCGCGGTCGGTGTTCGGGCTCATGGGACGTCCGGATCGGTTGCCGGTCGCCGAGTCTGGCGCCCGGGCACCGGCTCGACGACAGATCGCCCGCCGTGGATCAGCGAGCGCTGCGGCTGTCCTATGGTCACCGGTGCCCGCACATCCTCTCGGCTTGTTCGTTCGCCGTGGCAGCCCCACGGTAACGCGCCGCATGCAGCGGCTGTCGGGCTCCCGCCGCCACGATCAGCTTCCGGCTCGGACGCCCGCGGGTCATGGCCTGTGCGCCGTACCGGGCGGGCCGCGGCGCCGGCCCCGTCGCCGGTGGATGCCGCGCAGGGCCTGTCGGCGGCCGGACGTCTCATCGACCTCGGCGACGGGACGGGCCAGGCGCTCGATGGCGGCGGGACAGGTGTGTGTGCGGGCCACCGCGTAGGTCCGATGGCACGCCGGGCAGGTCCGGACCAGCTGGCCGGGCCGGCCCTTCACCAGCCGGTTGTACACCGCCCCGGGCGCGTCGCCGGCGGCCAGCTCCTCGAAGACCCCCGGCGGCACGACCGTCCCGTAGACACGTCCCGGCCGCCTGTTGCCGTCCGCGTCGGTGCGCGGGCGGGTCTGCATGATCAACAGCCGGTCGACGTCGGAGTAGGCGACGGCCGCGATCCAGCTCGACCGCACCGCCCGCAGGCTCTGACCGTGGGCGGCGAGACGCTGCCGGTGCCTCTCGATCAGATCACCGGCCTGCCGCAGACCGAGGGTGGGGCGCCGGGCCTCGAGCACGGCCGCGACCGCCTCCGAGACCTGGGCGTCGGTGGCGCCGCCGAAGCCGAGTCCCGAGACCGACCAGGCGCCCGGGCTGTGCTGCACGGCGCGGACCCAGGCGGTGATCCGGTGACCGTCGGCGTCGGCTGCCTCGACCGGGATGTCGAACGCTCCGCGGGTATGCGCGGCGAACGAGCGGATCGAGGTGGCCGACGGCATCCGCAGCCGGAAGCCGCAGCCCGTGTAGGTCATCCGGTGGGTGCGGCGCAGCCCGGTCTCGGCCCGGCCGGGGGTGCGGTGCGGGGTCCAGTCGCCCGGCAGCTTCGGGTAGGAGGCGCCTTCGCCACCCCATTCCGCGACCGACGCCTGGGTGTCCCACCAGTCGCCGATCCCGCCCGAGGACGGCTCGGTGGTGTAGGTCGCCGGCACGTGCTCGCCGTCGCGGATGGCGCCGACCCGGGCGTCGGACAGGTCGACGTCGGCCTCGCGGCGGAAGGTCGGCTTCCACTGACCACCGGCGGAGCGGGGCGCGCCCGCCGGCTGGCGTGGCTGGTCGGAGCTCGTCATGCCCCACCGGTGTGCGGGGCTCAGGCGGGCATCAGCTGGCGGTGCCGTCTCGTCTGCCCGCCCCGAGTTCCGCGACCAGCGATCCCCGGCTCGACGGCGGCGGCCGACCAGTGACAGCCGGCTGCGGATTTTGTCAGCTCGCCGCGTATGCCTCCCGGATCTCGCGGCTCACGCGACCGCGGTCGCTGACCTGATAGCCGTTGTCTCGCGCCCATTCGCGGATGGCGCCGTTGTCGGTCGGTTTGGCGCTGGTGCGCGCGCGCCGCGTCGTCCGGCCGCCGGTCTGCCGGGCCGCAGCGATGTAGGGCGCAAGGACTCGGTCGAACTTGCCGGCGTTCTTGTCGTTGAGATCGATGGCGTACTCGGTTCCCTGATACGTGAACACGACCGTCTGACCGCCGGCGGCGATCTCCTTGCCGTCGAGATCGTCGATCAGAATGAGTTGTGTGCGCTGGGCCATGATCTTTCCTCAGTCGTCCTGCACTTGGAGAGTTTGATCATAGGCTGTTGGTGCTGGCTTCGGGAAACGATTCCACGCGAGTTTGGTCACGCGGTTCCTGGACGACGATTGCGACCCCGGGTCTAGGCGCTGGTGGAGCATCCCGCGCGTATTCCGGTCAGTGAGCCCTGCGGCGGAGTCGCCGGCGCGTGGGGTCTCTCCGGGGAGAGGAATGGCCGCCGCGACCTGATGAGGTAGCCGCGCGATCGCGACGTATCCGGGCCAGGAAGGTAACGGGGGGGGGGAAGCCTCGACGGCAGGCGGAACCGCGGCCAGAATGAGGGTGTGGGAGATGTGTTGTGGCTCCGCGGAGCCGACGGCCCGGCTACGTGCGCGGATCGATCGGCCGGTCGACCGCGTCACGGCCAGGCCGACCTCCGGGGCGTGGCCGCTGTTGCGTCGGCTGCCGCACACAACCAAACCATGACTCGCGACGCGCGGCACGGCTCGAACCGATCGAGAAGCTCAGCGGACGACGTGGAATTCGTTCCTCCCGCACAGCCCCTTGTGCTCACCCCGCGTGCCTACCGGGCGCTGCTCGCACTGCTGGAGGAGGCGGCCGCCGAGGCGCGCGCCGAGAAGGCGGCGGGGAAAGGTGAAGGCACTGGAGGCAGGATTGCGTCATGACCGCTGAGTCCGCCGGGCCGGTGGACCCGTGGGCAGACTTCGACCTGAGTACAGCCGATCATCACGAAACCGGACCTTCGCAGCGGCTGCGGTTGGCGTTCTACGGTCGCTGCTCGACCGAGGATGCGCAGGATCCGAAGACGTCGCACGACTGGCAGTTGCTGGCCGCTCGGAATTTGCTGCGAACAGCGGCGCCGGACGGCGAGATCGTGGCCGACTTTTTCGATATCGGCCAGTCGCGCGTCCTGCCGTGGAAGCGGCGGCGTGAGGCGAGCCGCCTGATGCGCGCGCTGGACCAACCGAGCCGGCCATTCGACGGCATCATCGTCGGTGAGGGCCAGCGATGCTGGTTCGGCTCGCAGTTCTCCGAGGTGGCGCCGGTGCTGGAGCACCACGGGGTGAGTCTGTGGGTGCCCGAGCTTGGTGGCTGCTACGACCCGCGCAACTCGACCCACTACATGCTGATGACGCTGACCGGCGGCATGAGCCGGGGCGAACGGCAGCGTGTGCAGGAGCGGGTCCGGCTGGGGATGGCTGTCCAGGTGGAGAACGACGGCCGCTACCAGGGCGGCCGTCCGCCGTACGGCTACACGGTCGTCGGGTATGCGCCGCATCCCAACCCGCGCAAGGCCGCCGAAGGCTTCCAGCTGAAGAAGCTGGTGCCGGACCCGGAACGTGCGGCGGTGGTCGAGCGCATCTTCGCCGATCTGCTGGCCGGCCGGTCCCTGCGGGCCATCGTCGCAGCGTTGAACGAGGAGCAGGTCCCCTGCCCGTCGGCGGCCGATCCGGCCCGGAACGCGCACCGCGACATGACTGGGTGGCAGGTCCCGACGCTGCGTGCCATCCTCACCAACCCGCGCTACACCGGCTACGAGGTCTGGGGGACCTTCAAGAAGACCGAGACGCTCATCGACCCTGAAGATCCGACCTGGGGCTACCGAACGCGTCTGGTCCGTTCCGATGCCAAGCCGGTCCGGTCACGTGAACAGACCCATGAGGCGATCGTGGACGTCGTCACGTTCACCCGGGCCAACAAGGTCCTCTCGGCCCGCGGCGCGGTGAGTCAGGTCTCGAAGTCGCGTCGCAACCGCACCCGCGGTACCTCGCACGCGCTTCAGGGACTTGTCTACTGCTCGATCTGCGGGCGGCGGATGCAAGTCAACCGCTCCGATGTGAGCAGCGCGGAACCCTCGGGCCTGCGCTACCGCTGCCGCCTCCGCGATCTGACGCCCGGCAGCGCTGCGGCCGAGCGTCATCCCAGATCGGTCTCGGTCGGCCAGGAGTTGATCTTGGGCAAGGTGCGCACCTGGATGGTCGAACTGTTCGACGGCGACCTGCGGGACGAGGCGATGGCGGGTCTGCTCGCAGCCGCAGCGGCGCCGCGGCTGGTTGACGTGCAGACCGAGCGGCTGCACGAACGCGTCGCCGCCGCCGAGACGAAGCTGCGCCGCTTCGGCCAGGCGATCGCGCTGGGCACCAATCCGGCCGCCCTGGTCGGGCCGATGAACGAGGCCCAGGAGGAACTGGCCGCCGCGCAGATCGAGTTGAGCCTCATCACCGCTCCGGCCCGGGCCCCGTCGCAGGAACGGCTCCAGCGGCTCTTCGACGACATCGGTGGACAGGTCAGGCACCTGCTGGCCCCGCAACGCAGCCCCGAACTGCTGCGGGAGTTCTTTGTGGAGACAGGACTTCGGCTGACCTGGGATCATCCCGACCGGCTTCTGCACGCCGAGCTGGACCTGTCCGAGTCGCTGAGCTCAGATTTGCGCGAGACAGGAGAAATTAGGGGGGTTAAGGGACGTGTCCGAGGGGGGACTTGAACCCCCATGCCCTGTAAGGGGCACTAGCACCTCAAGCTAGCGCGTCTACCTATTCCGCCACCCGGACGTGGGTGCTGCCAGACCGGCTGGACAGCGGAGAGAACTATAGCAACTCCGCCGCGGGTGCCAAGTCGACTTCTCGGACCGGTCCGAACTCAGTGCCGCTGCCGCCAGCGCCGAGCGATGGCGTGGGGGAGCGGGTCGATCAACGTGCCCTCGGCAGCCAACTGGGCCCGGGCCAGCCGGCGGGTGCGGCGGAGGCTGACGATGCCGAAGGCCCAGACGACGTACTGGAAGCAGAAGGCGATCTTGAAATCGGTCAGCGTGTACGCCCCGCCCCGGGCCAACAGGTCGAGGACCACGCCGATCACGAAGATGGTGGTCAGGGAGGCGACGAAGCCGCCCATGTTGACGATTCCGGTGGCGGCGCCGAGCCTGGTCGAGGGGTTGAAGGTGCGGGCGAAGTCGAAGCCGACCGCCGACCCCGGCCCGTATGCCGACAGCACCAGGATGAGCACCACGAACACCGGCAGTGGCGCGGCGCCGGGCCAGAGCAGCACGATCGTCCACATCCCGATGGTGGCGATCAGGATGCCGAAGATGAGGTTGGACCGGCGCAGCGGGAACTGGGCGGTCAACCGGCCGAGCACCGGACCGATCACGACCGCCGCCAGCACCATCATGGTGAGCAGGCCGCCGGCGAGCTCGGGCGGATAGCCGAGGCCGATCGTCATGAACGGATAGCCCCAGAGCAGCGCGAACACCATGCCGGAGAACTGGGTGGTGAAGTGCGCCCACAGCCCGAGCCGGGTGCCCGGTGCCCTGAACGAGTCGATCAGGTCGTTGCCGGCCTGGCGCCAGCTGCCGACGGTGACGTGTGCCGTCGAACCCGGCGGGACGTTGCGAACGGCGGCCAGCACCAGCACCGCGACCAGCACGCCGACCGACGCCGCGCCGAGGTACGTCGCCGTCCAGCCGGGGCCGGCCAGCGCGGCCACCAGCGGGATGGTGCTGGCCACCTGCCCGGCCTGACCGAGCAACCCGGTCAGCTGGGTGATGATCGGCACCTGGCTGACGCTGAACCAGGCGGGGATCAACCGCAGCACGCAGATGAACGTCATCGCGTCCCCGGTGCCGACCAAGACCCGGGCGACCAGCGCGCCCGCTGGATCGAACGTGACCGCCAGCAGCGCCTGCCCGGCGGCCATCACCAACGCTCCGGCCGCGATCACCAGCCGGGAGCCGAACCGGTCGACCAGCACCCCGACCGGGATCTGCATCGCCGCGTACATGATCAGCTGGGCGACCGCGAAGATCGACAGCATCGCGGCGCCGATCGCGAACCGCTCCTTCGCCGGCTCGGCCGCGACGCTGAGCGAGGTGCGCTGGAAGACCGCGACGGCGTACGCCAGCACACCGACGCCCCAGACCAGCCAGGAGCGTCGGGTGGAGCGGGGCATGCCGGGTCCTTCCTCGAGTTGTCAGAACCTCAGCACGCTATAACGCGCTGAGATTCCGACAACTCGGGAGTGGAAGACTGGCCCGGTGAGCGAGCCTGAGACCAGCCATGCACCCGATGCCGAGGTCGTCGAGCTCTGCCGGGACCTGATCCGGATCGACACCACGAACTTCGGGCCGCAGCCCGGACCCGGTGAGCGGAAGGCCGCCGAGTACGTCGCCCGGCTGCTGGACGAGGTCGGGATCGAGTCGGAGCTGTTCGAGTCCGAACCCGGCCGTACGTCGCTGGTGGCCGACTGGGCGCCGGACGGTGTCGATCCCGACGCGAGCCCGCTGCTGATCCACGGTCACCTCGACGTGGTGCCGGCCAACGCCGACGACTGGAGCAAGCCGCCGTTCGAAGGCGAGATCGCCGATGGCTGCGTCTGGGGCCGCGGCGCGGTCGACATGAAGGACTTCGACGCGATGGTGCTGAGCGTCGTCCGGGCCCGCGCCCGGGCCGGGATCGCACCCCGGCGCCCGATCCGGCTGGCGTTCACCGCCGACGAGGAGGCGGGCAGCGGGCTCGGCGCGACCTGGCTGGTGGACAACCATCCGGAGCTGTTCGACGGCTGCACCGAGGCCGTCGGCGAGGTTGGCGGGTTCTCGCTCACCATCCGCGACGACCTGCGGCTGTATCTGGTCCAGACCGCCGAGAAGGGGATGGCCTGGCTCGATCTGATCGCCGACGGCCGGGCCGGGCACGGCTCGTTCCGCAACGACGACAACGCGGTGACCGAGCTGGCGGCGGCCGTCGCCCGGATCGGGACGCACGACTGGCCGCACCGGATCACCCCCGCCCAGCAGGCATTCCTGGCCGCGGTGTCGGAGGCGTTCGAGATCGAGCTCGATCCGACCGAGGCCGAGCAGACCCTGGCCCGGCTCGGCAGCATCGCCCGGATGGTCGGTGCCACCATGTCGAACACCGCCAACCCGACCATGCTGCAGGCCGGTTACAAGCACAACGTGATCCCGGGCCGGGCGACCGCGGCGATCGACGCACGATTCGTCCCCGGCGGTCGCGACGAGCTGCTGGAGACGATCACCGAGCTGCTGGGTGACAAGGTGCGCTACGAGATCGCGACGGAGAACGCCGCGGTCGAGACCGAGTTCAGCGGCGCTCTGGTGGACGCGATGCAGGCATGTCTGGCGGCGGAGGATCCGGGCGCGCGGGCGGTTCCGTACCTGATGAGCGGCGGCACCGACGCCAAGGCCTGGACCAAGCTGGGCATCCGCTGCTTCGGCTTCGCGCCGCTGCGGCTGCCGCCCGACCTGGACTTCGTCGGCCTGTTCCACGGGGTGGACGAGCGGGTGCCGACCGAGTCGCTGGAGTTCGGCGCCCGGGTGCTGGACGGATTCCTCTCCCAGGCCTGAGCGGCCCACTAACCTTGGGCGCAGGATGAGGAACGTCGAGTACGTCGTCGAGCGCGTCCGCGTGGAGCGGCACGTATCCCGCAGCGCCGTGCGCCAGCTGCTGACCGAGCACGCGGAGTACGGCGGCTGGGAGCTGACCCGGCTTCGCCGCTATCGCGACGGCACCCGCGACATCTGGATCCGCCGCAAGATCATCCGCGTGTCGCCGTCCTTATAGGGGTCCCGCTCGCGCCGCCGGCGCGTTCACCGGCTCGGTTCATCGCTCTTCGTGAAGGCGCCGCAGATCCTGCCCATCTGTATCTCAGCCGGCGGGCGCCTTCACTCATCGTTCTTCACTCACCGGGCGCCGGCTTCAGACGCTCGCGGGACGACGCTCGCGTTCCGAAGGGTCCGGCTCGCGGTCGGAGGAACTCAGCTCGCGGTGCGACCTGCGTTGGCTCCGCCAGAGACGTCGTCCAGGGCGGACGCGATCTCCGGCGGCAGGGCGAGCTCCTCGGTCGCCAGGGCCGGGGCGAGCTGGCCGGCGGTACGGGCACCGAGCAGGGGAGCGGTCACTCCGGGGGCGTCGCGGACCCAGAGCAGCGCGATCTGCATCGGCGACATGTCCAGGCCGTCGGCCGCCCGGGCCACCGCCTCGACCACACCGCGCGAACGCTGCTCGAGATACGGCTCGACGAACCAGGCGAAGTGGTCCGACGCGGCCCGCGACCCGCGCGGGACCCCGCCGCGATACTGCCCGGTCAGCACCCCGCGGGCCAGCGGCGACCAGGGGAACACGCCGAGCCCGAACGCGGCCGCGGCCGGCAGCACCTCGACCTCGGCCCGGCGGGCCAGCAGCGAATACTCCACCTGTGCGCTGACGATCGGTGCGCGCCCGGGCACGGCCTGCTGCCAGGTCGCCGCCTGCGCGGTCTGCCAGCCGACGAAGTTGGACACGCCGACATAGCGGGCCATGCCGCGCTCGACCGCGAAGTCAAGGGCGGTGAGGGTCTCCTCCAGCGGCGCGTCGCCCCAGGCGTGAACCTGCCACAGGTCGACGTAGTCGGTGCCGAGCCGCTCCAGCGATCCCTCCAGGTCGCGAAGCAGGGCCCGGCGCGAGGTGTCGACGATCCGCTTGCCGCCCCGGATCACGAATCCGGCCTTGGTCGCGATCGCCATCTCCTCGCGGTTCGTGAGCTCGCGGACGAGCTTGCCGATCAGCCGCTCGGCGTCACCGGCGCCGTACGCAGCGGCCGTGTCGATCAGCGTCCCACCGGCGGCGCAGAACATCTCGAGCAGCGCGCGCGCCTCCTCGTCCGGGGTGTCCCGCCCCCACGTCATGGTGCCCAGGCCGAGCCGCGACACCCGGAGCCCGCTCGCGCCGACCCGCCGGATTTCCATGCACGCGACAGTAACGGGCCACCCGGGAGCACGACGCGGGACCACTACGGTGCTGTCCATGCGACTCGGCCTCAACCTCGGTTACCTGGTCGGCTCCGATGATCCCGCCGGCCAGCTCGCGCTGACCCGGCATGCGGAGGATCTCGGCTTCGACGTGGTCTGGGCCGCGGAGGCGTATGGCTCCGACAGCCCGACCGTGATTGCCTGGCTGGCCGGCCAGACCAGCCGGATCGACGTCGGGTCCGCGGTGATGCAGATCCCGGCGCGCACGCCGGCGATGACCGCGATGACGGCGGCGAGCCTCGACCTGCTCACTGGCGGCCGCTTCCGGCTCGGGCTGGGAGTTTCCGGGCCGCAGGTGTCGGAGGGCTGGCACGGGGTGCGGTTCGACAAACCGCTCGGCCGGACCCGGGAGTACGTCGACGTCGTCCGGATGGCGCTGGCCCGCAAGACCGTTGCGTACGAGGGCAGTCACTACCGGCTGCCGCTTCCGGACGGCCCCGGCAAGCCGCTCAAGCTGACCATCGCGCCGCTGCGCGCCGAGATCCCGGTCTATCTCGCCGCGGTCGGCCCGAAGAACCTGGAGCTCACCGGCGAAATCGCCGACGGGTGGCTGGCGATCTTCTACGCCCCCGAATTCGCGGGCGAGCTGCTCGGCCGGATCGGGACCGGGCGGGAGCGAGCCGGGAAGACGATGGACGGCTTCGACGTGGTGCCGACGGTGCCCGTGGTGGTGGGCGACGACCCGGTGCGCTGTGCCGACCCGATCCGGCCGTACGCCGCTCTCTATGTGGGCGGGATGGGCAGCAGGGAACAGAACTTCTATCACGCGCTGGCGGTGCGGATGGGTTACGGGGAGGCCGCCGCCCAGGTGCAGGACCACTTCCTGGCCCGACGTCACCGAGACGCGATGGCGGCCGTGCCGTTCGAGTTCATCGACTCGACCTCGCTGCTCGGCCCGGTCGAGCGGATCGCCGAGCGGCTGAGGCTGCTCGCGGACTCGGGCGTCACCACCTGCGCGCTCGCGCCCTACGGGGACACGGTGGAGGCCAAGCTCGCCGCGCTCACCGCCGTTGCAGAGGCGCTCTGACGCGAACCTGCCGCTCGAACGGCCAAATCGCCACGATCGGGCCCGAAAACTGGATCGAGCGGCAGAAACGCGTCAGCCCTGCGGGAGCGGCTCCAACACACCGGTGAGCAGCAGCACCGCCACCAGGGCGGCCAGCGCGAGCCGATAGATCACGAACGGCATGAAGTTGTGGGTGCTGATGTAGCGCAACAGCCAGGCGATCACCGCGTAGCCGATCACGAACGAGACGACCGTGGCGAGCGCGATCGGTCCCCAGGCGGGCGGCACCGGGTCGGTACCGATGTCGAGCAGCTGGAACAGCCCGGAACCCACCACGGCCGGGATGGCAAGCAGGAACGAGTACTTGGCCGCGGCCTCGCGCCGATAGCCCATGAAGAGGCCGGCGGTGATGGTGGCGCCGGAGCGGGAGACTCCCGGGATCAGCGCCAGCGACTGGGCCAGGCCGTAGATCAGGCCGTGCGGCCAGGTGAGCCGCTCCAGGGTCCGCTGGTTGCGCGCCGTGCGGTCCGCGATGCCCATCACGATGCCGACTCCCGCCAGCATCGCCACAGTGATCCACAGGTTGCGCAGGCCGGTCTCGATCTGATCCTGGAACAACAGCCCGAGCACGATGATCGGGATCGAGCCGATGATCACCAGCCAGCCCATCCGGGCCTCCGGGTCGTCCCGCGGGATCTTGCCGACCAGCGCCAGCGCCCAGTTCTTGATGATCAGCGCGATGTCGTGCCGGAAGTAGATGATCACGGCGGCCTCGGTGCCCAGCTGGGTGATCGCGGTGAACGCCGCCCCCGGATCCTCACCGCCGAAGAACTGGCCGACGATCGACTGATGGGCGCTGGAGGAGATCGGCAGGAACTCGGTCAGTCCCTGCACGATGCCCAGCACCAAGGCCTCGAGCCAGCCCATCGATAACTCCCCTACCTGCTCCGGACACAAACGCCGACAACCATAGACCGTTTGCACGGCCCGGCGTGGCGGCAGCGCGCAGGTCGTGCTCAGCCGGATCACAGCAGGGCAGACTTCGATCGTGAGCATTCACAGCGAGCACCCGTTCCTGCCGCCGGAGTCGGGGCGCGATCCGCTCCGCCGGTTCCGGGGCCGGATGCCGCAGCCGGTGACGGTGTGGTCCGCGCAGGAGGGTACGTCCCGGGCCGGCTGGACGGTGTCCTCGCTGCTGGTCGCCGACGGCGACCCGGCGGAGCTGCTGGGGCTGGTCGACGAGGAGTCCGACCTGGCCGAGCTGGCCGGCCGGACCGGCCGCGTCGCGATCAGCCTGCTGCGCTGGGAGCACCGCCAACTCGCCGAGGCGTTCGCCGGTCTGGCGCCTGCGCCCGGCGGCCCGTTCCGTTCGGCGCAGTGGCACGAGACCCGCTGGGGGCCGGTGCTGGCCGGCGCGGCCGGCTGGCTCGGGGTCGAGCTGACCGACACCGGGTCACGGCTCGGCTGGTCTGTGGCGGTCCGCGGTCGCTGCGTCGAGGTGCACGTCGATCCGGAGGCGACCGACGTGCTCACTCACCTCCGCGGCCGCTATCGCGAGCTGCCGCTGGACTGAGCCGGGACGGTCAGACGACCCGGGCCATCCGCTTCTCGGGCAGTGAAACCGATCCCCTCTGGTCGACCTGGCTGACACCGTCGAAGCGCCAGCCCTCGCGTCGATAGAAGGAGATCGCCCGCTCGTTGGTCTCCAGCACCCACAAGACCGCCTCGGTGAACCCGGCGTCGGCCAGCGCGCCCATCCCGGCGGCGTGCAGCCGGTGCCCGATGCCGCGGTCCCACCAGGCGGCCAGCAGATAGAGGGCATACAGGTGCCCGCGCCCGGGCTGCGGCCCAGACCCATGCCAATCGGGACCTGGTAGTTCTGGGCCGACGGCGACGAAACCGACCACGCTCGTGTCGGCCACTGCGACCAGCCTCGCCGATCGCGGATCGGGCCGGGTCAGCCAGGCGACCCAGTTGGCAGGGTCATCCGTCCAGCCGGCGAGGAAGTCGGGATCGAGCAGCCCGTCGTAGGCCTCCCGCCAGCTCCGCGTGCGGACGCTCGCGAGTCCCGCCGCGTCGGCAAGGGTCGCCGGGCGAATCTCGACCGTGGTGTCCACCGGTCCAGTGTCGGGCGGAACGGTCCGTGCCGCCATCGGATTCTCGTGGCGACGCTACCCTCGACGCCATGACGGTGTGCGACAGCCGGGCGGCGCGCCGGGGGACCGGCCGATGACCACCGTCGTGCTCATCCGGCACGGACGGACCGGGGCGAACACCGCGGGCGTGCTGGCCGGACGAACCCCGGGCGTCGAGCTGGACGAGGTCGGGCGGCGGCAGGTCGCCGATCTCGGGCTCCGGCTGAGCGACGTACCGCTGGTGGCGGTGGTCAGTTCGCCGTTGCGCCGCTGCCGGCAGACCGCGAACGCGGTCGTGCTGGCGCACGGCACGCCGCTCGAGGTCCACCCCGAGCGCAACCTGACCGAGTGCGGCTACGGCGACTGGACCGGGCGGAAACTTGCCGAGCTGGGCAAGGAGAAGCTCTGGAGCACGGTGCAGACCCAGCCCTCGGCCGTGCGCTTCCCGAACGGGGAGGCGATGAGCGAGATGGCCACGCGCGCGACCACCGCCGTCCGCGCCTGGGATGCCCGATTGAGCGCCGAGCACGGCCCGCATGCCGTCTGGGCCGCGGTCTCGCACGGGGACGTGATCAAGGCCATCCTGGCCGACGCGCTCGGCATGCACCTGGATGCGTTCCAGCGGATCCTGGTCGACCCGGCCTCGGTCTCGATCGTGCGCTACACCGACTCCCGGCCGTACGTCGTGACCACCAACTCCACCAACGCCGACCTCGGCAAGCTGCTGGCGCCGCCGCCCAAGAAGCCGCGCGGGCGCCGCAAGCCGACCGACGACCAGGCCGCCGTCGGCGGCGGTCTGGGGGCAGCCGACCAGCTCCCCGCCCAGCAGTCCTGAAAGGCCGTCGGAGCGGCCGCCACCGCGGGTTAGTCTGGCGCCATGGCGATCCTCGTTCACCGCTACGACTCACCGGACCGCTTCGTCGCCGGCACGGTCGGCCAGCCGGGCGAGCGGGCGTTCTTCCTGCAGGCGCGGGAGGGCAACCGGATCACCAGCGTCGGGCTGGAGAAGCAGCAGGTCTCGGTTCTCGCCGAGCACCTGGACCGGGTGCTGGACGAGGTCCAGCGGCGCGGCGCCAGCCAGGGCGAGGTGCCGCCGGCCTCCAGCTCGGCGTCCGACACCCAGCCGCTTGACGCGCCGATCACCGAGGAGTTCCGGGTCGGCACGATGACCATTGCCTGGGACCCGACCATCGACCGGATTGTGATCGAGCTGTTCTCCAACGTCGAGGGCGAGGACGAACCCGAGGAGGTCGACCCGCCCGCGACCGCCGAGGAGGCGGAGAGCCAGATCGATGCCGACGAGGTGTTCGTGGTCAAGATCACCGCGTCGTACGCACGGGAGTTCGTCGCCCGTGCCCAGGCCCTGGTCCAGGCCGGCCGCCCGGCCTGCCCGTTCTGCCTGCAGCCGCTGGACCCGGACGGGCACATCTGCCCGCGGGCCAACGGCTATCGCCGGCCGCTGTTCTGAGCCCGTGACCGAGCAGCGGTGAGCCAGCCCGATCCGAGTCCGCCGCCGGAGCACCCGGCGCTGACCGCCGTACTCGGTGACGGTGAGCTGGAGATCGTCGGCCGTCTGGTGCAGGCCTCGAACGCGACGTTCCTGACCCGGCTGACCACCGCCGACGGCGAGATCGACTGCGTCTACAAGCCCATCCAGGGCGAGCGGCCGCTGTGGGACTTCCCGCGGGGCACGCTCGGGCTGCGGGAGGTGGCTGCCTTCGAGTTGTCGCGTGCCGCCGGCTTCGACGTCGTGCCGGTCACCGTCCTGGCCGACGGCCCGTTCGGCACCGGTTCGCTGCAGGTCTGGGTCGAGACCACCGGTGCGGACAACGAGTCGCTGGTCGACCTGGTGCCGAGCCGGTCGCTGCCGCGCAAGGGCTGGTTCGCCTGCGTCGACGGGTTGGACGCCGACGAGCGGTCAGTGTCGGTGATCCACGCCGACGACCCGGCCCTTCGCCGGCTAGCCGTCTTCGACTGCCTGGCCAACAACGCCGACCGCAAGGGCGGCCACATCCTGTCCAGCGGCGGCCGGGTGTTCGGGGTCGACCACGGCATCTGCTTCCACACCGAGCCGAAGCTGCGCACGCTGCTGTGGGGATGGGCCGGCAGCGAGCTGACCGACGGGGAGCGGGCGCTGGTGGGCCGCGCCCGCGACGACGGGCCGCGGGCGCTGGCCGAACTGCTCGCCGAGGAGGAGATCGAAGCGCTGGTACGTCGGTGCGAGGTCCTGCTGCGTCGTGGCACCCTGCCCCGAGCCCGCGGCGAGTGGCCCTCCATCCCCTGGCCGCCCTTCTGAGTTGTGTCGGCTCGCGCACGCTGCGCACCCACAGACCTTCACTTTCTCCCTCTCTCGCAGCCCCAAGCTTCGGCTTCGCTGCCGCGGTCTGGGCAGGGCTGCTCGTTCGGTCGGAAGTGAAGGCCGGGCGCTCCGCTGACGACGCTCGCCGACGGATTGTGTCGGTTCGCGCACGCGCGGCGCCTGAAGGCTCTGTCTTCCTCTCTCACTCGCGGCCGCGCGGGTTGGGTGCCGCTGACGCCGTTTCCGCGGCGGCCGCTCGTTCGTTCGTCCAGACAGAGCCGGGCGCCGCGCTAACGACGCTCGCCGACGGGTTGTGCCAGGCCTGACCGCCCACCCCCGGAGTTCGCATAGGTTTCGCGTCCTCGCATGGGATATAGCCCATGCGGGGAAGCAGAACCTATGCGAACGCGGGGGAGCGGGTGGATCCCCGAGGATCCGGGACCGGGCTGGGTCAATGGAGCCGGGGACGGGGATGCGGGATCAGGGGATCAGGCGGTCCTTCAGGTCGGCGGGGAGCAGCCGGGCGGAGCGGATCAGGCGGCCGACCACGACGACGGTGATCGCCTGGGTGGCGAGCAGGCCAACCAGCACGATGATCTGGGCAGCGCCGGCCTGCACCGGGCTGCCGCCGCCGAGGAGCACCCCGACGAAGGCGCCGGGAAGGGTGACCAGCCCGACCGTGCGGGTCTGGTCCATGCCCGGCACCAGCGCCTCGGGCAGGTGGCGCTCGATCACCTCGGTGACGGCCGCGGAGCGGGGCAGGCCGATGGACAGCGCCGCCTCGTACGTCCCGTGCTCGTCCCGCAGCGCCGCGAACGCCCGACGTCCGGCCAGGGAGGTCGCCGTCATCGCCCCGCCGATGATGATCCCGGCCATCGGCACCAGACCGGCGCCGGTGAAGGGCACGGCACCAGCGACGAAGATGACCGTCAGCACCGGCAGCACGCCGGCGGCGATCGCGACCGCGACCCACGGCCAGGCCCGGGGCGCACCGATCCGTCCCGCCGCGGTTGCGACCGCGACTCCCATCATGACCAGGGCGAATGCCGCCGACCAGGCGATGTGCACGAGCACGGCCGCGATCACCAGCGAGACCAGCGCGAGCTGTACGACGGCGCGGAGCGCGGCCGTGGCGAACCGGCGCTCCAGCCGCAACCGGCCGACGTACGACACCGTGACCGCGATGGCCAGCAGCACGATCAGGGCGACGGCCAGGGCCGGTCCGGGCTGTTCGGGCACGGGTCTCATTCTCGGCGGGGGGCGGCGAGGTGCCGGATAGGGTGGGCCGCATGCAGGCCTGGCAGACGCGTCCGTACTCGCGACTCGAGCACGCGGCGCCCGGCCCGACTCCGCAGATCCCGGCCGCCCGCATCTTCGACACCGCGGCGCAGGCACTGGTGCCGGCCGGACCTGCGTCGGGGACCGCCCGGATGTACGTCTGCGGCATCACGCCCTACGACGCCACCCACATCGGGCACGCGAACACCTACGTCGCGTTCGACCTGCTGAACCGGGTCTGGCGCGACGCCGGGCTGGACGTGCACTACGTGCAGAACATCACCGACGTCGACGACCCGCTGCTGGAGCGCGCCACCGCCACCGGGGTGGACTGGACCGAGTTGGCGCACAGCCAGATCGACCTGTTCCGGGAGGACATGACGGCGCTCAACGTGCTGCCTCCGCAGGACTATCTCGGCGCGGTCGAGTCCATCCCGATGATCACCGAGCTGATCGCCGAGCTCCAGGCCGGCTCGGCGGCGTACGCGGTGGACGACCCGGACTACCCGGACCTCTACTTCCCGCAGGCCGCCGATCCGGCGTTCGGCTCGGTGTCCCACCTGGCCGAGCCGGAGGCCCTCGCGCTGTTCGCCGAACGCGGGGGCGACCCCGACCGGCCCGGCAAGAAGCAGCCGCTGGACAGCCTGCTGTGGCGGCTGGAGCGGCCGGGCGAACCGGCCTGGGCGTCGCCGTTCGGCAACGGACGCCCCGGCTGGCACGTCGAGTGCACGGCGATCGCGCTGCGCACCCTCGGCACCGCCTTCGACGTCCAGGGTGGCGGGAGCGATCTGATCTTCCCGCACCACGAGATGTCCGCGGCGCACGGCCGGGTCGCCACCGGCCAGGAATTCGCCCGGGCGTACGTCCACAGCGGCATGGTCGGTCTGGACGGCGAGAAGATGTCGAAGTCCAAGGGCAACCTGGTGTTCGTGTCCCGGCTGCGGGCCGACGGCGTCGACCCGATGGCCATTCGGCTGCTGCTGCTCGGCCATCACTACCGCGAGGACTGGACCTATACCGACGCCGATCTGGACGCGGCAACGAACCGGCTGGCGCTGTGGCGGCAGGCCACGACGCTCGACGCGGCGCTGGACGCGGGTCCGGTGATCGCCGACGTCCGGGCCGCCCTGGCGAACGACCTCGACGCGCCGGCCGCACTCGCTGCGGTGGACACCTGGGCCGCCGCCTCGCTGGCGATCGACGGGGACGACGGCACCGCGCCGGCGCTGGTGGCCCGGGCCACGGACGCTCTGCTCGGCGTCGCCCTGGACTGAGAGGGCTCCGATGCCGCAGCCACGTCAGCCCTTCCTGCACGATCTCGTCTGCGTGCTGGCCGCCCCTACCCAGGTGTGGAGTGCCCCCGACGGCGAGATCGGGTCCGATGGCCGTGCGGTCGGCGCCCAGGGGGTCCTGCACGCCGACGTCCGGGTGCTCAGCGTGGCGTCGCTCCGGGCGGCCGGTTCGCCGCTGGAACATCTCGCCACCGTGCCGGAGGGCGCTGCGACCAGGTTCGTCGCGGTGTCGAGGCAGGCGGCCGGCACCGCCCGCGCGGGCGACGAGCTGGTCCGGTTCGACCGGGTCCGTGAGGTCACGCCGGGGCGGCTGAGCGAGCGGATCGAGATCACCTCGCTGACCGCGCACGAGGTGTCGTTCGAGCTGACCCTGAGGCTGGGCTACGACCTGGCCGCCGTCGAGCAATTCAAGACCGGGAGCACCGTCGAAGCCCGGCGATTCGCCCGCTCGACTCCGTCGTCCCACTCGAGCCCGTTCACCTGGGGCGACGACGACGTCGTCGCGAGCCTGACCGCGGATAGCGCGACCATGGCGGTCACCGACGACGGCCTGACCGCCGAGCTGACCTGGCCGCTCAGCCTGGCACCGCGCTCACGGACGGCTCTGACCTGGTCGATCGCGATCACCGACCGCTCCGGCGCCGTGATCCCGCCGAGCGGCACCGGCCTGCCCATCTCGGCGGCACTGGACAGGCTCGCCCCGGGCGCCGGGCGCGACCGGCGGCTCCGGCCGTGGCTGGGCCGGTCGCTGCTCGACCTGAACTCCCTACGAATGGCGACTCCCGATCGTCCCGAGGACGCGTTCTTCGCCGCCGGTGCGCCGTGGTATCTCACCCTGTTCGGCCGGGACAGCCTCTGGACGGCGCGGATGGTGCTGCCGATCGACCGGGCGCCGGCCGTCGGCACGCTGCGCACGCTGGCCCGGCTGGCCGGAACGCGGGTCGACCCGGACAGCGCGCAGCAGCCGGGCAAGATCATGCACGAGTTGCGCCGCGGCCAGTTCACCTTCGCCGAGACATCCCTGCCGCCGCTCTACTACGGCACGATCGACGCCACCCCGCTGTGGATCTGCCTGCTGCACGACCTGTGGCGCACCGGTGCCGCCGACGACGTCGTCCGCGAACTGCTCGACCCACTGGTCGCCGCGCTGGACTGGCTCCTCCTCTACGGCGATGCCGATGGCGATGGCTTCTGCGAATACATCGACACCAGCGGGCACGGCCTGGCCAACCAGGGCTGGAAGGACTCCACCGACTCGGTCCGGTTCAGCGACGGGACGATCGCCGAGGGGCCGGTCGCGCTGTGCGAGGTGCAGGGCTACGCGTACGAGGCGGCGCGCGCCGGTGCCGACCTGCTGGAGGTGTTCGGCCGGCCCGGCGCGGAGCGCTATCGGGAGTGGTCGGACGCGCTCGCCCTGCGGTTCCGGGACCAGTTCTGGTGCGGCGAGGGCGAGGACCGCTATCCGGCGCTCGCCCTGGACGGGTCGAAGCGCCGGGTCGACTCGCTGACCAGCAACATCGGGCACCTGCTCGGCACCGGGCTGTTGGACGCGGACGAGGAGGTGCTGGTCGCCCGGCGGGTCGCCGGCGACGCCCTGGACTCCGGGCTGGGACTGCGGACGATGGCCTCGACCGACGGCGGCTACCACCCGCTCAGCTACCACTGCGGGTCGGTCTGGCCGCACGACACCGCCATCGTGATCGCCGGGCTGCAGCGGGCGGGGCTGAGGACGTACGCGGACGGGCTGGTCGAGGGCCTGCTCGACGCGGCCGCCCTGTTCGGTGGCCGGCTGCCCGAGCTCTGGTCCGGCGAGGGTCGTCCGGTCCCGTACGCGCCCTCCTGCCGGCCGCAGGCCTGGTCGGCCGCCGCGGCCGTGGTCGTCGCCCAGTTCCTGGCGACTCGCTGACTCCGGGCCGCTCGGCGTCTCTGCACCCGACCGGACCCGGACGAGCGCTTCACACCCCGCGCTGCTGCTCCACACCCTCCACCCGGGGGGTGAAGCAGCAGTCAGGGGGTGTGAAGCGATCAGGACGCAGCCGGAACGGGCTCGGCGGCCTTCGGCTGGGCCGGCAGCACGTGGTCCTTCAGCTTGTCGGTGCTCAGGCACAGCGAGCAGACCACGGAGTCGTGGGTCTGGCAGGCGACCATGTCGGGACGCTCGAACTCCTGGCGACAGACGTGGCAGACCAGAATCTCGTCGGACGGGTTGCCGTCCTCGTCGTACATCGGCATGTCGATCCCGTCGTCGGTCCGGCGCAGGTAGTAGCGCCCCTTGGTGGCGAGGGCGAGGACCGGCGGCAGCACCACGGCGAGGCCGATCGCGACCAGCGGCGAGAACGGCTGGATCGCGGGTCCGAAGACCCCGAAGAACACCGCGATCGAGACGCCGGCCGAGATCAGCATCGAGCCGAAGCCGACCGGGTTGATCGCATACAGCATGCCGCGGCGGAACTCGGGCTTCTTCGGGGACAGCCCGAGAACGTACTTGTTGAACACGATGTCGGAGGCGACGACCACGATCCAGGACATGCCGCAGTTGGCATAGAAGCCGAGGATCGTGTTGAGGAAGTCGAACATGTTCGCTTCCATCAAGATCAACGCGATCAGCAGGTTCACGCCGAGGAAGACCACCCGGCCGGGGTAGCGCTTGGTGACCCGGGTGAACGAGTTCGTCCAGGCCAGCGAGCCAGAGTACGCGTTGGTGACGTTGATCTTGATCTGGCTGATCACCACCAGGATGACGGCCAGCGCGAGGGCGACCGGTGCCGGCAGGATGTCGGAATAGATCTCCAGGAACTGGTGCACCGGCTGGTTCGCGATCGCGGCGCCGCCGGCCACGTTGGCGATGAGGTACACGGCGAGGAACAGACCGATCACCTGCTTCGCCGCACCGAAGATCACCCAGCCCGGGCCGGCCAGCACGACCGCGGTCCACCAGCGGCGCTTGTTGTCGGCGGTCCGTGGCGGCATGAACCGCAGGTAGTCGATCTGCTCGGCGATCTGCGCGATCAGGGACAGACAGACGCCGGCCGCGAGCATGATCGAACCGAGGCTGGTCGCCCCGTTTCCGTTCTCGCCCTGGTAGGAGAAGAACGCGTCGATGGAGTCCGGGTGGCTGATCAAGAGGTACCCGAACGGGAGCACCATCAAGATCAACCAGAGCGGCGTGGTCCACAGCTGCAGCTTGGACAGCACCTTCATGCCGTAGATCACCAGCGGGAAGATGATGATCGTCGAGACGGCATAGCCGGCCCACAGCGGCACGCCAAGGCCCAGATACAGCCCCTGCGCCATGATCGAGCCCTCGAGGGCGAAGAAGATGAAGGTGAAGGTCGCGAAGATCACGTTGGTGACCACCGACCCGTAGTAGCCGAAGCCGCTGCCCCGGGTGATCAGGTCGAGGTCGAGGTTGTAGCGAGCCGCGTAGAACGCCAGCGGGAACGAGGTCAGGAAGATCACCACGGCGAACACCGCGATGCCCCACAGGGCGTTCGTGGTGCCGTACGAGATCCCGATGTTCGCGCCGATGGCGAAGTCGGCGAGATAGGCGATACCGCCGAGCGCGGAGATGGCGACCACGCCGGGCGACCAGCGCCGGTAGTGCCGTGGGGCGAACCGGAGCGTGTAGTCCTCCAGCGTCTCCTTCGTCGCCTCGGCGCCGACGAGCACGTGGTGCTCGTGGTGCTCGTGGTCCTCCGGCGAGTCGCCCTGGTCCTGGGTGGTGGTCAGCTGGTCGCTCATGACCGCACCTTTCTGGGCGCAGCGCGTGGGGGCTGGGCTGCTACCCGGTGTCAGTCTGGAAAACGGATGGTTCGGATGGGTATCGCTCGGGTTGCAGTCAGGTTTCGGCCTCGCAAGGGTCGCCGGTTGGACGTGGCGACGAGGGGTAGGAGACGGTGGCATACTGTTCGCCGACGAGTTGACAACTCGCGCGTGTTCCGGGGTCGGTGCAAGTCCGAACCGGCGGTGACAGTCCGCGACCCTGCCGCAGCCAGCGGCAGGTTGACCTGGTGGAACTCCAGGACCGACGGTGAAAGTCCGGATGGGAGGATCACGCGAGTGCTGCGACGAGACGGCGCG
This sequence comes from Microlunatus ginsengisoli, assembly GCF_039537205.1. Lineage (NCBI taxonomy): Bacteria > Bacillati > Actinomycetota > Actinomycetes > Propionibacteriales > Propionibacteriaceae > Microlunatus > Microlunatus ginsengisoli. Next base: position 94,007 of record NZ_BAABAB010000002.1, on the reverse strand, counting down.
AGGCCCGCTGTGACGGGGCTCGGCGGGGTCCTCGGGGCAGTCTCTTCCACCCCGGTATTCGTGCGACCGGAAGAGTGGAGGAGACCATCATGGGTTTCTCGGAGATGCTCCAAGGGTTGCTGAACGCCAAGATCGACATCGGCCCGGGCATCCTGTGGCGCGAGGTGATCGGCAACGGCTTCGGCCTGGCGAGCGCGATCCTGGGCATGCGACGCAAGGTCGCGGCCTGGCCGGTGGGGATCATCGGCAACATCTTGTTGTTCACGGTGTTCCTGGGTGGGGTGTTCCACACTCCGCAGGACCTGGATCTGTGGGGGCAGGCGGGCCGCCAGATCTTCTTCTTCATCGTGAGCGTGTACGGCTGGATCCGCTGGTACCAGTTCAGCAAGACCGCGGGGGCCGAGGACAAGGTCGGCGTCCGGCCGGGCTGGGCGGGCTGGCGCGGCCGGCTCGAGCTGCTGATCGGTGCCGTCGTGCTGTGGACGATCTCGTACTTCGCGCTGAAGGCGCTGGGCTCCTGGGGCCCGATCGCGGACGCCTGGATCCTGACCGGCTCGATCCTGGCGACGTACGGCATGGCGCGCGGCTGGACCGAGTTCTGGTTGATCTGGATCGCCGTCGACCTGGTCGGGGTGCCGTTGCTGCTGATCGCGGGCTACTACCCGTCCGCCCTGATGTACGTCGTCTACGGCGTGTTCTGCGTGATCGGCTTCATCTCCTGGTGGCGGATCGAGCGTCGGGACCGCGATCGGGTCGAGCCCGTTGCGGCGACCTCGCCGCAGATCGAGACGGTTGGCTAGTTCGAGCGGCGAGGCTCGGCGCCGCCGACGCCTTAAACTCCCGTCGTGACCGCCCCGAAGACGTTCGACACCCTGTTCGCCGAGCTCACCGCCAAGGTGGCCGAGGGCGACCCGAGCTCGTCGACGGTCGTCCGGGTCCGCGCCGGCGTGCACGAGATCGGCAAGAAGATCGTCGAGGAGGCGGCCGAGGTGTGGATGGCCGCCGAGTTCCAGACCCGCGACGACGCCGCGCTGGAGATCAGCCAGCTGCTCTATCACCTGCAGGTACTGATGCTCGCCCTCGATCTCGACCTCGAGGACGTGTACGACCGGCTCTGAACGCTGGACCGCTCACCTCTGATGGGCTAGGTTAGCCTTACCTAACTTCAGCTCAGAGGAGGTAAGCGTGTCCGTCGAACGCGATCCGGCCGGTGCCGGCGCCGGAGAGGTCAGCGCGGTGGTCCGGGCGCGCACCATCCTGGCCAGCTGTCACGAGGTCTGGTGCGATCCCGGTCACGCGGGAACGGCACGGGCCGTCGGCATGCTGGATGTCGGTGGGGTGCCATACCTGGTGCTTTCGGCTGCCCTTCCCTGGCTGACCGAGGGGGCGGAGTTGACCGGCGTCGCGACCGCCGACGACCTCGGCGTGCTCGATTTCCACGCGTGGCTGGGCCGGCCGCGGATGCTGGTCCGCGACCGGGCCGCGATGCAGGTCTTCAACGAGCATCGCGGCTGCCTGCGGGAGCCGCCCGGGCCGCTGGACGACGTGGTCGTGGTGCCGTTCGGTCTGCTCGGCGCACGGGTGGTCGCCCCGCTCGGCGACGCGCTCGCGGTCGAGGTGGCCCCGGACGCGATCGAGGCGGTCGAGCCTGACTGGCTGCTCGTGCACGGGTCGAGGGTGGCGGCTCATCTGGAGGTCGCCCACGCGCGGGAGCTCAGCGAGCTCGCCACCCGCTGCGGCTGGCCGGGGGCCGCGGTCTGCATCCGCCGGCTGAGCGCGACCGGGGTAGCCCTGGACGTGCTGACCGCGGACGGGGTCACCAGGCTCGAGATGCCGTTCGACCCGCCGATCCGGCAGACCTCCGATCTGTGGCCGCGGCTGACGGCGGCGGTTGCCTTGCGGCCACGAGCCGGCTGAGGGTCGGGCGGGGTCGGGTGGGCTGAGACCCGCCGGGTCTCCGCCCGCGAGCGACCTAGGATGTCCGCCGTGACATCGACGTGGGCGGCGGAGGCCGGCAAGCGGCTGATCAAGATCGCCGTGCCGAACAAGGGCGCGCTGTCGGAGGCCGCGGCGCAGATGCTGCACGAGGCCGGATATGCCCAGCGCACCGACAGCAAGGAACTGGTGCTGCTGGACGAGGCCAACGGGGTCGAGTTCTTCTATCTCCGCCCGCGCGACATCGCCCTGTACGTCGGCGAGGGCACGCTCGACGTGGGCATCACCGGGCGGGACATGCTGCTCGACTCCGGCGCGTCGGCGGTGGAGCAGTTGTCGCTCGGCTTCGGCGGCAGCCGGTTCCGATTCGCCGCACCGGCCGGTAGCGACCTCGAGCTGGAGAAGCTGGACGGGCTGCGGCTGGCCACCTCCTATCCCGGACTGGTGGGTGCCTACCTCGCCCAGCGCGGCATCTCCGTCCGGCTGATCCGGCTCGACGGCGCGGTGGAGACCGCCATCCGGCTCGGGGTGGCGGATGTGATCGCCGACGTGGTGGAGACCGGTACCACCCTGCGGCAGGCCGGGCTGGAGCTGTTCGGCGACCCGATCCTGCAGTCCGAGGCCATCATGATCACCCGGACCGGGGTGGAGCCGCCGCGCGGCTTCGACCAGTTCGTCCGGCGGCTGAACGGCGTCCTGGTCGCCCGGAACTACGTGATGATGGACTACGACGTCTCCGACGACCATGTCGCCGACGCGTGCGCGATCACTCCCGGACTGGAGTCGCCGACCGTCTCCCCGCTGGCCAGGCAGGGCTGGCACGCCGTGCGGGCGATGGTGCCGCGCAAGCAGGCCCAGCAGATCATGGACGACCTCTGGGCAGTTGGTGCCCGGGCGATCCTGGTCACCGACATCGCCGCGTGCCGGATCTAGCGGGCGGCGCGATGCCCGAGGACGTACGCCCCGAGGACAGACCGCCGGACGCCCGGCCGCCCGAGGACGGACCGGTGGTCTATCGCCCCCGCCTGCTCCGGCTGGTCGCCACCGTTGCGTCCGGGTCGCTGGTGCTGTTGTCCTTCGTCGGCTGGTTCGGCCTGCCGGCCGGGCTGCGGGCCCAGTTCCTGCCGTCCCAGATCGTCACCTTGTTGCTGATCCTGGCCTTCATCGTCGGTTTCATGTGGGCGCTGGCCGCGAGCTACGTCCGGGCCGACGCGACCGGGCTGAAGTTCCGCAATGGGCTACGGACGCACTCCATCGCCTGGGCCGACATCCACAAGATCCTGCTGCGCCCCGGCGACGCCTGGGCGCTGGTGCTGATCCGGCCCGACGACGGGCCGATGGAGTCCGAGCTCGACGCGGAGAAGCGGCACGTGCTGGGCATTCAGGCCGGCGACGGCCAGCCGGCGATCGCCGCGGTCGAGGACCTGCGTCGCCGGCTCGCCGCCTCCCGGGCGCACTGAGCTTCGCTCCTGCGACCTCGACTCCGCACCCGATCGCGACTCCGCACCAGCGGTAGCTCGGCCCCCCGATGCCGACTCCGCACCTCGCACATGCACTCCGCACCCCGCACGCGGGGCGCGGAGTCGCCCAGCGGGGTGCGGAGTGGAGCGGGGTTGGTCGGGTGGGGTGCGGAGTGCCGCGGGTCCGGTCAGGTGGGGTGCGGAGCGGCGGGGGTGGTCGGGTGGGGTGCGGAGTGGCGGTCCGCCGATCTCGATCCCGACGGGCCGGCGCGAGACGACCCGAGCGGCTACTCGATGCCGCGCTTCTTCAGCAGGGCCTCGATCTCGGCGAAGTCGTCGTCGATCGGAGGGGTCGACGTCGATCTGCCAGCGGGCTTCGCCGGGCCGACGGCCTTGGCCGAGGACGTACGCCCGGCCGCGGCCTTCGCCGTGCCGCCCGAGTTGGAGCCGGCCTTGGCGGCGGAGCGCCGGGCCACGACGCCGCCGACCACCCACAGCACGATGCAGACCCCGAGCAGGCTCAGCCCGATCCAGACGGCGGGGGAGAAGATGATCCGGCTCGCCCAGCCGATCACCGCGACTACGAAGTCCCACAGGATCCGCAGCAGCCCGGTGAAATAGAGCGCGATCGGCGCTAGGGCGAGCCCGATCCCCTGGATCACCCGGCCGCGGTTCCCGCGACGCCAGGCGATGCCGGTCGCGATGATGCCGAGCAGGGTGAGACCTACGCAGATCGGAAGCAAAACGGTGTCAGCGGCGGGCATTTCCACACCCTGCCACAGCGAAGAGGCCGATCCCATCGGTGAGCCCACCCGCCGATCCCTGATCCGGCACGGTCCCGACCGGGCCGTCTCGACCGTTCCGACCGGCGCCGTCCCGACCGGGCCGTCCCGGCCGGGCCGGGACGTACAGTGTGCGCGTGCAGCACGAGCGAACCCTCAGCACCTCGGCGTTCCCGGGGGACACGGGCGACCCGGACCCGCGCACCCGCCGGCTGCTCGCCGCGTTCAGCGCCGGGCCGAGCACCGACGGCTATCTGCGCGTGGTCGCCGCGTTGTGCGGCGATCGGGTCCTGGTGCCGGTGGTGGCGACCGCGACCAGGCTGGACCGGGGGACGGGCGGGCTCTTTTCCGACAAGGAGGCCGAGATGTCGGTGGTCGGGGTCCAGGCGCCGGACGGCCGCCGGGCGCTGCTCGCGTTCACCGGGATGGACTCGCTCGAGGCCTGGGACGCGACCGCCCGGCCGGTGCCGGTCACCCTGGACAAGGCGGCCGAGGCGACCCTGGCCGACGGCGCGGCCGCCTTGCTGGTCGATCTCGCCGGACCCGATCCGCTGGCGATCGAGGGCGAGGTGCTGGCGCAGCTGGCGGCCGGCAACCGGCTGGTCGAGCTGGACGACGGCTTCGGTTGGGCGGTCACCACGACCGACCCGACTCCGGCGGCGGAATAGCCGGCGCCGGGCGTACGTTCTTCATCGCAGGGGCAGGCCGGGCGCTCGATGTGTGTCGAGTGGGTCTCGGTGATAAACTCCTACGCGACCGATTCAGCTTCGAGCTGGATCCGCCAAGTGGAGACCTGATCTCCCACCCGCACGACACCCGCTCCGCGAGGAGCGACAGCCGTCGGGTCCGTCGCCCGATGCGGCGTCCGGTTCGGACGCCGCGGGTCGCACGTGGTCAGGCCTTCGCATCCGCGGGGGCCCTTTTTGCGTTGTCGGGCCTCGCGGACGCAGGCGGTTCCAGCTGGCGGCTGAGTCGATCGAGAAGTTCACAACCAACCCAATGGAGGACAGATCAGCACCGAACCGCGCATCAACGACCGCATCCGCGTCCCTGAGGTCCGTCTCGTCGGACCGGCGGGGGAGCAGGTGGGGATCGTCCGGATCGAGGATGCCTTGCGTCTCGCGCGCGAGGCCGAGCTGGACCTGGTGGAGGTGGCCCCGATGGCCCGTCCGCCGGTGGTCAAGCTGATGGACTACGGCAAGTTCAAGTACGAGAACGCCCAGAAGGCTCGGGAGAGCCGGCGTAACCAGACGAACACCGTGATCAAGGAGATGAAGCTCCGGCCGAAGATCGACAGCCACGACTACGAGACCAAGAAGGGTCACGTCGTGCGCTTCCTCAAGGCCGGCGACAAGGTCAAGATCACGATCATGTTCCGCGGGCGCGAGCAGTCGCGTCCCGAGCTCGGTTACAACCTGCTCAAGCGGCTGGCCGACGACGTCGACGAGTTCGGCTTCGTCGAGTCCTCGCCGAAGCAGGACGGGCGCAACATGCTGATGGTGCTGGGTCCGCACAAGAAGAAGACCGAGGCTCGCGCCGAGGCGCAGGCGGAGCGGGATCGTCGGGCGGCCGCCCGGCAGGCCGACGCCGACGCCGAGCAGCGCGAGCTGGCCGAGCGCCGGGCGCAGGCCGCGGCCGAGGCCGAGGCAGCGCCGAAGCGGCGGCGCGGTCCGGCGGACAACCTCGATCCGGATATCGACCTGAGCTGACTCTTGGTTCGAGTACGACCCCGCGGGCCGGTTTCGGTCCGCGGGCCTGATGGTGCCGCCCGACGGGCGGCGAGCGAGATGAGATGGGAGCGGCGACCACAATGCCGAAGATGAAGACGCACTCCGGTGCGAAGAAGCGGTTCCGGGTGACCGGCACCGGCAAGATCATGCACCGCCAGGCCGGGAAGATGCACCTGAACGAGCACAAGCCGACCCGACGCACCCGCCGGCTCGACGGCGACAAGCCGCTCGAGCCCGGTGACGCCCGCAAGGCGCGCCGTCTGCTCGGCAAGTGACCCGCTGACCCAACCTAGGCAAGAGGAGTTTCGAGATGGCACGCGTCAAGCGCTCCGTCAACGCGCACAAGAAGCGCCGTGAGGTCCTGGATCAGGCCTCCGGCTACCGGGGTCAGCGGTCCCGTCTCTACCGCAAGGCCAAGGAGCAGGTGCTCCACAGCTCGGTCTACGCCTACCGTGACCGCCGGGCCAAGAAGGGCGACTTCCGCAAGCTGTGGATCGCCCGGATCAACGCCGCCGCGCGGGCCGAGGGGATGACCTACAACCGGTTCATCTCCGGCCTGAAGAACGCCGGCGTCGAGGTCGACCGGAAGATCCTCGCCGATCTCGCCGTGACCGATCCGACCGCGTTCACCGCCCTGGTCGAGGTCGCCAAGGCGAACCAGCCGGCCGAGGCCACCGCGGCCGCCTGACGGTCCTGACCGACCGCGACCGGCCGGCCTTCACGAGCCGGCTGGACCTCACGTTCGACGAGTCGATCGCCCCGAGTCCCGCCACGGCGGGTGCGGTGCGGTCGGCTCGTCGGCTGTTGCGCCGCAAGGACCGGCAGGCGCTCCGCCAGTTCCTCGCCGAAGGGCGGCAGGCGGTGACGGAGGCGCTGCAGACGGCGTACGTCCGGCGGGTGTTCGTCGACCAGGCGGAACTACAGCGGCACCAGGACCTGCTGAACGTCGCCGCCCGGGCGGGGATCGGGCTCGGCACCGTGCCGTCCCGGACGTTCGCCGAGCTGGCCGGCACGGTCACGCCCCAAGGCATTCTCGCCGTCTGCGACGCGGTCGACGTGCCGGCCGGTGAGGTCCTGAAGCCCGGCGCGCGGCTGGTCGTGCTGTGCGACCAGGTGCGCGATCCCGGCAACCTGGGCACGGTGATCCGCTGCGCCGACGCGTTCGGCGCCGACGCCGTGCTGGTCTCGACCGACTCGGTCGATCTCTACAACCCCAAGACCGTCCGGGCCAGCACCGGCAGCCTGTTCCATCTGCCGATCGGCGTGGGCATCGACGTGGCCGACGCGCTCGGTGCTGCTCGTGCGGCCGGGCTGGCGACGTACGGCGCCGACGGCGGCGCGCACTGCACCGTGGACGACCTGGACCGCTCCGGTGCGCTCGCCGAACCGATCCTGTGGGTGTTCGGCAACGAGGCCCACGGGCTCGCCGACGAGCACGCCGCACTGGTCGACCGGTTGGTCTCGCTGCCGATGTACGGTCGCGCCGAAAGTCTCAATCTCTCTACCGCGGCCGCCGCGCTGCTGTATGCCACAGCTACCGCGCAGCGGCGGGAGCCCACCGGGTCAGGTCCCGCCAGCTGAGCTTGCGCCGTGCACCGATCGGCGCGGGCTGGACGGCGGCCGGGTGCCCGAGGCAGACGATCATCTCGGCGCTCCAGCCGTCGGGTAGGTCGAGCACGACCGCGGCCGCGGCGCGGCTGAACGAGGTCACCGGGCCGGCTCCGATGCCGAGGGCGTGCGCTGCCAGCAGCATCGTGGCCGCCGCCGTCCCGACGTCGATCAGTGGTCCGGGCGCGGCGGGGCCGAAACCGTACTCCTGTGCCAGCCGGCGGTCGACGCAGATCGTGATCGCCGCCCGTGGTCGCTGGATCATCCCGGGCGACACCGCGCGCAAGATCCGGAGCGTGTCCGGGTCATCGGTCGCGAGATAGCGCTGGAGATGACGGTTTCCCGCCGTCGGAGCCCAGCGGGCCGCGTCCAGCACGCTCTCGATCAGAGACCGGTCGACCGGCTCGTCGGTCATCGAGCGCACCACCCGCCGTCGGCGGATGGCGTCGAGCACCGGGTCGGTCACGGTCGCTCCCGCGGATCGCCGGCCTCCCGCGGATCGCCGGCGGCCCGCGTCCTGAGCAATCGGGCGACCGCCGCGCACAACTCGTCCAGGCTCGCGACGTACGCCTGCGGGTCGTCACGCGGCACGGCGAGCAACGGAACCCGCGGCAGCGCGCCGTCGACGAAGGCGGCCGTCTCCGGCGACGCCCGGTGCCGGATCGCCTCGGCCAGCCGGTTCGCCGCACTGAGCAGCCGCAACGGCCCGTACTCCTTCGCCTCGTCCACCTGTGTTCGCGCCGCGGTGACGAGGAACGCCAGCAGTTCCAGCGCCTCGTCCTCGGACAGCACCAATGGCGATGACATATCCGTATCGTCTCGCGCCGACGACGAGTCGGCTGTAGCGATGGGCCGGCTGTGGCGATGGGCCGGCTGTGGTGATGGGCGGGACGTGATTATCGGTGCGGGCCGACCGTGCGGGGGACCTAGACTGAGCGGTCGCGTCACCCGTCCAGTCCCACGAAGCAGTCCCACGAAGCGAAGCAGGAGCGATGTCCGGGCCCAACACGAGCTACGACCCCGTCCAGGTCGCGCCCCTGAGCGCCGAGAACGTGGAGGCGATGATCGCCGAGGCGTTCGCGGCCTTCGCGGCCGCGACCTCGGTGGCCGAGCTGAAGCAGGCCCGGATCGCCCACGCCGGTGACCGGTCTCCGATCGCGCTGGCCAACCGGGAGATCGGCGCGCTGCCGCCGCAGGCCCGCAAGGAGGCCGGCGCCCGGGTAGGCCAGGCTCGCGGCCGGATCAACACGGCCCTGAAGGAGCGCGAGGCCGAGCTCGGCGCCGCCGAGCTCGAGCAACGGCTGGCCGACGAGCGGGTCGACGTCACCCTCCCGGTGGAGCTGCATCCGCAGGGCGCGGTGCACCCGATCACCGCGCTGATGCAGCAGATGGAGGACATCTTCGTCGCGATGGGCTGGGAGGTCGCCGAGGGACCCGAGGTCGAGGCCGAGTGGCTCAACTTCGACGCGCTCAACTTCATCCCCGACCACCCGGCCCGCACCATGCAGGACACCTTCTTCGTCGAGCCGGCCGACGGTGGCATCGTGCTGCGCACGCATACCTCCCCGGTGCAGGCGCGTGCGCTGCTGACCCGCGATCTCCCGGTGTACGTCGTCTGTCCCGGCAAGGTCTATCGCTCCGACGAGTTCGACGCGACCCACCTGCCGGTGTTCCACCAGATCGAGGGCCTGGTGGTCGACAAGGGGATCACCCTCGCTCACCTGCGCGGCGCCCTGGACCACTTCGCCCGGGCGATGTTCGGCGACACCCGGACCCGGATGCGGCCGAACTACTTCCCGTTCACCGAGCCGTCCGCCGAGGTCGACCTGCAGTGCTTCGTCTGCCACGGCGCCTCGGTCGGCGACCCGGACAACCCGTGCCGGACCTGTCGCAGCGAGGGCTGGATCGAGTGGGGCGGCTGCGGGGTGGTGAACCCACGCGTGCTGCAGGCCTGTGGCGTCGACACCGACGTCTACTCCGGCTTCGCCTTCGGCATGGGCGTCGACCGGACCCTGATGTTCCGCAACAACGCCGAGGACATGCGCGACATGATCGAGGGTGACGTCCGGTTCAGCCGCTCGCTGGAAGGGCTCGCCCGATGAGGGCGCCGCTGGGCTGGTTGCGGGACTGGGTCGCGTTGCCCCCTGCGCCGGACGGACGGGACATGACCGGCCGCGAGCTGGCCGAGAAGCTGATCGCGGCCGGGCTCGAGGTGGAGACGGTCGAACGCGCCGGCTCCGACGTCACCGGCCCGCTGGTGCTGGGCCGGGTGCTCGGGTACGAGGTCGAGCAGCACTCCAACGGCAAGTCCATCCGCTGGTGCCGGGTCGACGTCGGGCCCGAGCACAACGGGCCGGAGGGCTGGCGCGGCATCGTCTGCGGCGCGCACAACTTCGCGGTCTGGGACATCGTCGTGGTCGCGCTTCCCGGGGCGGTGCTGCCCGGCCCATTCGAGATCTCCGCGCGGAAGACGTACGGCCATGTCTCCGACGGGATGATCTGCTCGGCCCGGGAGCTGGGGCTGGGCGACGATCACACCGGGATCCTGGTGCTGAAGGGCGGAGACCTCGTCCCCGGCACCGACGCCGCCGAGGCGCTCCAGCTGCGCGACGACGTGCTCGACATCGCCGTCACCCCCGACCGCGGCTACTGCCTGTCGATTCGGGGCCTGGCCCGGGAGGCCGCCCAGGCGACCGGCGTCGCATTCACCGACCCGGTGGACCGACCGACGCCGGCGCAGACAGCGGCCGGCTACCCGGTCCGGCTCGACTCCGCCGCCTGCCCGCTGTTCGCCGCGGTGAGCGTCACCGGGATCGATCCGAGCCGGCCCAGCCCGCGCTGGCTGTCCCGCCGAGTCCAGCTGGCCGGCATGCGCTCCATCTCCCTGGTCGTCGACATCACCAACTACGTGATGCTGGAGACCGGTCAGCCGATCCACGCCTACGACGCCGACCGGCTGGCGGGCGCGATCGTGGTCCGGCAGGCCGCGGCCGGCGAGAAGCTCACCACCCTGGACGACGTGGCCCGCGACCTCGACCAGGGTGACCTGCTGATCACCGACGACTCGGGCCCGATCGGGCTGGCCGGGGTGATGGGCGGCGCCACGACCGAGATCTCGGCCACCACCACGAGCGTGGTGATCGAGGCCGCGCACTTCGACGCGATGACGATCGCGCGCACCTCGCGCCGGCACAAGCTGTCCTCGGAGGCGTCCCGGCGGTTCGAGCGCGGCGTCGATCCGGCTGCTGCGTACGCGGCCGCCCACCGGGTCGCGAGCCTGCTGGTCGAGCTGGCCGGCGGCACGCTCGTGCCGGCCGAGACGGTGGCCGGCGCGCTGCCGCCGGCGCAGACCACCACCCTGCACGCCGATCTGCCCGAGCGCATCCTGGGCACCCCGGTCGACGGGGAGCGGGCGGCCGAGCTGATCCGGGCCGTGGGTGCCCGGGTGGAGCTCGCCGACTCGACCATCACCGCGACCGCGCCGAGCTGGCGGCCGGACCTGCGCGACCCCTACGACTACGTCGAGGAGGTCGGCCGGCTGATCGGCTACGAGACGATCGAGGCCGTCGTTCCCCGGGCGCCGGTCGGGCGTGGCCTGACCCGGGTGCAGAGGGCCCGCCGGGCGGTGAACGCGGCGCTGGCGAGCTCGGGATTCGTGGAGGTGCTGAGCTTCCCGTTCGCGGCCGAGGCGGATCTGGAGCGGCTCGGCCTGGCCGCCGGCGACGTCCGCCGCGATCTGGTCCGGATCCTCAACCCGTTGGCGGAGACCAGCCCATATCTCCGCTCCACCCTGCTGCCGGGACTGTTCGCCGCCGTGAACCGCAACACCAGTCGCGGTAACGACGACCTCGCCCTGTACGAGGCCGGATCGGTCTTCCGCGCCCGGCGGCCGGTGACCCCGGCGCCCCGCCCCTCGGTGACGGCCCGTCCGGCCCAGGACGTGCTCGACGCGATGGACGACGCCCTGCCGGATCAGCCGCGGCAGCTCGCCGTCGTGCTGACCGGCAACTGGCGCCCGGCCAGCTGGCAGGGCGGCGCGGAGAAGGCGTCCTGGACGCATGCCGTCGGGTTCGTCGAGACCGCCGCCGCCGCACTCGGCGCGACCCTGGTTCGGTCGCCGGCCCGGCAGGCGCCGTGGCACCCGGGTCGCTGCGCGGAGTTCCGGTTCGCAGGCGACGAGCAGGCGGTCGGCTACGCGGGTGAACTGCATCCGAGCGTCTGTGCCGCCTTCGGTCTGCCAGCCCGTACTTGCGCCGCGGAGCTGGACCTGGACGCGCTGATCGCCGGGGCGCCGGCGGGCGGTGACGTGGCGGCGATCTCGTCGTTCCCGGTGGCCAAGGAGGACGTCGCACTGATCGTCGATGCCGCCGTGTCGGCGGCCGATGTCGAGGCGGAGCTGCGGGCCGGTGCCGGCGAGCTGCTGGAGTCCGTCCGGCTGTTCGACATCTATACCGGACCGCAGATCGGTGAGGGCAAGAAGTCGCTGGCCTTCGCGCTCCGGTTCCGGGCGGCCGGTCGGACGTTGACCGACGCCGAGACCGCCGCCGCCCGCGACGCCGCGGTCGCCCGGACGGTTGCCGCGTTCGGCGCGATCCAGCGCACCGACTGAGCCCGTTCTCGCCGTCCGCGGGTCGTTCGCAGCGCCACGACTCGGCCGCGTCGTGACAGACGTGTGCCGAATCGTTACCGGTGGGTGAACCCGGGCTGGACGGATTCGGTAGGCCCGGCGTCATGTGTGAGAATCGAGTCGCGCGCGCAGGGGGTACCGACGTCGAAGCGGTGCGCGCCGACTCATCGACGAGACGCCGACCGTGGCACATCACGGCGGCCCAGGCCGAATCCGGCCGGGCCGTTCCCACCCCGCCGAGAACAACGATGCTGCCGACCGCGGACGGATCCGTGGCGGGCTGACGCCTGCCGCCCCGATCGAGGCCGGGTCGTCGTACGTCCACGGGAGTCGCTCGTGTCCGCCAGTCTCGCACCGTCTCCGTCCATCTCTGAGAGCGCTTCCACTGAGCAGGCCGTCGTCCAGCCGGCTCCGCCGCGCAGGTCGTCACCGCGACCGGCCCCGGCCGTCGCCGCCGACGCCGCGCTGCCGAGTGCGCCGACCGACCGCGAGCAGTACCTCTACCTCGGCGCGCAGTGGCGCTGGGTGACCCCGGTGAGCTTCGTGGGCTATCTGCTGATCGTGTTGAGCATCAGCTACTTCGTCTACCGGCAGCCGTGGGCGGCCTTCCTGCTGGTGCCCCTGGGGATCAGCGCGGTCGGCACGGTGGTGTCGCTGTTCACCTCGTCTCGGCCGCGGCGGGACAGTATCCACAGCCATCGCGCGGTGACGGCGGGCTGGGCCCCCGATCGGGTGCCCAGCGTGGACGTCTTCCTGCCGTCGGCAGGGGAAGACCTGGCCGTGCTGCGCAACACGTACGACCACGTCGCCGCGCTGCGCTGGCGCGGCCGGCTGGCGGTGTACGTCCTCGACGACTCCGCCCGGTCCGAGGTGCGCGCCCTGGCCGAGCAGCGCGGCTTCCGCTACCTGACCCGCCCGGACCGCGGCTACTTCAAGAAGGCCGGCAATCTCCGGTTCGGCTTCGAGCGCTCCGACGGCGACTACATCCTGGTGCTGGACGCGGACTTCGTGCCGCGTCCCGACGCGCTGGACAACCTCGCGCCCTATCTCGACGACGACGAGATCGGGATCGTGCAGTCGCCGCAGTACTTCGACGTCTCGACCCGGATGAACTGGCTGCAGCGGGCCGCCGGTGCGACCCAGATCCTCTTCTACCGTTGGGTTCAGCCGTCCCGGGACCGCGCGAACGCGGCCATCTGCGTGGGCACCAGCGCGCTCTACCGCCGGGCCGCGCTGGAGAAGTCCGGCGGCTATGCGTTGATCGGGCACAGCGAGGACGTGCACACCGGGGTGAACCTGATGAAGGTCGGCTTCCGGATCCGCTACGTCCCGGTGGTCGTCACCAAGGGCCTCTGCCCGGACACGCTGGAGCAGTTCTACACCCAGCAGTACCGGTGGTGCACCGGCTCGATGAGCCTGCTGATGTCGAAGGAGTTCCACCGGATCGGGATGACGCTGCGCCAGCGGCTGTGCTACTGGTCCGGCTTCCTCTACTACGTCACCACCGCGATCAACGTCTTCGTGATGGTGCTGCCCGCGTTGCTGATGGCCTGGTTCGTGCCCGCGGGGGTGACCCCGGCCAACTACGTCTTCGTGCTGCTGGCGATGATCACCCGGCAGACCGTCGTTCCGTTCATCACGTTGCAGTCGGAGTCGATGATGGGCCTGACCCGGGTCCAGATGTCGTACTCCTTCTGCCACGCGCTTGCCCTGTTCGACGTCTTGCGGAACCGCACCGATGCCTGGGTGGCCACCGGCACGAAGGCGCGATCGCGGACCTCGACCCGGGTGCTCAACCTCACCCGGGCCTGGTGCATCGGTGTCCAGGTGCTGCTCTGGGCGGCCATCGTGGTGCACGTGCCGAGCTACGGCCTGGACCGCTGGTGGCTGCTGATCGTCTTCGCGATCATGAACCTCTATCTGGTCTATCCGCTGATCGTGAACGACCCGAACGCCCCGCTGCTGCGGGACATCCCGCGGCTGCCGGCACTGGTCTCGGCACGGCTCCGGCGGCTGCGGCCGGTGGCCGCGCACGGGCTGCTGGAGTCCGAGGAGCGGGCCCGATGACCTCCCTGATCGAGCTGCCGACGCCGCTCGGCCGCGATCTCCCGCTGGAGCCGACCCCCGATCCGGCGACCGAGCCGGTCCGAGCATCCCGGCTGCGTCGGTTCTGGACCTCGCGCTGGCCCTGGCTGGCGATCATCGCGATCGGCCAGGTGGTGCTCAGCCGGGTCGTCCCGAAGCACGCGACGGCCTTCCAGGACGAGGGTCTCTACATCTTCATGGGTCACCGGGTGATCGATCAACTGCTCGGCGGCGAGCGGCTGTTCGAGTTCCCCGGGGCCTACTTCTCCGGCGCCCCGGCGTTCTATCCGGTGCTCGCCGCGATCGCCGACAACGTCGGCGGTCTGCAGGCCGCGCGGGACCTGAGCCTGATCTTCGTCATCGTCACCATGATCGGCTGCCAGGGGCTGACCGAGCGGTTGTTCGGCCGGCTCGCGGGCCTGCTCGGGGCGGCCGCCTTCGCCGTCTGCGGATCGGTGATCTATCTGTCCCAGTGGGCGACCTTCGACGCGCTCTCGATGATGTTCGCCGCGCTGGCCGCCTGGCTCGCGGTGAGCAGCACCAAGCGGGACGGCCTGCTGCTGGCGCCGCTGGTCGGTGTGTTGCTGTTCGCCGCGATCTTCGCCAAGTACGCCGGGGCGATGTACGTCCCGATCGTCTGCGGGCTCGCGGTGGCGGTCGGCTGGCAGCGCTACCGCTGGCGGATCGTGTGGCGGTCGGCGTTCATCGCCGCCACGACGGTGATCGTCTTCTTCTTCGTGGTCCTGATCTGGGGTCGCGGCCTGCTGCCCGGTCTGTCCCAGACCACCACGGCCCGGCACGTGCTCAACCCGGCGACCTCGGTGCAGCTGCTGCAGCAGACGGCGCTGTGGGTGGGGCCGTGGTTGCTGCTGGCCGTGGTCGGCGCCGCGTTCCGGGTCCGCCGGCAACCGCTGCTGGTCACCGTGCTGCTGGTCGGCAGCGTGCTCGCGCCGCTGCAGCAGATCCACATCGGCGAGGCGACCTCGCTGCGCAAGCACGTCGCATTCGGGCTGATCTTCGCCTGCGCGCTGGTCGGCGACCTGCTTGCGCGGCTCGCCCGGCGCTGGTTCCTCGCCCCGCTGGCCGCGGCGATCTTGGTCGGGCTGACCCTGCACGGCATGCACTTCGGCGGCCAGTTCCTGCGCGCGTACCCGGAGGACTCGGCCTTCCAGCGCGTGCTGCGGCAGGTGGTCGCGGCGAACCCGGGCAAGCCGATGCTCACCGAGCAGTCCTCGGCCCAGCGCTACGAGTTGCGTGACATCACCACGCCGCGGCAATGGAACGACACCTACGTCTTCAACTACGACGGCGTGAGTGGGCTGGAGGCCTACCGCCGGGCGATCGACGATCACTACTTCGGCGTGATCTATCTGAACTTCACCACCGCCGAGTCGCACAACATCGTCAAGCTGCTCAGCGCCGGCGATCCGGAACGTCGCTACTACCACCTGGTCGCTCAGGTGCCGGGCTACATCAACGGCGAGCAGGTCGGCTACTGGCTGGTCTGGACCCCGCAGACGCAGCGCTACACCCCCATCAGATAACCGGGCATCCGATGAATCGACGCCCTCGGCCGCGATGGCTGCGGCAAGATGGGCCCGTGCGAGCAACCGTGCGGGACGTCGCGAGCCGGGCGGGGGTGTCGCCGAAGACCGTCTCGAACGTGGTCAACGGCACGGTTCCGGTCAGCCCCGCGACCCGGGAGCGGGTGGAGCGGGCCATCGCCGAGCTCGACTACGTGCCGAACTTCTCGGCTCGCGGCCTGCGCAACGGCCGCAGCGGGATGATCGCGCTCGCGCTGCCCGACCTGGACACTGCGTACTCCTCCGAGATCGCGCACCACGTCGTCCAGGCGGCCGAGGCACGCGGCCTGTCGGTTCAGATCGAGGAGACCCGCGGCGAGGCCGAGGGGGAGCAGCGGCTGCTGTCGCGGGCGCGCGCCCAGCTGGTCGACGGGCTCATCCTGAACCCGATCCGGCTCGAGACCAGCGCGGTCCAACCCGACGTGGCGCTGCCTCCGGTGGTGCTGATCGGCGAGGTGGACCAGCCCATCGCCGATCACGTCTGGGTGGACAATGTCGCGGCCGTCCGCGACCTGACCGCCCTGCTGATCGGGCACGGACACCGCCGGATCGCGGTGCTCGGCGGGCTGCCCACGGAGTCGGCGCGCCTGCGGCTGGCCGGCCATGCCGAGGCGCTCGCGGCCGCGTCGTTGCCCCGCGATCGAGAGTTGATCATCGCCGCCGAGTGGCATCCGCGCGGCGGGGCCGAGGCGCTGTCGGCCTGGCTGGTCTCCCACCCGGCGCCGGACGCGGTGATCTGCCTGACCGACTCGATGGCCATCGGCGCGCTGCACGCGTTGTGGTCGGCCGGCCTGCGGGTGCCCGAGGACGTGTCCCTGGTCGGTTACGACGACATCGCCGAGGCGGCCTACCTGGTGCCCCCGCTCACCACCATCGGCTTCGACCGGTCCGAGTTCGCTGGCACCGCGATGGCCATGCTGGTGGAGCGGATCGCCGATCCGGGCCGGCCGATCCGCAGCGTGACCGTGCCCTACCGCGTGGTCGAGCGGGAAAGCGTCCGCAGCCGCTGAAGAAACCCGGCGAGGGTCTTGCGCGAGCATCATTACAACGATGTAGCATGACGTTTCAACGTTGTACGTCCCCTGGGAAGGAACGCCACAGTGCCCTCCGCCAAGCTCGTTCTCGACTCCGCCTTCGCCCTCGCGCCCGTCCCGCGCCGCCTGTTCGGTTCGTTCGTGGAGCACATGGGCCGATGCGTCTACACCGGGATCTACGAACCCGGTCATCCCACCGCGGACGCCGCCGGGTTGCGCTCCGACGTGCTCGATCTGGTCCGCGAGGTCGGTCCGACCGTGGTCCGCTACCCGGGCGGGAACTTCGTCTCCAACTACCGCTGGGAGGACGGGGTCGGCCCGAAGGCCGAGCGTCCCCGCCGGCTGGACCTCGCCTGGCACTCGATCGAGACCAACCAGTTCGGGCTGCACGAGTTCATGGATTGGGCCGGCAAGGTCGGCACCGAGCCGATGATGGCGGTCAACCTCGGCACTCGCGGCCTGCAGGACGCGTGCGACCTGCTGGAGTACACCAACCACCCGGGCGGGACGTACTGGTCGGACCGGCGGATCGCCGACGGAGCGGCCGACCCGTTCGGGGTCAAGCTGTGGTGTCTCGGCAACGAGATGGACGGGCCGTGGCAGGTCGGGCACAAGACCGCGGCGGAATACGGCCGGCTCGCCAACGAGACCGCCAAGGCGATGCGGCTGATCGACTCCGAGATCGAGCTGGTCGCCTGCGGCTCGTCGAACTCGGCCATGCCGACCTTCGGCGCATGGGAGACCGAGGTGCTCGAGCACAGCTATGACGCGGTGGACTACATCTCGCTGCACGCCTACTACGAGGAGCGTGCCGACGACCCGCTGACGTTCCTCGCTCAGGCGGTCAACATGGACCACTTCATCGAGGACGTGATCTCCACCGCCGACGCCGTCCGGGCGAAGGGGCGGCACCGCAAGCGGATCAACCTGTCCTTCGACGAGTGGAACGTCTGGTACACCGAGCAGTTCCACGGCGACGGGCCGCAGCCGAAGGACCGGCCCTGGGTCGAGCACCCGCGGCTGATCGAGGACGAGTACAGCGTGACCGACGCCGTCGTCGTCGGCACCTTCTTGAACTCGCTGCTGCGGCACGGCGACCGGGTCACGGTTGCCTGCCAGGCGCAGCTGGTGAACGTGATCGGCCTGCTCCGCTCCGAGCCGGGCGGCGACGCGTGGAAGCAGACCATCGCCTACCCGTTCGAGCAGATGCGGCGGCTGGCGACCGGGCAGATCCTCCGGGTCACCGCGACCGGCGACCGCTACGACTCGGCCGGCTACACCGACGTACCGATCGTGGACGCCACCGCGACCTACGACGCCGAGACCGGCCGGAGCGCGGTCTTCGTGGCCAACCGAAGCCTGGACGAGACCGCCGGCCTCGAGGTGGACCTGCGCGACATCGGCGGGTCGGCGCTGCTCGCGGCGACGACCCTGCACGCGGGCAACGGGCAGGACCGGCACACGACCAATCGCGACGACCACACGGCGGTCGTGCCCGGGGCGCTGAAGAATGCCCGGCTCGCCGACGGGACGCTGTCCGCCCAGCTGCCGCCGCTGTCCTGGACGGTGTTCGAGCTGGAGGCCCGCCGGTCCTGACCGCCCGGGTGGGATTGCGCCGTTCGACCGCTGCCAGCGGGACTCTCGACCCTGCCGGCGGCGGCTCCCGCGGTGCAGCGTGGAGACGTCGACAACAGGAGGCGTCATGCGATCGATGGTGGTGTACGAGTCCTACTTCGGCTGCACGCAGCAGGTGGCCGAAGCGATCGGGGCCGGGCTGACCTGCTACGGCACGGTTCACGTGCTGCCGGTGGCGCAGGCCCGCGGGATGCGCGCGATCGACGTCGACTTGCTGGTGGTCGGCGGCCCGACCCATGCGCACGCCATGACCAGCGCGCACAGCCGGGAGTCGGCGGTCGATCGCGGTGCGGACGGCGTCTCCGCCGAGGCACCCGCGTACGGGCTGCGCGAGTGGTTCGACGAGATCGAGCAGGGCGCCGGCCCGGCCGCGGCCTTCGACACCCGGATCGACGCGTCCGCGCTGATGACCGGTCGCGCGTCCAAGGGCATCGCGCACCGGCTGCGCCGGCACGGCTTCCATCTGGTGGCCGAGCCGGAGAGCTTCCTGGTCAGCCACGACACGCTGCTGCCCGACGAGGCAGCCCGGGCCCGCAGCTGGGCCGAGGGTCTCGGCCGCATCATCGTGCAGACGCCGGCGTCGGTGCGCTGAGGCCGCCCGGGCCGGCGGGACGGCTCAGGGCAGCTGCAGTGCCGGCTCGGTGGCGGCGACGACCTCGTCGGAGTCCACCCCGGGTGCCAGCTCGACCAGCCGCAGCGAGGGCGCGCCCGGGGTCCGCTCGCCGGCCGGCACGACGTCGATCACGGCGAGGTTCGTGATGATCCGGTGCACCACCCGCTGCCCGGTCAGCGGCAGCGAGCAGTGCTCGACGATCTTGTGGCCGCCGTCCTTGGCGGTGTGCTCCATCAGCACGATCACCCGTTTCGCGCCGTGCACGAGGTCCATCGCGCCGCCCATCCCCTTCACCATCTTGCCGGGGATCATCCAGTTCGCGATGTCGCCGTCGGCCGACACCTGCATCGCGCCGAGGATCGCGGCGTCGATCTTGCCGCCGCGGATCATCCCGAACGAGGTGGCGGAGTCGAAGAAGGACGCCCCGCGCCGCAGGGTGACCGTTTCCTTGCCCGCGTTGATCAGGTCGGGGTCGACCTCGTCGGGGGTCGGGTAGGCGCCCACGCCGAGGATGCCGTTCTCCGACTGCAGCACCAGCTCGACGTCATCGGCCACGTAGTTCGGCACCAGCGTCGGCAACCCGATCCCGAGGTTCACATACGAACCGTCGGTGAGCTCGGCGGCGGCCCGCGCCGCCATCTGCTCCCGGCTCCAGCCGCTCATGCCCGGACGGTCCGCTTCTCGATCCGCTTCTCCGCCGCCTGCTCGGGAGTGAGCGGGACCACCCGCTGGACGAAGACGCCGGGGGTGTGGATCTCGTCCGGGCCGAGCTCGCCCGGTTCCACCAGCTCCTCCACCTCCGCGATCGTCACCCGGCCGCACATCGCCGCCAGCGGGTTGAAGTTGCGGGCCGACATCCGATACACCAGGTTGCCGTGCCGGTCGCCCTTCCAGGCCCGGACCAGGCCGAAGTCGGCGACGATCGCGCGCTCGAGGACGTACCTGCGGCTGCCCTCGGCCGTCTCGAACTCGCGCACCTCCTTCGGCGGCGACTCCACCGCGATCGAGCCGTCCGCGGCATAGCGCCACGGCAGGCCGCCGTCGGCCACCTGGGTGCCGACCCCGGTGGCGGTGAAGAACGCCGGGATGCCCGAGCCGCCGGCCCGCATCCGCTCGGCCAGGGTGCCCTGCGGGGTGAGCTCGACCTCGAGTTCGCCGGAGAGATACTGCCGCTCGAACTCCTTGTTCTCGCCGACGTAGCTGGCGACCATCCGGCGGATCAGCTTGGCGTCCAGCAGCCGGCCCAGACCCCAGCCGACCACCCCGCAGTTGTTCGAGACGACCTCCAGGTCGCCGATGCCGGCCGCGAGCACGGCCTCGATCAGTGCCGACGGGATGCCGCACAGCCCGAACCCGCCGACCGCGAGCGTCGCGCCCGGCTCGATGTCGGCCACGGCTGCGCCGGCCGATGCGACCACCTTGTCCACCAGACCTCCTCAGCGAGACGGCCTCGACCCTAGGCCAGGTGCGGCTCTCGCCGGTCAGCGGCCCGCCTTCACCCGCTGGCTCAGCACCTTGCTGGCGGTCGGGAACACCTGGTTCGCGGCTGTCACGTTGTGCTTCAGGCTCGTGCTGTCGTTGTTGTTGAAGTACGTCGCGTACTGCACCCGGCTGGTCGGATCGTAGACGAAGTCGAGGATGCCGTTGACGAAGATCGCGTTGTCGCCACCGGCATGACCGTCGGACCGCCATGCCAGCCCCCACTCCGCCAGCGCCAGCGGCTTGTTCCGAGCGGCCGCGAACGCCGACCAGTAACGCAGGCCGCGGGTCCCGTGCAGCGCCCACTTCCACGACTCGGTCCGCGCCTGGTCCATGGTCGTGCCCGCCGCCGGCGGGTACCAGCGGTAGTCGTAGTCGTACACGTCGACGCCGATCACGTCGACGTAGGACGGGCCCGGCCACGCCTCGTCCGCCGACATCGCGTTGGACCCGTTGTTCACCGTCCAGCTGAAGGTGAGCTTCGGCGCGGCGGCGCGCATGGTGGTGACCAGCTGGCGGTAGCAGCCGATGAACGCGCCGACCTTGCCCTTGGCCGACCAGGTGTACCAGGAGCCGTTGAACTCCCACCCCGCACGGATCGTGCTGTCACCGAGCCCGGCCGCGACCAGCTTCTTCGCGATCGTGCGCCAGTGTTGGTTGTAGCTGCCGGAGGCGCAGGCCGACAGCGTCGCCCCGGTCCGCGGCAGCAACGGCACCGACAACTCGAGGTGGTACGGCGTCCCGCGGTGCGCGTTGATCAGCCAGTCCGCGCCGGTCATCGCCGACCAGGAGTCGTCGGGGAGGAAGTCGAGCACCCGGACGACCGGGATGCCGGTCTTGGCGGCGAACGACGTCGCGCCGTTGACACCCTTCGCGCCCGGTCCGGTGTAGACGCCCCACTCGATCTTGTTGACCGTGGTCGAGGTGGTCGCCGCCGAGCCGCGCGGCGTGGCCGCGCTGCAGGCCGGTCCGGCGATGACGCAGAACAGGCCGGCGAGGCACGCAACCGCGCGTGCCCACAGATGTGGTCGGGTCATGCCGTGACTCCGTCAGAGGGTCCACTGGGTCGACATCGCGCTCCGAAGGGAGCTTCCCCGATGACGCCGACCCTACCAATGGCGTCGCAGCACCCGCCTGCGGCTCAGCTCTGCTGCTTGGTGGCCAGCGCCACGATCCGGCCGACGTTCACGGCCCAGCCGAGGCCGAACGTGCGGGGCGTGATCAGCCGGGGATCCTCCGGATTCCACCAGCTGGCCAGCAGCCGGTCGACGGTCGGGATCCGGAAGTCGTACGGCACGTACGCGATCCGGCCGTGCCAGGTGCGCTGGTCGGCCGGCTTCGCCAGTTCCTGCACCACCGCGGCCACGGTCAGGCCTGCCGCCACCACGCCGATCGCCTTGCCCAACGGGCCCTTCTTCTTCGCCACGACGGCCACCTCCTCGTTCTGAACGGTCAGCCTATGTCGGGCGGACCACGCCCGCGCCCCGAGTTTCCCGCCGCGGCGGGGTTCCGGGGTCGCCGGCGGCCGGATCGACCCGACATTCCGGCCATGGCCGGGTTTGCCTGCCCCGACGCGAGAAGCCGATCCGGCCGCGTATGCATAGTCATGCGGGCTGTGGCATACTCATGCAAATGCGGACAGTGGCAGTCGCCGGAGCGACCGGGTACGCGGGCGGGGAGATCCTCCGGCTGCTCCTCGGTCATCCCGAGGTCGAGATCGGCGTGGTCAGCGCGGGAGCCAGCGCCGGGTCGCGACTCGGCGAGCACCAGCCCCACCTCGTGCCCCTCGCCGACCGGGTCGTCACCGACAGCAGCGTGCAGACCCTGCGCGGTCACGACGTGGTCTTCCTGGCCCTGCCGCACGGGGCGTCGGCGCAGGTCGCCGCCGAGCTCGACCCCGACACCGTGGTGATCGACTGCGGCGCCGACTTCCGGCTGCTCGACGCCGCCGCGTGGGAGCAGTTCTACGGCACCCCGCACGCCGGCACCTGGCCGTACGGGCTGCCGGAGCTGCCCGGTCAGCGCGAGAAGCTGGCCGGCACCCGCCGGATCGCCGTGCCGGGCTGCTACCCGACGACCGGCACGCTGGCGCTGCTGCCCGCGGTCACCGCCGGGCTGATCGATCCCGCCGACGTGGTCATCGTCGCGGCCAGCGGACCGTCCGGTGCCGGCCGGAGCCTCAAGCGGCACCTGCTGGGCGCCGAGCTGATGGGCTCGGCCAGCGCGTACGGCGTCGGTGGCGTCCACCGGCACACCCCGGAGCTGGTGCAGAACCTCACCGCCTGCGGCGGCTCTGGCGTTGCGGTGTCGTTCACGCCGATGCTGGTGCCGATGTCGCGGGGAATCCTCGCCACCTGCTCGGCGCCGGTGCGCGATGCCGGACTGACCACCGAGCAGGCGCACCGGGCCTACCTGGACGCGTACGCCGACGAGCCGTTCGTGCACGTGCTGCCGGCCGGCCACTGGCCGCAGACCCAGGCCGTGCTCGGCTCCAACGCGGTCCACGTCCAGGTGGCGGTGGACCCGGCGGCCGGCCGGCTGATCGCCGTCGCGGCGCTGGACAACCTGACCAAGGGCACCGCCGGCGGCGCGATCCAGTGCATGAACCTGGCCCTCGGACTGCCGGAGGCCCTCGGGCTGAGCACGGTCGGGGTCGCGCCCTGATGAGCTGGGAACTGACCAGGCATCCGGGCGAGCTCGCCCTCGTCCAGCTGCCGGCGCACGCCAGCCTGCCGCGCTGGGCGTACGACGAGGACGGGGAGGCTCCGTTCTGGAGTGTCGCCCGGACGGCTGAGGAGTTGTCGATCATCTGCGGCTACGACGCCGTGCCGGGAAGCGTCAGCGCGTCCGGTCCGTATCTGGCGTTCAGCATCGACGGGCCACTGGACCACTCGCTGATCGGCGTGCTGGCCGGGCTACTCGCCCCACTCGCCGCTGCGGGGGTGTCGGTGATGGCCCAGTCCACCTTCGACACCGACTGGATCCTGGTGCCGACACCGCAGGCCGAGACCGCCGCAGACGTCTGGAGCGCCGCCGGCCATGCCATCACCGTCGTCGAGGAAGAGGACTCGTGACCACAACGACCCCCAAGGGCTTTCGGGCCGCGGGACTGTCCGCCGGGTTGAAGCCGAGCGGCAAGGACGACCTGGCCCTGGTGGTCAACGACGGTCCGACGTACGCGGCGGCAGGGTTGTTCACCAGCAACCGGGTCAAGGCGGCGCCGGTGCTGTGGTCGGAGCAGGTGCTGCGCACCGGCACCGTCCAGGCGGTGATCTTGAACTCCGGCGGCGCCAACGCCTGCACCGGCCCGGACGGCTTCGCCGATACCCACCGCACCGCGGAGGCGGTGGCCGCCGCGCTGGACATCGGTGCGGTCGACGTCGCGGTGTGCTCGACCGGGCTGATCGGTGAGCGGCTGCCGATGGACAAGATCAGCGGCGCCATCTCGCCGCTGGTGAATGCGCTGAGCGCCGACGGCGGCGCGGATGCGGCGCGGGCGATCATGACCACCGACACCGTGCCGAAGACCGCCGACTACGAGGCGGACGGCTGGTCCATCGGCGGGATGGCGAAGGGCGCCGGCATGCTCGCTCCGGGGCTGGCGACGATGC
Source organism: Microlunatus ginsengisoli (assembly GCF_039537205.1). NCBI lineage: Bacteria > Bacillati > Actinomycetota > Actinomycetes > Propionibacteriales > Propionibacteriaceae > Microlunatus > Microlunatus ginsengisoli. The sequence goes on along the minus strand of NZ_BAABAB010000002.1, from coordinate 69,825 downwards.
TGGTGGTGATCACCACGGATGCGGTGATGGACCCGGCCGCCCTCGGCGATCACCTGGCCCGGGCCTGCTCGGTGAGCTTCGAGCGGATCGACTCCGACGGGTGCATGTCCACCAACGACACCGTCCTGCTGCTCAGCAGTGGTGCCTCGGGGACCGCGGTGGACGACGACGAGTTCGAGGCCGCGCTGACCGGGGTCTGCCTGGACCTGGCGCGGCAGCTGATCGACGATGCCGAGGGAGCCGCGCACACGATCGCGATCACCACCCGCGGCGCGGCGAGCACCGCCGACGCGGTCGAGGTCGGCCGGACGGTGGCTCGGAGCAACCTGCTCAAGTGTGCCGTCTTCGGCCGGGATCCCAACTGGGGCAGGGTGCTGGCCGCGATCGGCACCACCGCGGCCGCCTTCGAGCCCGACCGGCTCGACGTGGCGTTCAACGGTGTCCGGGTCTGCCGGGCCGGCGGGATCGGCGAACCCCGCTCGCTGGTCGACCTGTCCTCGCGCGCGGTCCGGATCGAGATCGATCTGCACGCCGGCGCCGCCGAGGCCACCATCTGGACCAACGACCTCACCTACGACTACGTCAAGGAGAACGCGGAGTACTCCACATGAGCGTGTCTGGTTCCGAGCACCAGCTCACCTTGATCGAGAAGGCGCAGATCCTGACCGAGGCGCTGCCCTGGCTGGAGACCTACGCCGGCAAGATCGTGGTGATCAAGTACGGCGGCAACGCGATGATCGACGACGACCTCAAGCGGGCCTTCGCCTCCGACATCGTGTTCATGAAGCGCTGCGGCGTCCACCCGGTCGTCGTGCACGGGGGCGGTCCGCAGATCTCGGCGATGCTGAACCGGCTGGGGATCGCCTCGGAGTTTCGCGGCGGGCTGCGGGTGACCACGCCCGAGGCGATGGATGTCGTCCGGATGGTGCTGGTGGGCCAGGTCGGCCGCGACCTGGTGAACTTGATCAACGCCAACAGCACGCTGGCCGTCGGGATGTCCGGCGAGGACGGCGGCCTGTTCACCGCGGAGCGCCGGGGCGCCCTGGTGGACGGCGAGCTGGTGGACATCGGGCTGGTCGGCGACGTCACCTCGGTGCATACCGAGGCCATCGCCGGGCTCATCGCCGGCGGCCGGATCCCGGTCGTGGCCAGCATCGCCCCGGACGCGACCGGCCAGGTGCACAACGTGAACGCCGACACCGCGGCCGCCGCACTCGCGGTGGCGTTGGGCGCCGAGCGGCTGGTCGTGCTGACCGACGTCGAGGGCCTCTACCGCGACTGGCCCAACAGCACCGACATCGTCAAGGAGCTCCCGGCGTCGGAGCTGCGCGAGCTGATGCCGAGCCTGTCCGCCGGCATGGTGCCGAAGATGGAGGCCTGCCTGCGGGCGGTCGAGGGCGGGCTGACGCGGGCGACCGTCACCGACGGCCGGGTGCCGCACTCGCTCCTGCTGGAGATCTTCACCAATGCCGGCATCGGCACGATGGTCACCCAGGACGGCCTGATCCGGCTGGGTAGCCGGGTCTTCTCCGCCGACACCGGCATCCCGGTCCACGAGCGCTACAACGGGGAGTTCCTGCTGCCCCGCGAGGAGATCTGAATGAGTTCACCTGTCGCGGTCAGCGACCAGCTGAGCGGCCTGGCCGGCTCCGGCGTCGGCTCGGCGGCCGTGCTGGAGCGCTATGACCAGGTGTTGATGAAGACGTTCGGCACGCCGAAGCGGGTCTTCGTCCGCGGCGAGGGCTGCTACGTCTGGGACGCCGAGGGCCGGCGCTATCTGGATCTCCTGTCCGGCCTGGCGGTGAACGCTCTCGGGCACGCGCACCCGACCGTGCTGTCGGCGATCACCGGCCAGATCGCGACCCTGGGTCACGTCTCGAACTTCTTCGCCACGCCGGCCCAGGTCGCCCTGGCCGACCGGCTGGTGGCGATGGCGGCCGGTCACCGGCCCGGTCGGGTGTTCTTCACCAACTCCGGCACCGAGGCCAACGAGGCGGCGTTCAAGATCACCCGGCTGACCGGGCGGACCAAGATCATTGCCTGCGAGGGCGCATTCCACGGCCGTTCGATGGGTGCGCTGGCGATCACCCATTCGGCGAAGTACCGCGAGCCGTTCGAGCCGCTGCCGGGCGAGGTGACGTTCGTGCCGTACGGCGACGCCGACGCTTTGGCGGCCGCCGTCGACGGCGAGACCGCGGCGGTGGTGGTCGAGCCCATCCAGGGCGAGAACGGTGTGGTCGTGCCACCGGCGGGTTATCTGACCCGGGCCCGCGAGCTCACCGCAGCGCACGGCGCGCTGCTGTGGATCGACGAGGTGCAGACCGGAGTCGGCCGGACCGGCGACTGGCTGGTGCACCGGGCGGAGGGCGTCGACGCGGACATCGTCACGCTGGCCAAGGGCCTGGGCAACGGCTTCCCGATCGGCGCCTGCGTCGCCGCCGGAGCGGCCGCCGAGCTGCTCGGCCCGGGATCCCACGGCAGCACGTTCGGCGGCAACCCGGTCGCCGCGATCGCCGGTCTCGCGGTGCTGGCCGTGATCGAGCGCGACGGGCTGCTCGCGCACGCGACGGCGATGGGGGAGCACCTCGTGGACGCCGTCGGCCGGCTGGGCCACCCGCTGGTAGCCGGCGTCCGCGGTCGCGGGCTGCTGCGCGGGATCGTGCTGACCGAGCCGATCGCGGGCGCGGTCAGCGATGCGGCGCTCGACGCGGGCTTCGTGATCAACGCGCCGCGGCCGGACGTGCTCCGGCTGGCGCCGCCGCTGATCGTCACCGCCACCCAGCTCGACGGTTTCGTGGCCGCGCTGCCGGGGTTGTTGGACACCGCGCGGGAAGGGGAGCACTGATGGTCCGCCATCTGCTGGCCGACGACGATCTGTCGGCCGACGAGCAGGCCCTCGTCCTCGACCTCGCCGCCCGGATGAAGGACGAGCCGTTCGCCGTACGGACGTACGAGGGACCGCGCAGCGTCGCCGTCCTGTTCGACAAGCCGACGCTGCGCACGCAGAGCTCGTTCGCGGCCGGCATCGTCGAGCTCGGCGGCTTCCCGTTGGTGGTCGACTCCCGGCTCGCCGCCATCGGCACCCGGGAGTCGGTCGCCGACGTAGCCCGGGTGCTCGGCCGGCAGACCGCGGCGATCGTCTGGCGGACCTTCGCCCAGTCCGACCTGGCGGAGATGGCCGCCTTCGCGGGCGTACCGGTGGTGAACGCGCTGACCGACGACTACCACCCGTGCCAGGTGCTCGCCGACCTGCTGACCGTCCGCGAACACGCCGGCGCGTTGGCCGGCGTGACGTTGACCTACACCGGCGACGGCGCCAACAACATGGCCAACTCCTACCTGCTGGGCGCCGCACTGGCCGGCATGCACGTCCGGATCGCGGCACCGGAGGGGTTCCAGCCGTCCCCCGAGCTCGTCCGGCGGGCCGGCCGGATCGCCGACAGCACCGGCGGCAGCGTGCAGGTCACCGACGCGGCGGCGGACGCGGCCACCGGTGCCGACGTCATCGCTACCGACACTTGGGTGTCGATGGGGATGGAGGACTCGCGGACCGACCCGGAGGCGGTCTTCGGTCCGTACGCGCTGGACGCCGCGCTGCTGGCCCGGGCCAACTCGGACGCGATCGTGCTGCACTGCCTGCCGGCCTACCGGGGCAAGGAGATCGCCGCCGACGTGATCGACGGCCCGCAGTCCCGGGTCTGGGACGAGGCGGAGAACCGGCGGCACGTGCAGAAGGCCGTGCTGGCCTTTCTCGACGAGCAGGCCGCACGGTGATCGCGGTGATGTCCGCGCCGCTCACCAAGACCGCCCGGCAGGCACGGATCGTCGCGCTGCTGACCCAGCATGAGGTGCGCTCGCAGACCGAGCTCGCCGACCTGCTGAGTGCCTCCGGTGTCCAGGTCACGCAGGGCACGCTGTCCCGCGACCTGGTCGAGGTCGGCGCGTCCCGGATGCGCGGCAGCGATGGCCACCTGGTCTACGCGGTGCCCGGCGAAGGCGGGGACCGGAGCCCGCAGTCGGGGGAGTTCGCAGCCTTCGAGGGCCGCCTGGTCCGGCTGTGCGGGGAGATCCTGGTCTCCGCCAGCGCCTCGGCGAATCTCGTGGTGCTGCGCACCCCGCCCGGCGCCGCGCAGTACTTCGCCTCGGCCATCGACCGGGTCGCCTGGCCGGAGATCCTGGGCACGATCGCCGGCGACGACACCATCTTGCTGATCACCGGGGACCCGCAGGGCGGGGCGGCCATGGCCGACCGCTTCCTGACGATGAGTGCCCGGACCGCACCGGGCGCGAGCGAACAGGAAACCGCATGAGCGCCGGGCACGAGGGCAGGCTGTGGGGCGGCCGGTTCGCCGGTGGGCCGGCCGAGGCGATGTTCGCGCTGAGCCAGTCCACCCAGTTCGACTGGCGGCTGGCCTCCTACGACATCGCGGGCTCCCGCGCGCACGCCCGCGCGCTGCACCGGGCCGGGCTGCTGACCGAGGCCGAGCTGGCCGGGATGCTGGCGGGACTGGACCGGCTGGACGCCGACGTCCGCTCCGGTGCGTTCGGGCCGGCGCCGACGGATGAGGACGTTCACGGCGCCCTGGAGCGCGGGCTGATCGAGCGGGTCGGGGCCGACCTCGGCGGCCGGCTCCGGGCCGGCCGCTCCCGCAACGACCAGATCGCGACCTTGATCCGGCTCTATCTGCGCGACGCGCTCGCCGAGGTCGGGGCCGCGGTGCTCGAGGTGGTGGACGCGCTGCACGCCCAGGCCGAGCGGCACCTCGGCGTCGCGATGCCCGGCCGGACCCACCTGCAGCACGCGCAGCCGTTGCTGCTGTCGCACCATCTGCTCGCGCACGCCTGGCCGTTGATCCGTGACCGGCAGCGGATCGCCGACCTCGATCGCCGGCTGGCGGTCAGCCCGTACGGCTCGGCCGCGCTGGCCGGCACCTCCCTCGGCCTGGACCCGGAAGCGGTGGCCGCCGAGCTCGGGTTCAGCGCCAGCGTGCCCAACTCGATCGACGGTACGGCCGCCCGTGACCTGGCCGCAGAGGCCGCGTACGTCCTCGCCCAGATCGCTGTGGACCTGTCGCGGCTGAGCGAAGACGTGATCCTGTGGGTCACCCACGAGTTCGGCTTCGCCACCCTCGACGACGCCTGGTCGACCGGGTCCAGCATCATGCCGCAGAAGAAGAACCCGGACGTGGCCGAGCTCGCCCGCGGCAAGGCCGGCCGGCTGATCGGCAACCTGGCGGGCCTGCTGGCCACGTTGAAGGGGCTGCCGCTGGCCTACAACCGGGATCTGCAGGAGGACAAGGAACCGGTCTTCGACTCGATCGACCAGTTGCTGGTGCTGTTGCCGGCGGTGGCCGGGATGGTCGGCACCCTGACCTTTCACCCGGACCGGATGGAGGCGCTCGCACCGCGCGGCTTCTCGCTCGCGACCGACGTCGCCGACTGGCTGGTGCGGCAGCGGGTGCCGTTCGCGCAGGCGCACGAGATCGCCGGCGCCTGCGTCCGGTTCTGTGAGCAGAACGGTCTCGAGCTCTCCGACCTGACCGCCGATCAGCTGCCGCAGATCGCACCGGAGCTCACCCCGGATGTGCTGGACGTGCTCACCGTTGCGGGCTCGATCGCCAGCCGCAACGGGCGTGGCGGGACGGCGACCGCCCAGGTGCGCGCCCAGCTGGCCGAGATCGCGACCGTGCTGGCGGAGTTCAGCGGCTGATCCCGGCGACGCTTTTCGGGCGCTCGATCGCCGTTTCCTGCCCGCTCGGCGCCCGATCGCGGTTCGAGCGCCCGAAATGCGACAGCACAGGTCCACGCCACCGGTTCCCCTGTTCGTCTAGGGTGTCAGCGGCCGGGTCGACGCGACCCTGTGCCGGCGGACGATGGCGCGCGATCGGTCGGGCGCCCGGATCGACATGGTGAAGGTGATGAACGCAGTCCTCGACGAGCTGAAGTGGCGTGGCCTGATGGCGAACTCGACCGACGAGGCGGCGCTGGCCGAGCACCTCGACGCCGGACCGGTCACCTTCTATGTCGGCTTCGACCCGACCGCACCCAGCCTGCACATCGGCCATCTCGTCCAGTTGCTCGTCGCCCGGGTGCTGCAGCGCAACGGGCACCGACCGCTGATGCTGGTCGGCGGCTCGACCGGCCTGATCGGCGACCCGAAGGAGACCGGCGAGCGGGTGATGAACCCCAAGGAGACGGTGTCCGGCTGGGTCCGCAGCATCCAGCGCCAGGTGTCCCGGTTCGTGGACTTCGCCGGGGAGAACCCGGCCCGGATGGTGAACAACCTGGACTGGACCGGCGAGCTGAACACGCTCGACTTCCTGCGCGACATCGGCAAGCACTTCCCGGTCAATCGGATGCTCGCTCGCGACGTGGTCCGGACCCGGCTGGAGGAGGGCATCTCCTACACCGAGTTCTCCTACGTCCTCTTGCAGTCCTTCGACTACCAGCAGCTGTTCCGGACGTACGGGTGCACGCTGCAGTTCGGCGGCAGCGACCAGTGGGGCAACATCACCGCCGGGGTCGAGCTGCTCCGCCGGTCCGACGGCGCGCATGTGCACGCGTTGGCGACGCCGTTGCTGACCAAGGCGGACGGGACGAAGTTCGGCAAGACCGAGTCCGGCACGGTCTGGCTCGATCCGCAGCTGACCTCCCCGTACGCGTTCCATCAGTTCTTCCTGAACGCCGAGGACGCCAAGGTGATCGACTACCTGAGGGTGTTCAGCGAGCGGCCGCGAGCCGAGATCGAGGACCTGGCCCGGCAGACCGCCGAGGCGCCGCAGCTCAGGGCGGCCCAACGAGCCCTGGCCGACGACGTCACCGCGATGGTCCATTCGCCGGCGGACCGGGACGCCGCGGTGGCCGCCGCCGCAGCCCTGTTCGGGCGGTCCGAGCTGGCGGATCTGTCCGCGGAGGTGTTGTCCAGCGTCGTGCAAGAGCTGAAGGCCCCGGAGCTGGCGGCCGCCGGCGAGCTACCGAGCGTCGTGGACGTGCTCGAGCGCACCGGAGTCGTCGCCAGCAGGTCGGCCGGCCGCCGCGCGATCGCCGAGGGCGGGGCGTACGTGAACAACCAGCGTGTCACCGACCCCGATGCCCGGCTGCGCGAGGAGGACCTGCTGCACGGCCGGTACGTCGTCGTGCGGCGCGGCAAGCGCACGGTGGGCGCGGCGTCGGTGATCCGAGGCTGACCCCGTCGGGCGCGGCTTGATCGGATCGCTATCGTTGATCCTGACCCGTGGTGAGGGACCGCAGCAGCGGATCGGGAACCCGGGTCGCGCAGGCCAGGACGATGTGGCGCGAGCCACAAACACTCCGACTTGACTGCGGTCGAGGACGAGCGTATTGTTCTCTAGGCCCCACGGGGGTGCGGGACGCGGCAGGGAAACCTGCAGCGGCCGACCCGAGGGCCCACACCTACGAGAGATCTCCGATCCAGATTTCTGGTCTCGGAGATCGAAGCGTGGGGGTGAATGGGAGAAATGACCCGGATTTGACTCCGGATAATCTCTTCCGTAAGGTTGATCGAGTTGCCCGAACCGGGATGAAGATTCCGGGAAAAGCAACAAAACGGAATGCAAATCGCCGATTTGACATGGTGAGAAACACTCCGTAAGGTTAGTCGAGTTGCCCCAAACCGGGAATTGAAAGCCCCGGTGCGGTGTGCACCCGAAGCTTGAGAACTCAACAGCGTGCTAAAAGTCAATGCCAAATAATGCACAAAAACCCCGTGCCCAGGCAGATTGACTCACTCGAAGCAATTCGGAGAGTCGGTTTCTTGGGTTCGGATTCCTTTGATTGATTGACAAAAAGATCCAGCGATGGATCGTCTTGTCAGCGATCGAACTTGTTGATGACGATTCACCCGCATTCGTGCGGGCGCATCGATAGATTTCAACGGAGAGTTTGATCCTGGCTCAGGACGAACGCTGGCGGCGTGCTTAACACATGCAAGTCGAACGGTAAGGCCTCTTCGGAGGTACACGAGTGGCGAACGGGTGAGTAACACGTGAGCAACCTGCCCTTGACTCTGGAATAACAGCTGGAAACAGCTGCTAATACCGGATATGACCTCTTGCGACATCGCACGGAGGTGGAAAGCTCCGGCGGTCAAGGATGGGCTCGCGGCCTATCAGCTAGTTGGTGGGGTAACGGCCTACCAAGGCTTCGACGGGTAGCCGGCCTGAGAGGGCGACCGGCCACACTGGGACTGAGATACGGCCCAGACTCCTACGGGAGGCAGCAGTGGGGAATATTGCACAATGGGCGCAAGCCTGATGCAGCAACGCCGCGTGCGGGATGACGGCCTTCGGGTTGTAAACCGCTTTCAGCTTCGACGAAGCGCAAGTGACGGTAGGAGCAGAAGAAGGACCGGCCAACTACGTGCCAGCAGCCGCGGTGATACGTAGGGTCCGAGCGTTGTCCGGAATTATTGGGCGTAAAGGGCTTGTAGGCGGTTTGTCGCGTCGGAAGTGAAAACTCAGGGCTTAACTCTGAGCCTGCTTCCGATACGGGCAAACTAGAGGGATGCAGGGGAGAACGGAATTCCTGGTGGAGCGGTGGAATGCGCAGATATCAGGAGGAACACCGGTGGCGAAGGCGGTTCTCTGGGCATTTCCTGACGCTGAGAAGCGAAAGCGTGGGGAGCAAACAGGCTTAGATACCCTGGTAGTCCACGCCGTAAACGGTGGGCACTAGGTGTGGGACTCATTCCACGAGTTCCGTGCCGAAGCTAACGCATTAAGTGCCCCGCCTGGGGAGTACGGCCGCAAGGCTAAAACTCAAAGGAATTGACGGGGGCCCGCACAAGCGGCGGAGCATGCGGATTAATTCGATGCAACGCGAAGAACCTTACCTGGGTTTGACATATACCGGAAAGCTGCAGAGATGTAGCCCCCGCAAGGTCGGTATACAGGTGGTGCATGGCTGTCGTCAGCTCGTGTCGTGAGATGTTGGGTTAAGTCCCGCAACGAGCGCAACCCTCGTCCTATGTTGCCAGCGGATAATGCCGGGGACTCATAGGAGACTGCCGGGGTCAACTCGGAGGAAGGTGGGGATGACGTCAAGTCATCATGCCCCTTAAGTCCAGGGCTTCACGCATGCTACAATGGCTGGTACAAAGGGCTGCAATACCGCAAGGTTGAGCGAATCCCAAAAAGCCAGTCTCAGTTCGGATTGGGGTCTGCAACTCGACCCCATGAAGTCGGAGTCGCTAGTAATCGCAGATCAGCAACGCTGCGGTGAATACGTTCCCGGGCCTTGTACACACCGCCCGTCAAGTCATGAAAGTCGGTAACACCCGAAGCCGGTGGCCTAACCCCTTGTGGGAGGGAGCCGTCGAAGGTGGGACTGGCGATTAGGACTAAGTCGTAACAAGGTAGCCGTACCGGAAGGTGCGGCTGGATCACCTCCTTTCTAAGGAGCAACTGGCGAGCATGTCTCGTCCATGTTCGGTTGGTCAGACGCATGTTCTGACGCCGAACTGCTCTGGAATGTGGAACATTGACCAGTTAGCCGGCGCACTCGAATTGCCTCATCAGTACAACCCACGCGAGTGGGAGTGGAACCCCGAGGGATGAGAGTGGCCGGCAAGCACGCTGTTGGGTCCTGAAGTTTCGGTTGCCTCGGCAACCGCACTTCACGCGGACCGGAGCCCGGACATCGTCTCGATGGGTCGGGCCCGTCGTTACCGCCCGTATGTTGAGAACTTCACAGTGGACGCGAGCATCTTTGTAGTAACAACAAGCTACTAAGAGCAATCGGTGGATGCCTAGGCACCAAGAGCCGAAGAAGGACGTTGTAACCTGCGATAAGCCCTGGGGAGCTGGTAAACAAGCTTTGATCCGGGGATCTCCGAATAGGGAAACCTCGAAGGAAACCGGAGTAATGTCCGGCGACCCTCACCTGAACACATAGGGTGATGGGAGGGAACGTGGGGAAGTGAAACATCTCAGTACCCACAGGAAAAGAAAACAACCGTGATTCCGTAAGTAGTGGCGAGCGAACGCGGAAGAGGCCAAACCTCGCATGTGTGATAGCTGACAGGCGTTGCATGTGAGGTGTTGTGGGGCCGCCCTGACCGAGCTGTCGATCGGTCAAGCAGTCATAAATGATTCATGAAGTCGAAGCACTTTGGGAAAGTGCGGCACAGAAGGTAACACCCCTGTAGACGTAAGTGAGTCACTGCTGGGCGCCACCCCAAGTAACACGGAACCCCTGAAATTCCGTGTGAATCTGGCGGGACCACCCGCTAAGCCTAAATACTCCTTGGTGACCGATAGCGGACCAGTACCGTGAGGGAAAGGTGAAAAGTACCCCGGGAGGGGAGTGAAATAGTACCTGAAACCGATTGCTTACAATCCGTCGGAGCCGGATCTTTTAGATCGGGTGACGGCGTGCCTTTTGAAGAATGAGCCTGCGAGTTAGTGGTACGTGGCGAGGTTAACCCGTGTGGGGAAGCCGTAGCGAAAGCAAGTCCGAATAGGGCGATTTAGTCGCGTGCTCTAGACCCGAAGCGGAGTGATCTATCCATGGCCAGGGTGAAGCGACGGTAAGACGTCGTGGAGGCCCGAACCCACCAGGGTTGAAAACCTGGGGGATGAGCTGTGGATAGGGGTGAAAGGCCAATCAAACTCCGTGATAGCTGGTTCTCCCCGAAATGCATATAGGTGCAGCGTCGCGCGTTTCTTGCCGGAGGTAGAGCACTGGATAGCCTAGGGGGCCCACAAGCTTACCGAAGTTAGCCAAACTCCGAATGCCGGCAAGTGAGAGCGCGGCAGTGAGACTGCGGGCGATAAGGTTCGTAGTCGAGAGGGAAACAGCCCAGAACACCAGCTAAGGCCCCCAAGAGATTGCTAAGTGGAAAAGGATGTGGAGTTGCGGAGACAACCAGGAGGTTGGCTTGGAAGCAGCCACCCTTGAAAGAGTGCGTAATAGCTCACTGGTCAAGTGATTCTGCGCCGACAATGTAGCGGGGCTCAAGCAATCCGCCGAAGCTGTGTCATTCACACGTGTACTAGGTTTCGATCCAGGTGTGTGGATGGGTAGGGGAGCGTCGTGTGCGCTGCGAAGCGGCGGGGTAACCCAGTCGTGGAGAGCACACGAGTGAGAATGCAGGCATGAGTAGCGAATGAGGAGTGAGAAACTCCTCCACCGAAAGACCAAGGGTTCCAGGGTCAAGCTAATCTGCCCTGGGTAAGTCGGGACCTAAGGCGAGGCCGACAGGCGTAGTCGATGGACAACGGGTTGATATTCCCGTACCGGCGCTAGCACGTCCCTGCCGAGGCGAACAATGCTAAGCACGCGAGCTCGTCGAGACCTTCGGGTCGACGCGAGTGAGTCTGCGACCCAAGTTCGTATTAGGCAAGCTGCGGAGTGACGCAGGAAGGTAGCCCATCCCGGGCGATGGTTGTCCCGGGTTAAGCGCGTAGGGCGAGGTGTAGGCAAATCCGCACCTCATATGCCTGAGACGTTAGGACTAGGTCGTCTACGGACGGCGTGAGTGGGTGATCCTATGCTGCCTAGAAAAACTTCGTGAGCGAGTTCTAGAGCCGCCCGTACCCTAAACCGACACAGGTGGTCAGGTAGAGAATACCAAGGTGATCGAGATAACCGTGGTTAAGGAACTCGGCAAAATGCCCCCGTAACTTCGGGAGAAGGGGGGCCAATACTGTGAAGGGACATACGTGCCCGGAGCAGTGGCGGCCGCAGAGACCAGGCCCAAGCGACTGTTTACTAAAAACACAGGTCCGTGCCAAGTCGCAAGACGATGTATACGGACTGACGCCTGCCCGGTGCTGGAACGTTAAGGGGAAGGGTTAGCGCAAGCGAAGCTCTGAACTTAAGCGCCAGTAAACGGCGGTGGTAACTATAACCATCCTAAGGTAGCGAAATTCCTTGTCGGGTAAGTTCCGACCTGCACGAATGGCGTAACGACTTGGGCGCTGTCTCGACCGCGGACTCGGCGAAATTGCACTACGAGTAAAGATGCTCGTTACGCGCAGCAGGACGGAAAGACCCCGGGACCTTTACTATAGTTTGGTATTGGTGTTCGGTACAGCTTGTGTAGGATAGGTGGGAGACTGTGAAGCGATCACGCCAGTGGTCGTGGAGTCAACGTTGAAATACCACTCTGGCTGTTCTGGATATCTAACCTAGGTCCGTTATCCGGATCAGGGACAGTGCCTGATGGGTAGTTTGACTGGGGCGGTCGCCTCCCAAAAGGTAACGGAGGCGCCCAAAGGTTCCCTCAGCCTGGTTGGCAATCAGGTTTCGAGTGTAAGTGCACAAGGGAGCTTGACTGTGAGAGAGACATCTCGAGCAGGGACGAAAGTCGGGACTAGTGATCTGACGGTGGCACGTGGAAGCGCCGTCACTCAACGGATAAAAGGTACCCCGGGGATAACAGGCTGATCTTGCCCGAGCGTCCATAGCGACGGCATGGTTTGGCACCTCGATGTCGGCTCGTCGCATCCTGGGGCTGGAGTCGGTCCCAAGGGTTGGGCTGTTCGCCCATTAAAGCGGCACGCGAGCTGGGTTTAGAACGTCGTGAGACAGTTCGGTCCCTATCCGCTGCGCGCGTAGGAGTCTTGAGGAGGGCTGTCCTTAGTACGAGAGGACCGGGACGGACGAACCTCTGGTGTGCCAGTTGTTCTGCCAAGAGCACGGCTGGTTGGCTACGTTCGGAAGTGATAACCGCTGAAAGCATCTAAGCGGGAAGCACGCTCCAAGATGATGGCTCCCACAGGGTAACCTGGTAAGGCCCCCAGCAGACCACTGGGTGATAGGTCGGATGTGGAAGCACAGCAATGTGTGGAGCTGACCGATACTAATAGGCCGAGGGCTTGTTCCTACAAAGATGCTACGCGTCCACTGTGCAGTTCCCGAGATACGGTCGGGACTGCGCTCATAAATTTCGAGTGCACCGCGAATCTCCATAGAGTTTCGGTGATCACAGCGAGAGGGAAACACCCGGCTCCATTCCGAACCCGGAAGTTAAGCCTCTCAGCGCCGATGGTACTGCACGGGGGACCGTGTGGGAGACTAGGACGTCGCCGGACAACACAAACAAAAAGGCCAGCCTTCGGGCTGGCCTTTTTGTTTTTCCGGCGGGAACTGCTCGAGGCGGAAACCCCCTGCGGCGCAACCTTGCCGGGCCGGGGAACTTGGTCGCAGCGCGCGACGCCTCAGGCGGTCCGTACGTGCTGCCCGGTCGCGGGGGCAGCCACAGCCTCGGGGACGGCCGAGATGATCTCCGGATCGATTCCGGACTGGTGGAACTGCTGGACGGTGGCCGGGTCGGCGTGGCCGGCGACGAGGATGCGATCGGCCTCGGACAGTTCGGCGTACTTGACGAACGCGGTCCGGCCGAGAACCGCGCCGGAGCAGGCGACAATGCGCCGGGTCGCGCACTGGATCGCTGCCTGCGCGACGGCGGCGGCCGCGGGTGTCGACTCGCTGAGCCCGTGCCCGAGGGCTACGCCGGCGGGGGACAGCACGGCGGTGTCGACCCGGAGCCGGCTCAGCTCCTCCAGGGCCCAGTCGCCCTCCTGCGCGCGAGTGGCGGGTGCCACCGTGCCACCGACGTTGTAGACCGACAGGGTCGAGATCTTGGCCAGGTGGACGGCGGCGTCGAGAGAGTTCGTCACCACGGTCAGCCCGGCGGAAGCGGGCGGCGCGGCGCTGATCGCCGCCGTCAGCGCCACCGCCGTGGCGCCGCTGCCGATCAACAGCGTGCCGGTCCGCGGCAATTCCGCCCACAGTCGTTCGGCGAGCGCCGCGTCGTCACGGCTCGGGGTGGCCAGCACGGGCATCGGAACGCGGGTCTCGGCCTCCACCGCGACCGCGCCGCCGTGCACCCGGCGCAGCACACCGGTCGACTCCAGCACCCGCAGATCGCGGCGGACCGTCTCCTGGGCGACGCCCAACCGGTCCGCCACCTCAGCGACGTCGACCCGCCCCCGCGCAGCGAGGAGTTCTCGGATGGTCGACTGACGATGCTCCGGCGTGCCGGCTCGGTCGGTCATGGCTCCCCTCGACTGCTGGGCCCACCCAGCTCCGGCTACAAGAGTTCCACCGAACGGGTGGTCTGTGGCCGGATCTGCAGCTTTCGACCGCGGCCGGCTCGGAACTGATCGAGCGCCTCAGCGTAGTCGTCCAGGCAGAATGCGTGCGACACCATCCGGTCGGCACGGAGCGCTCCGGCGGCGAACATCTCCACCGCCCGGGCGTAGGAGTTCAGCACGGCCATCGACCCGACCATGGTGATCTCGTCGTTGTAGATGCGGAACGGGGAGAATGTGGCCTTCGCGTCCACGGGCGCAACACCGAACTGCTGGAAGGTCCCACCGCGCCGGATCCGGCGAAGCCCGTCCTCGATCGCCGGCACCGCACCGGTGCAGTCGATCACCACCTCCCAGCCGCCCCGCCGGGCGACGTCGTCGGCGGACTCGGCGAGGATCTCCACGCCGACCTCCTTGGCCACCTCGAGCCGGGCGGGGTTCCGGTCGACCACGGTTACGCTGGCCGCACCGGCGCGCGGCGCCAGCTGCGCCATCATCAGGCCCATGGTGCCGGCGCCGTAGATCAAGTAATGGTCACCGAGCCGGCGCGGCAGCAGGTCGTAACCACGGATGGCGCAGGACAGGGGCTCGATCATCGCCGCCAGGGCGAGATCGACCCCGTCGGGGAGCCGGTGCACATTCTTCACCGGCGCGAGCTGGAACTCCGCCGTCGAGCCGTCGGTGCGAGCGACGCCGGAGCCGTTCCAGTTCTCGCAGAGGTTGGACCGGCCGACCGCACAGAAGCTGCACTCGCCGCAGGTGAGGGTCGGATCGACGCTGACCAGATCCCCCGGACTGAACTCCGTGACCGCGTCTCCGACCGACTCCACCACGCCAGAGGTCTCGTGACCTGGGACGATCGGGAACACGGTGGGAGCGAACTCACCGTCGAGGACGTGCAGGTCCGTGCCACAGATGCCGACCGCCTCGACCCGGACCACCACCTCGCGCGGCCCGGGCACCGGATCCGGGCGTTCTTCGATCGCGAGCTCGCCGGGGGCCCTGAAGACGACCGCCCGCATCTACTTCACCGCGCCCATCGCCAGCCCGCGCACCAGCCGCTTCTGAGCCAGCCAGCCGGCGACGATGACGGGGAGGACGGCGATGGTGGAAGCGGCGGAGAGGACGGCCAGGAACTGACCGCGGCCGTCGACGAAGCTGCCGAGGAACGGAGGCGTGGTGCGGGCCACGACGGCGGTGAGCAGATTGGCGAGGAAATACTCGTTCCAGGCGAAGATGAAGCAGATCAGCGCTGCCGCTGCGGCGCCGGGGGCGACGATCGGCAGCGATACCCGCCATAGTTCGCGGTTGTAGCTGGCCCCGTCGATCTGGGCCGCCTCGACGACGGCGATCGGAACCTCGGCGAAGAAGGAGCGCATCATCCAGACGGCGAGGGGGAGATTGATGCCGAGGTAGAGCAGGCCGAGCGCCCACAGGTTGTCCAGCAGTCCGAGGGTGCGGAGCAGCAGGAAGACCGGGATGATCGAGGCGGCGACCGGCATGAACTTGGTGGAGATGAAGAAGAACAGCCCGTCTCGCCAGCGGATGATCGGCCGGACCGACAAGGCGTAGGCGGCCGGGATCGCGAGCAGCATCACGACGATGGTGGAGCCGACGGCGAGGAACAGCGAGTTGAGCAGGTACAGGGCCATACCGCGGTCGAACACGGCGGCGTAGCGATCGAGCGTGGGGGTGAAGATGAACTGGGGCGGGAAGGAGGCGGCCTGGCCCTCGGTCTTGAAGCTGGTGATGATCATCCACAGCACGGGGAAGAAGAACAGGAAGACCAGGATCCAGGTGAGCAGGGTGAGGAAGTAGCCGCCGATCTTGCGGCGGGTGAACGGATTCGGTCCGGTCCGTTCGCTGCGGGCGGACTGGGTGGCCTGCGGACGGGTGGCCTCGGCGGTGGCGGACATCAGCGGCCTTCCTCGGTGAAGATCCGGAACATGGTGCGCAGTGCGAGGGTGGCGAACACGATGGTCAGGATGACCGTGATCACGCCGTACGCGGCGGCTTCGCCGACCTGCTGGCCGATGAAGGCTCGTTCGTAGAGCAGGTAGGCGATGGTCTTGGTGTTGCCGGCGCCCTTGGTCATGATGTTGATCGGGTCGAAGACCTGGATCATGAAGACCGTGCCGAGCAGGATGGCCAGCTCGGCGTACGTCCGCAGGTGGGGAAGGGTCATGAAGCGGAACGTCTGGAACGCGCTCGCGCCGTCGACGTCGGCCGCCTCCAGGACCTCACCCGACTGGGACTGCAGGCCCGCGAGCAGGATCAGCATCATGAACGGGGTGTACTGCCAGGTCAGGGTGAAAACGATGGTCGTGGCCGGCAGATCGGTGTTCCAGGCGATCGGGTCGATTCCGACCAGTCCGAGCGCCCAGTTCATCATGCCGGTGTTCACATCGAGCAGCGAGTACTTCCAGATCAGCGCCGCGGCGGCGGGCATGACCAGGAACGGGGTGATCAACAGCGTCCGGGCCAGGGCCCGCCCTTTGAACTCGCGGTCGAGCAACACGGCCAGGACCAGGCCGAGGAGCAGCGACAGCAACATCGAGCCGCCGACGATCCGGATGGTGGCCCAGATCGACGGCAGGAACGCGCCGTTGGTGATGACCGCGACGTAGTTGGAGAACCCGGCGAACGATCGTTCGTTCGGGCGGGCCAGGTTCCAGTCCTGGAACGAGTAGTAGATCGTGGCGAGGAACGGGATCTGGGTGACCAGGATCGCCACCACCAGGGCCGGCATGATCAGCTTGCGGCCGAACTTGCGTTGGGCCAGGTCCTGGCCCTTGAGGTCGGCCATCGTCGTCTTCTTGCGCTTCGGCTCGGCCTTGGGCGGCTGGAGCGTCGGCGTCTCCTCCACGGTGCTGCTCATCTCAGCCCTTCTTCTGGTTGTCGCCGGCCCGCTGGGCGATCTTCTGTCCCTGGTCCAGTGCCAAGTTCAGTGGTCGTCTGCCCGCGATCACGTCCGCGAGCAGCTGGGAGGTCTGGTTTCCGACGTCCTGGAACTCGGGGATGGTCACGTACTGGATGCCGACCCACGGCTGCGGATCGACCCCGGGCTGGGTCGGGTTCACTTCGTTCATGATCTTGGCCGTCAGCGGCGCGAAGTCTCCGCCCGCCTTGATGTACTGGGGGATCAGGTACGTCGACTTGCGCGTCCCCGGTGGCGTCCGGGCCCAGCCCAGCTGGGATCCGACCAGCTTCGCGTAGTCCTTCGACGTCGCCCACTTGACGAACGTCCAGGCCGCGTCCTGGTGCTTGGACTCGGCATTGATGCCGAGGTTCCACGACCACAGCCAGCCCGAGTTCTCCGTCATCTTGACCGGCGCCCGGACGTAGCCGACCTGGCCGGCCACCTTCGAGTTCTTCGGGTCCTCGACCGAGCCCGCCGCCGACGTCGCGTCGTACCACATCGCCGCATGACCCTGAGAGAACAGGTTGAGGCACTCGGTGAAGCCGAACGAGACCGGGTCGCCCTCGCCGGACGCCTCGAGCGTGTCGATGTAGAACTTCACCGCGTCCGTATAGGCCGGCGAGTTGACCTGGGCCTGCCAGTCCATGTTGTACCACTGGCCGCCGAAGGTGTTGATCACCGTGGTGAGCGGGGCGAACATCTCACCCCAACCCGGCTTGGCCCGCAGGCAGATCCCGGCCCGGTCCTGGCTCGGGTCCTTCAGCTTGGCGGCGTACTCCGCGATCTGGTCCCAGGTCGGTCGCTCGGGCATCGTGATCCCCGCCTGCTGGAACAGATCCTTGCGATACATCAGGAACGACGACTCGCCGTAGAACGGCACCGCATACAGCCGCTTGTCGTATGACACGCCGTCGCGCACGGGCTTGAAGAAGTCGTCCACGTCGTACGCGGGGTCCTCGGCCGCCTTGTCGGTCAGGTCCATCAGCCACCGGTTCTGGCCCCAGATCGGCACCTCGTAGGCACCGACGGTCATGATGTCGTACTGGCCGCCCTTGGTCGCCACGTCCTTCGTGGCCGCGTTGCGGAGGTCGTTCTCCTCCATGAAGATGATGTTGATCTTGATGTCCGGATGCTGCTTCTCGAACTCTGGCAACAACTGCGCCATGTCCTGCATCTGCGGATTGTTCACACTCGCCAACGTCACCGTCGTGACGCCCGGCTGGGTGCCCAGGTTGCCGAACCCGGCGCACCCGGACAGGGCCAGCGCGAACGACAGGCCGAGACCGCCGGCGGCGATCGTCCGGCGAGACGGCCGCGGTCGCGGCCGTGGGACTAAAGGGGGGCTGGTGATGGACACGCGTCGTCACTCTCTCGTCGTTGGGGCGGAACGGTGGGTGTGAGAATCGCTGTGATAAAGGCCCGAATGGTTGTTTTGACGCACCATAGCCCACCCGATTGGTGCAGGTCTAGTCACAAAGACGAGTTCGATGCAGAATTGATGCCCGTTTCGCTGCAATGAGGCGGCCTGTGGGCAGCCGTGCTTGAATGGTCGTCCAGCCGAGGAGCACAACCGTTGAGCATGTACCCGCCCGAGCGGCAACGAACCATCACCGAGCTGTTGCGCGGTCTGGACGGCCGCCGGGCGAGCGTGGCCCAGATCAGCGAGCAACTGGGCGTGACGGGTGAGACCGTGCGGCGCGACCTCGACGTGCTGGAGCGGCGAGGTCTGGTCCGCCGGATCCGAGGCGGCGCGGAGCTGCTGCGGAGCACGCCGTTCGAGCAGGCGCTGGCGGCGCGGCATGCCGAGCAGTACGCGGACAAGCTCGTCATCGCCGAGCGGGTGATGACCGAGCTGCCCGAGGACGGGGTGCTGATCCTGGACTCCGGGTCGCTGACCTATGTCTGCGCGCGCGCCATGCCGCGCGACCGGGCGCTGACCGTGGTGACCAACAACCTGCCCGCCGCGCACTACCTGGCCGGCCTGGAGAACCTTCGCGTGATCACATTGCCCGGCACGCTGCGCGGCGTGACCTCGGCGGCCGTCGATGTCTGGACCAGCCGGCGGCTGAGCACGTTGACCGTCGACCTCGCGATCATCGGGGTCAACGGGCTGAGCGTCGGCCACGGCCTCACCACCACCAACCCGGAGGAGGCGGCGGCCAAGCGGGCGATGGTGCTCGCGGGCCGGCGGCGGGTCGTGCCGGTCATCTCGGGCAAGCTCGGTCGAAACTCGTTCTGCGCCTTCGCGGCGGTGAGCGAGGTGGATCTGGTGATCACCGACGCCGGCGCCGGCGCCGATACCATCCGTGAGCTCGCCGCGGCCGGTCCGGAGGTGGTCGTGGTCGGATCCGCGTCCGCGGGCTGAACCGGCGGGCGACCGCTTTGCGTCGGCGGTCTCGACCAGACAGGATTGAGCGGTGGTAGACGACAGGAAGCCGCGTGGCTCCCGACCGCCCGGTCGCGGTCGCGGGGGCGAGGGCTCGGGTGGTCGCGCGAGCGACGGCTCGGGCGCACGTGGACGCGGGGGATCGGACTCGCGTGGACGCGGGGGATCGGACTCGCGCGGACGCGATAGTGCCGCGGCCGGCCGGCCGAGCTCGGGGCAGACCGCCGCTGGCAAGCCGCGCGGCTCCCGCCCGGCGTCGTCGCGGCCCAACAGCACCACTCACGGCGCGGCGCGGTCATCGGCCGATCAGGCGCGGAAGGGCGGCGACCGGCCGGAGCAGTCCGGCCAGGGACGGGGCCCGAGCGGCGAGCGACGAGGCCAGAGCAGCCAGCGACGGGACTCCCTGCGTGGCTCGGGAGGCCAGCCACCGGCCCCGCCGGGACTCGACCGCCGACCTGACGAGCCGCCCATTCCGGCCGATGTCGACACGCGCGCACTGCACCGAGCGGTGCGAGCCGAGCTGCGCGGGCTGCCGAAGGACCTGGCCGAGATCGTCGCCAGTCACCTGGTGGTGGCCGGTGAGCTGATCGACTCCGATCCGGATCGAGCGCATGCGCACGCGGAGGCGGCGAAGCGCCGGGCGGCGCGGCTTCCGATCGTGCGTGAAGCGGTCGCCGAGACCGCGTACGCCAGTGGCCGCTTCGACGTTGCGCTGCAAGAGTTCCGGGCGCTGCGCCGGATGACCGGAACCCAGGACTACCTGCCGGTGATGGCCGACTGCGAGCGCGCGCTCGGGCGGCCACAGACCGCGCTGAAGCTGGCCAAGGAGTCGCGCCGCTACGACCTCGACCCGGCGCTGCAGATCGAGATGATCATCGTGGAGTCCGGAGCCCGGGCCGATCTCGGCCAGCAGGCCGAGGCGCTGCGCGTGCTTGCCGCGGCTGTCGAGCGGTTCGCCGCCGGCGGCGAGCGGCTGCGGGCGGCGCGCGGGCGACTCTTCTACGCCTACGGCGAGGCGCTGCTCCGAGCCGAGCGAGAGCCGGACGCCCGGCGCGCCTTCGCCACCGCCGCCGCGTTGGACACCGACCAGGAGACGGACGCGGCCGAGCGGGTGGACGAGCTCGACGGCCTGGTGATCGACTTCGACGACGGGGACGATCTGGGCGGGGACGATCTGAACGGGGACGATCACGGTGATCACCCGGCCGATCGGGTGCGGACCGCGGACCCCGGTCCGGCGGCCCGGCGGGGTGCCGAGTGAGCGACCAGCCGGTGATCGGGTCCTACGACGCTGCCCTGTTCGATCTTGACGGTGTGATCTATCTCGGACCCGAGCCGGTGCCGGGTGCCGCCGACGGTGTGGCCGGGCTGCGGGCGCGCGGCACCAAGATCGGTTTCGTCACCAACAACGCCGCCCGGACGCCGGCCAGCGTGGCCGAACACCTGCGCGATCTGGGCATCTCCGCGCAGACCAGCGACGTGGTCACCTCCTCCCAGGCCGGCGCGCATCTGCTGCGCGAGCGGTTCGGGCCGGGCGCGAAGGTGCTCGTCGTCGGCGGGGGAGGGCTGTGGGCCGCGCTGGCCGAGGCCGGCCTGACCGGCGTCCGATCCGCTGACGACGATCCGGTCGCCGTCATCCAGGGCTGGTCGACAGATCTGTTGTGGGAGCAGATCAACGAGGCAGCCGTGGCCGTCAACCGGGGAGCGCACTGGCTGGCGACGAACACCGACATGACCCGGCCCACCGATCGCGGGATCGTGCCGGGTAACGGCGCGGCCGTCGCAGCCGTCCGGGTTGCGGTCGACGTCGATCCGGAGGTGGCCGGCAAGCCCTACCGGCCCTTGTTCGCCGAGACGATCGAGCGTCTGGGGGCGGCCAAGCCGATCTTCGTCGGGGACCGGCTGGACACCGACATCAACGGCGCCGTGGCGCTCGGGATCGACTCGATGATGGTGCTGACCGGAGCCCACGGGGCCGCCGAGCTGCTGGCCGCCGGACCGGACGCCCGACCGACGTACCTCGGCTGGAACGTCCAGGCGCTGTTGGAGCCCGCGCTGTCGGTGACGGTCGACGGCGACCGGGCGAGCAGCGGCGGGGCGACGGCGGTCGTCGAGAACGGTGCGCTGCGGCTGCTCGCGCCGCCGCGGAATCGCGCGCAGGCGGTCGCCGGGCTGTGGGCGGCCGCCAGGCTCGCTTGGACGTACGCCGATTCCGGTCGACCGCTCGACCACACTTCGATCTCCCCGCTGCTCGGCACGCCGTAGCTCGCCGGGAGCCCGACGAGCCGCCGGGGATACGGTAGGGGCACGGCCGGACGAGTGAGGAGACCACGATGGTCATCGAAGCCCTGCAGAGTTACGCCCAGCTGGCGAGCGGGCTCACCAAGACGACGCGTGAGAAGGCGATGGCGACCGCCAAGGGCCTGCTGGACCAGGCCGGTCTCGGCGACGTGGCGGCCGACGCGGGCGACCGGGTGACCAAGCTGGCCGACGAGCTGCTGGCGACCAGCAAGGCCAACCGGCAGGCGCTCACGAAGTTCGTCGACGCCGAAGTGACCAAGGCGGTCGGCAAGCTCGGGCTGGCCAAGGCGGAGGACCTCGAGGCCATCAAGGCAGAGATCGCCGCGCTGCGGGCGGCGACCGCGGCGGCGGGCCCGACTACAGGAGGCCCGGCGGCGGCAGGCCAGGCGGCGGGGCCCAGCCCGGCGCCGGCCAAGCGGCCGGCCAAGAAGGCGCCGGCGAAGAAGGCACCCGCTGCAGCGAGCGCTGCGGCGGAGCCCGCCGCCAGCGCTCCCGCGGCCGAACCGGCGCCGGTCGCGCCGGTCAAGCGGCCGGCCAAGAAGGCCCCGAGCTCCACCAGCGCTGCCTCCGCCAGCGCGGCCTCCGCCAGCGCAGCCTCGACGACTGCGGCCCCGACGAGCGCAGCTGCGAAGAGCACGGCGAGCAAGACCGCCGCGAAGAAAGCCCCGGCCAAGAGAGCTCCGGCGAGGAAGTCCGCCGCCAAGAAGTCCGCCGCGAAGAAGGCTCCCGCTGCCGACGGCGCCTCGTGACCGAGGCGCCCATACCCAGGCCACCCGCCGGAGCTCGGCCCGTGGACCCTGCGCGGACGCAGGAGGAGCGGACCGGGAACTTCGACGAGCTGGTTCGCGGCCTGGACGACCTGGCCGAGCGCCCGGTCGGCGAGCACCATGATCGACTGGCCGAGGTGCACGAAGCGCTGCACCGTGCGCTGAACGAGCCACCGGCGAGCTGAGCGTTGGGGCCTCCGGTGGTCCCCGACTCGCCCGAGCAGCAAGTGCGGGCTGCGATCCGGCTGGATCGCGCCCTCGTGGATCGCGGGCTGGCGCGGTCGCGAGGCCAGGCCCGGGAACTGATCACGGCCGGTCTGGTGACGATCAACGAGGTCGCGGCCCGCCGCGCGTCCGCAACGGTGACACCGGCGGACGAGGTTGCGGTCGCTGCGCCCGATCACTATGTGTCGCGCGGCGCGCACAAGCTGATCGGGGCGCTGGACGATCTCGGCCTGCGGGTCCGTGGCCGTGCGCTCGACGCCGGCTCGTCCACCGGCGGCTTCACCCAGGTGCTGCTGGAACGCGGCTGCACCGTCGTCTACGCGGTGGACGTCGGCACCGACCAGCTGGCGCCGCTGCTGCGGACCGACGCCAGAGTCGTCGTGCGGGAGCGGACCAACCTGCGGGAGCTGAGTCTCGACCGGCTGGACGGTGAGCCGGTGGATGTGGTGGTGGCCGACCTGTCGTTCATCCCGCTCGGACTCGTGCTCGACCGGCTGGTGGCCGTGGCGGCGCCGACGGCGGTGCTGATCCTTCTGGTGAAGCCGCAGTTCGAGGTCGGGCGGAACCGGCTGGGCAAGAACGGCGTGGTCCGCGATCCGGCGCTGCGGCGGCAAGCGGTGGTCGACGTGGTCCGGACCGCGGCGGACCTGGGCTGGGGCGTCCGGGGCTGTGTCCGCAGCCGGCACCCCGGGGGCGGCGGCAACGTGGAGTTCTTCGTTCTGCTGGTCCGCGGGCCGGCCGCGACCGGCGACCCGTTGGACCGGGTCGACTTCGGCTGAGCAGCCACCCGATGCTCGAGATCCGTGCCTCTTATGCTGGCCCGGTGACCGCGCAGACCGCTGGACCGGCATCGGCCCCCGAGTGCGCGCGCCGGGTGGCCGTGCTGACCCACATGGGCCGACCGGAGGCGGTGGACGCCGCCACCCGGTTGGTCGGCGGTTTGCTGACCGCCGGACTGGATGTGGCCGTGCCGACCGAGGACCGGCCGGTGCTGGAGGAACGGCTGGGTCGTTCGATCAGTGAGCTCGTGCCGCCGCGGATCGAGCAGGGCGAGATCGAGGCCGCGGAACGGCTGCCGTACGAGCTGATGGTCGTGCTGGGCGGTGACGGCACCATCCTGCGCGGGGCCGAGTGGGTGATGAGCTCCGACATTCCCCTGTTGGGCGTCAACCTGGGTCACGTCGGGTTCCTCGCCGAGGCCGAGTCCAGCGAGATCGACAGCATCGTGGCTCACGTCGTCGCCTGCTCGTACACGGTGGAGGAGCGATTCACCATCGAGGTGACGCTGCGCGAGAACGACCGACCGGTGTGGTGCTCGTACGCGATCAACGAGGTGTCGATCGAGAAGGCCGCGCGGGAGCGGATGGTCGAGCTGGTGGTGGAGATCGACGGCCGGCCGCTGTCGCGGTGGGCCTGCGACGGGATGCTGGTGGCGACGCCGACCGGATCGACGGCGTACGCCTTCTCGGCCGGTGGGCCGGTGATCTGGCCGGGCGTGGACGCCTTCCTCGTGGTCCCGCTGAGCGCCCACGCCCTGTTCGCCAGGCCGCTGGTGCTCGGCCCGAGCTCGGTGGTCGTGGTCGAGCTGTTGGACGCGTCGCCGACCAGCGGCCTGATCACCTGTGACGGCCGGCGCAGCATCGAGTTCCGTCCCGGGATGGAGGTCGAGGTCGTCCGCGGCCGGCACCGGCTGCGGCTCGCCCGGTTGTCGGAGTCGCCGTTCACCGACCGCCTGGTGCGCAAGTTCGGGCTCCGGGTCGAGGGCTGGCGCGGCCTGGCCGAGCTGGAGGACGAGCCCCAGGAGTTCCCCTCCACCGCCCTCGCCAGCCCGACCCACCTCCGCTCGGCCTGACACCCCCCGCGCTGGCCCGCCCCTGGCTCGACTCGGCGCGGGTTCGACCCAGTTCGCGCGTGAAGGACGTCGAGCGAAGTGGGTGCAAGGCGAGCGAAGTGGGCGTGGGGCGAGCGAAGTTGCAGCGGGTGGGGTGCGGACGAGGTTGTCGGCTCCTGCTCGGCTCCTGCTCGGCTTCTGCTCGGCCCCGGCCGGCCCCTGGCTCGTCTTCGCGCGGGTTCGACCCAGTTCGCGCGTGAATGACGTCGAGCGAAGTGGGTGCAAAGCGAGCGAAGTTGCGGCCCGGGGGACCGGGAGAGGGGTCAAGCGCGGAGCGGGCGCGAATCGGCAGGATGCGCCAGCAGGGTGGCCGTCATCGGGAGGGCGAGCACGGTCAGGGCACCGCCGGCGACCAGCAGGGAGGCGTTCTCGGCCGACATCTGACCGGCGTTCACCGCGGTCGTCGTGACGGCGACGATGATCGGCAGCCCGGTGGCCGCGTACAGCCCGAGCCGGAGACTGTCGCGGCCGTCGAACTGGCGTTCGCCGGTCAGCGCGTTGCGCTGGAGCCGGCCGGCGACGTACACCGGGATCCCGCGGACGACCAGGATCATCACCACGAACGCGATCAGCCCGAGCGGGTGGGCGGCCACCGCGGCCGGGTCGATCGCCATCCCCGAGGTGACGAAGAAGATCGGGATGAGCAGGCCGAACGCCAGCCCGTTCAGCTTGTGCTCGAGCTGCTCGTCGCCGTCGGGCAAGGCGCGACGCAGGATGAACCCGGCCGCGAACGCACCGAGCACCGAGTCGAGCTGGAAGGCCCCTGCCAGCACCAGCAGGGCGACCAGCAGCAGCACGGTCAGCCGGACCGTGGTCTGCCCGGTGGTCTCCGACCCGGACCGGATCAGCTCCATCACCCTCGTCGTGCCGTGCCGCAGCCGGGTCCAGGGCAGCGTCATCACCACGGCCAGCACGGCGAACGCCGCCAGCACCACGATCGACAGCCCGGGCGCACGAGCACTGAGCAGCACCGCCATCGCGACCACCGGGCCGAGCTCGCCGAAGGCGCCGTGATTGAGCACCGCGGCGCCGAACGGGGTGCCGAGCATGCCGGCGTCCTTGAGGATCGGCAACAGGGTGCCGAGGGCGGTCGAGGTGAGCGCGATGGCGACCGCGACCTCGGCATGCATCGTGCCGCTCAGACCGACCAGCCAGACCAGGACGAAGGCGAGGCCCAGGCTGATCAGCCAGGTCACCAGCGCCCGGCGGCCGCCGCGGCCGGTCAACTCCTTGAGCTCGACCTCGTAGCCGGCCAGCAGGAACAGCATGCCGAGCCCGAGCTCGCGGAGCAGGCCGATCGCCTCGTCGGTGACGGCGAGACCGAGCACGTTCGGCCCGATGATCACGCCGAAGATCAGCAGCAGCACGACCTCGGGCAGCATCTTGCGTGGCACGAAACCGGCGAGCAGCGGCGCCGCGACGGCGCAGAGCGCGATCCAGAACAAAGAGACGGCTGGATCCGGTGCCTCCATGGGCTGAACTCTAGTGACACGTCCGGAGGCGTCCACCGCGCCGGGCGTGAGAACCCGGCCGTTCGCTGGCAGGTGCGAGGATGGATGCCGACCATGAGACTGCCCACGCTTCGTCGCCGCTCCGCACCGACCGAGGTCGGTGGCCTGGTGCGCGTCGACCGGCGGACGAAGAACCTGACCAAACGGCTCCGGCCGGGCGAGATCGCGGTGATCCACCACAGCGACCTGGACCGGGTCAGCGCCGAGGCTCTGGTGCTCGCACAGCCGGGCGGGGTGGTCAACGCCGTCCAGTCGGTATCGGGCCGCTATCCGAACCTGGGCCCGCAGATCCTGCTCGACGCGGACATCCCGCTGATCGACGACGTCGGTGAGGCGGCGATGACCCGGTTGCACGAGGGTGATCGAGTCAGGCTGGAGGAGGGCCGGCTGCTGGATCCGCAGGGCCGGGTGGTGGCCGAGGGCGTACGGATGACGCCGGAGCGGCTGGCCGGCCAGCTGGCCGCGGCGCGAGTGGGGCTGGCGGACCAGATCGAGGCGTTCGCCGACAACACCATGACGTATCTGCGGGCGGAGAAGGAACTGCTGCTCGAGGGCGTGGGCGTGCCCGAGATCCGTACGCAGATCGAGGGTCGGCAGGTGTTGATCGTCGTCCGGGGGTACGACTACCGCTCCGACCTGGACGCGCTGCGGTCCTACATCTCCGAGTACAAACCGCTGCTGATGGGAGTGGACGGCGGCGCGGACGCGCTGCTGGAGGCGGGCTACAAGCCGGACCTGATCATCGGCGACATGGACTCCTGCTCCGACCGGGTGCTGCGCAGCGGCGCCGAGCTGGTGGTGCACGCCTATCCCGACGGCCGGGCGCCCGGACTGGAGCGGCTGACGAGGCTGGGGCTGACCGGGGTGAGGTTTCCGGCCCTCGGCACCAGCGAGGACGCCGCCATGCTGCTCGCCGACTCCAAGGGGGCCCAGCTGCTGGTCGCGGTCGGCACCCACGCCTCGCTGGTGGAGTTCTTGGACAAGGGCCGGGCCGGAATGGCCTCGACCTTCCTCACCCGGCTCCGGGTGGGCCCGAAGCTGGTCGACGCGAAGGGGGTCTCGCGGATCTATCACAGCCAGATCAAGACCTGGCACCTGATCTTGCTGATCGCCTCGGCGCTGCTGGCGCTGATCACGGCGATGCTGATGACCGATCTCGGCTCGGCGGTCGGAAGCCTCGTGCTGGCACGGATCCGCGACGTGCTGTATTGGCTGAAGGAGTTGTTCACATGATCATGCGAGCCGGTCGCTCGTGATCAACTTCCGCTACCACATCGTTTCGCTGATGGCGGTGTTCCTCGCGCTCAGCGTGGGCATCGTGATCGGGGTGACGCTGCGGCCGTCGGTGGACTCCGGGCTGACCCAGCAGGCCGAGCAGGACCGCAAGACGGTGCAGGAGCTGCGGACCGAGATCGACCGGCGCAATGCACTGGAGAAGTATCGAGAGGCGTACGACGACCGGGTCGCGCCGACCGTCACCGCCGGCCTGCTGACCGGGCGCCGGGTGGCGTTGATCGTGATGCCGGACGCGCCGAGCGCGACCGTGGACGCCATCGCCAAGGCGGTGCCGGTGGCCGGCGGCGAGATCACCAAGACGGCTCGGATCGACGACAGCGCGTTCGCCGACAGCGCACCGGACAAGGTGGACGAGGCGATCGGGAGCGAGGAGTCCGTGCTCGGGCTCGAGCCCGACGCCAGCGCGGCCGGCAAGCTGGGGGTCGCGGTCGGACGAGCGCTGCTGGCCAAGGAGCCGGCCGCCGAGGACGCGGTGGCGAAGGCGCTGACCAAGGCGCTGAGCGGTGCCGGCCTGGTCGCCTTCGACGGAAAGGCACCCGAGCTGGCCGACCTCGCCGTGATCGTCACGGCGGAGGCGCCGGCCGTCACGCCGACCGCCGACCAGCTCGCCGCGCACGTCCAGTTCGACCTCGGCGTCGCCGGGACGTCCGCCGGCACGGTCGTGGCCGGCCCGAACAGCACCGGGATCCAGGGCACCGACGTGCTGGCGGTCCGGACCGACGCGAACGGCGCGGGCGTGCTGAGCACCGTCGACGTCGCCGACCTCAGCAGCGGGGTGACCACCGTTCTGCTGGCCGGCAAGGAGCAGCTGCTCGGCCGGCACGGCCACTACGGCGCGCTGACCGGCGCCGACGCCCCCACCCCCGAGCTGCCGGTGCGTTGATCGTGCGGGCACGGGGAGGGTGCGGCCGAGGTGCCCGCGATTGGGCACCGGCGGCGGTGACAGCCGCTGTCGGATCCGGCGTGGCCGCGGGCGTCGCGCTGGCCGGGAACCGGATGCTGGACCGGGTCGCTGCCGGGGACCTGGAATCGCGCTGGCGGAGAACGAACTTCGCCGGACGTACGGTCTCGCTGGCCGGTGGCCCCGTCGCGGTGGCGGCCGTCCTGGCCGGGGCGGCGGCAACCGCCTCCCGCCGCGGGTGCGCGCCCCTGGCGGTCGCGGTCGGCGGCGCCGGCGCGGTGGGCCTCTACGACGACCTGTTCGGCGACACCCGGGCCAAGGGTTTCCGGGGACACCTGCGGGCGCTCCGGGCCGGCACGCTGACCAGCGGGATGATCAAGCTCGTCGGGGTGGGGCTGAGCGCTGCCGCGGCGGCGGGCCTGCTCGCCCGGGCCCGCGTGGGCGGTCGTGCCGGGGATCGGGCCGGGGGTCGGGCGGGGGCAGTCGGTGCCCTGGTCGACATCGTGATCGACACCGGGCTGACCGCCGGGCTGGCGAACCTGGTGAACCTGTTCGACCTGCGACCCGGGCGGGCGGCCAAGGTCGCGCTGCTGCTCGGTGCCGCCCTCGCCGGGCGCGGCGCGGGTCCGGTGGTCGGCGCCGCGGCCGGGTCGTTGCCGAGCGATCTCGGTGAGCGGACCATGCTCGGCGACTGCGGCGCCAACGCCCTTGGTGCCGGTCTCGGCGTGAGCGCCGCGGCGGCGCTGCCGCGGCCGGCGCGGCTGGCCTCCCTCGCCGGGGTCGTCGCGCTGACCGCGATCAGCGAGCGGGTCAGCTTTACCGAGGTGATCGCGGGCAATGCGGTGCTGCGCGCGGTGGACGGCTGGGGTCGTGTCCGCTGAGGACGCCGATGACGGCGGCCCGCGGGCGGAGGCCGCGGAGCGGGTCGGGCGGACGTTCGGCGGGGTGGCCGCCGGCATCGCGGCACTGACCCTGAGCGCCCGCGTGATCGGCTTCGGCCGGTCGCTGGTGTTCTCCAAGACGGTCGGCGACACCTGCCTCGGCGACGCGTACAACGCGGCCAACACGCTCCCCAACGTGCTCTTCGAGATCGTCGCCGGCGGCGTGCTGGCCGGCGTCGTGGTGCCGGTGATCGCACGGCACGTCGGCGCGGGACGGCGCGAGGAGTCGTCGGCGACGGTGTCGGCACTGCTGTCGTGGACCCTGCTGGTGCTCACCGTGCCGACCCTGCTGGCGCTGGCCGGGACGCGGCTCTATGCCCAGGCCTTCGCCAAGCCGGAGTGCCCGAGCAGCGCCGCGACCATCGCCGCACTGTTGATCATGTTCGTCCCACAGATCTGGCTGTACGGCCTGGCCGTGGTCAGCGCCGGAGTGCTGCAGGCCCACCACCGGTTCCTGGCGGCGGCGGCCGCGCCGCTGGTGTCGTCGCTGGTGGTGATCATCGCGTACGTGATCTTCTGGCTCACCGCCGGCTCGGACGCGGGCGCCGACCTCACCGCGCTCAGCCGGAAATCGCTGCTGGTGCTGGGGATCGGGACGACGCTCGGGGTGCTGGCGCTGGCCGCGACGAGCGTGATCGGGATGGCCGGGCTGGATCTTCGGCTGCGGCCGCGGCTCCGCTTCGCCGGCGACGACCGCTCGGTGATCATCCGGATTGCCGGGGCCGGCGGGGTCGGGCTGATCATCCAGCAGATCTCGATCCTGGTGGTCAGCTGGGCGGCCCAGCAGACGCCCGACCCGGGAGCGCTGACCCGCTACACCTGGGCGAACGCGATCTATCTGCTGCCGTATGCGGTGCTGGCCGCACCGCTGCTGCAGATGATCTTCCCGCGGATGAGTGCGGCGGCCGAGCACGGCGACGAGCCGGTGACCGCCATCCTGCGCGGTGCCGCCGGACCGATCACGGTGCTGGCGTGCCTCGGCGCCGGTCTGCTGGTGGCGACCGCGGTGCCGGTCGCCCGGGTCTTCGTGCTCGGTCCGGGCTCCGGCGACACGGCCGCGCTGGCCCGGCCGATCATCGCGTTCGCGCCGGCGGTGATCGGCTTCAGCCTGATGGGTCTGGCCACCCGCACGCTGCTCGCCCGGCACCGCGCCCGGGACGCCGGGATCACCACGGGGCTGGCCTGGTCCGCGGTGATCGTGCTCGTGCTCGCGGCCCGCGCGCTGCCCGCCGGCTGGGTGGTCACCGGGCTGGCCGGGGCGACCTCGCTGGCCATGATCATCGGGGCCGTGACGGGATGGTTGCTGCTGGCCCGGGCAGGCGTACGTCCGGGGTTGCGCCGAGCCCTGCTGGTCGGGATCGGGGCGGCCGCGGTGGCCGGGTTCGCGGTCGGCGGCGCGGCGACCGCGTTCGCCGGTGTCGGGCTGGTCGCCGCCGTGCTGGGATCGGTCGGCACGGCGCTCGCCGCGACGGCAGTCTTCGCGGGGTTGGTCTGGGTGCTGGATCGGCGGCTGCTGGGTGAGGTGGTGCGGGTGGTGCGCCCGTCGACGGCGTCGGAAGGCAGGGGGCATGGCGATGACTGAGTCGCTGAAGATCGCACTGGTGCTGACCGCCAGCACCGGTGGCATCGGCCGGCACGTCGCGAGCCTGACGCCGCGCTTCGCCGCCGCCGGGCACCGGGTCCGGGTCTATGCGCCCGAAACGACCGCGCGGGCGCACGGCTTCGCCGGTGCGGACGTCCGCCCGCCGGCCGAGCTGCGGAGGCTCAGCGGTGCCGACGTACTGCACGCGCACGGCTACAAGGCGGGCGGGCTCGCGGTGCCGGTCCGGCTGCTCCGCCGGACGCCGCTGGTGGTCAGCTGGCACAACGCGGTCCTCGGGCTGGACCGGCAGGCCGCGGCCGCCCGGCTGCTGCAGCGTTTCGTCGCCCGTGGCGCGGACCTGACCCTGGGCGCGAGCTCCGACCTGGTGCAGCAGGCCCGCTGGTGCGGTGCCCGGAACGCGCGGTTGGGTCCGGTCGCGGCGCCGGCGCTGGCCGCGCCGACCGGCGATCGCGACGCGGTCCGCGCGGCGCTGGGGTTCGGGCCCGACCGGCTGCTGGTGCTCACCGTCAGCCGGCTGGCCCCGCAGAAGAACCTCGGCATGCTGCTGGACGTGGCCGCCGAGGTCCGGGCGGACGTACGGCTCGGCTTCGTGGTGGTCGGCGACGGGCCGGAACGGAACGCGCTCCAGGACCGGATCGACGCCGAGCGGCTGCCGGTCGCCCTGGTCGGCTCGCGGAACGACGTGCCCGATCTGCTGGCCGCCGCGGACGTCGCCCTGCTGACGTCGACCTGGGAGGCCCGGGCACTGGTCGCCCAGGAGGCGCTGCTGGCCGGCGTACCACTGATCGCGACCAAGGTCGGCGGCGTGCCCGAGCTGGTCGGCGACGGCGCCGTGCTCGTCCGCTCCGGCGACGCGCCCGCGGCCGCCCGCGCGCTGCGGCACCTGGCCGAGCTGCCGTTCCTGCGGGCCGAGCTCGCCGCCCGCGGCCGGGCGGAGGCGGCGGCCTGGCCGGACGAGGACGCGGTGGCCGCCGACGTGCTCGCCGCGTATCACTCGGTGTTGCGCTGATCCGGACGAGCCGAAGTCGGCCAGTTCGGTGTGCCGATTTCGGTGGAACGCGTAGCGCCGGATAGGCTGGAGGCCCGTGGGACCGCGCGCGAAAACGACCAAGCATCTGTTCGTCACCGGCGGGGTCGCCTCCTCGCTCGGCAAGGGCCTGACGGCGTCCAGCCTCGGCAGCTTGCTGGTGGCCCGGGGACTGCGGGTCACGATGCAGAAACTCGACCCCTATCTCAATGTCGACCCCGGCACGATGAACCCGTTCCAGCACGGCGAGGTGTTCGTCACCGAGGACGGCGCGGAGACCGACCTCGACGTCGGCCACTACGAGCGCTTCCTCGACGTGAACCTCACCGCCGACGCCAACGTGACCACCGGCAAGGTCTACTCCTCGGTGATCGCCAAGGAGCGGCGCGGGGACTACCTCGGCGACACGGTCCAGGTGATCCCGCACATCACCAACGAGATCAAGGACCTGATGATCGGGATCGGCGGTCCCGACGTCGACGTGGTGATCCACGAGATCGGCGGCACGGTCGGCGACATCGAGTCGCTGCCGTTCCTCGAGGCGGCCCGCCAGGTCCGGCACGACGTGGGCCGGGAGAACGTGTTCTTCGTCCACGTCTCGCTGATCCCCTACATCGGGCCGAGCGGTGAGCTGAAGACCAAGCCGACCCAGCACTCGGTGGCGGCGCTGCGCCAGGTCGGCATCCAGCCGGACGCCATCGTCTGCCGCTGCGACCGGGAGATCCCCGACTCGACCAAGCGCAAGATCTCGCTGATGTGCGACGTCGACGTCGAGGCGGTGGTGGAGAACACCGACGTACCGAGCATCTACGACCTGCCGAAGATGCTGCACGCCGAGGGCCTGGACGCGTACGTCGTCCGCCGGCTCGACCTGCCCTTCCGCGACGTCGACTGGACCACCTGGAACGAGCTGCTGGAGCGGGTGCACAAGCCGAAGGAGGAGGTGACCATCGCGCTGGTCGGCAAGTACGTCGACCTGCCCGACGCGTACCTCTCGGTGGTCGAGGCCCTGCGAGCCGGTGGCTTCGCGAACCGGGCGAAGGTGAACGTGCGCTGGGTGCCGTCGGACGAGTGTGAGACCCCCGAGGGCGCCGCCCGGGTGCTCGCCCAGGTCGACGGGGTCTGCGTGCCGGGCGGTTTCGGGATCCGCGGGGTGGAGGGCAAGGTGGGCGCGATCAAGTACGCCCGCGAGCACCAGATCCCGATCCTCGGGCTCTGCCTCGGCCTGCAGTGCATGGTGATCGAGGTGGCCCGGCACCTGGCCGGGCTGGAGGGCGCGGACTCCTCGGAGTTCAACCCGGACACCCCGCACCCGGTGATCGCCACCATGGCCGAGCAGATCGCCATCGTCTCCGGCGACGGCGATCTCGGCGGGTCGATGCGGCTGGGGGCCTACCCGGCGGAGCTGGCCGGCGGTTCGGTGGTCGCGAAGCGGTACGGCCAGAGCCGGGTCAGCGAACGTCACCGGCACCGCTATGAGGTGAACAACGGCTACCGCAAGCAGCTCGAGGACGCCGGCCTGGTGATCAGCGGGACATCGCCGGACTCCAAGCTGGTCGAGTTCATCGAACTGCCGGCGGAGGTCCACCCCTATTTCGTGGCGACCCAGGCCCACCCGGAGCTGAAGTCGC
This sequence comes from Microlunatus ginsengisoli, assembly GCF_039537205.1. Lineage (NCBI taxonomy): Bacteria > Bacillati > Actinomycetota > Actinomycetes > Propionibacteriales > Propionibacteriaceae > Microlunatus > Microlunatus ginsengisoli. Next base: position 36,368 of record NZ_BAABAB010000002.1, on the reverse strand, counting down.
GGCCGACCCGGCCGCACCCGCTGTTCGTCGGCCTGGTGGAGGCGGCGCTGGACCGCAACCTCGCCACCCGGCTGCCCGTGGACCGCACGGTTTGAATGGTCGCTCCGCGCTCCGCGGTCATGAGCTCCGCCGGATCTCGCTCGTTCGTCGTGTTTTGTGCCGACGAAAAGCGTATCGGCACAAAACACTCCTGCACTCC
>NZ_BAABAB010000002.1:0-36117 GCF_039537205.1 Microlunatus ginsengisoli | reverse complement strand
GCTCCGCCGGATCTCGCTCGTTCGTCGTGTTTTGTGCCGACGAAAAGCGTATCGGCACAAAACACTCCTGCACTCCCGAGAGGCTGCGCACATGACCGATGCTCGCCAACTCGATCGGGAGGAGCTCCGCGACGAACCGGCATCCTGGCCGGTGGTCGCCGAGCGCGTGCTCGGCGCCGGCGCGTTCACGTCGCTGCTGCAGGACGACATCCTCGCGCCCGACGGGCAGACCTTGAGCCGGGAGTACCTGCGGCATCCGGGCGCGGTCGGCATCATCGCGCTCGACGACGCCGACCGGGTCGCGGTGGTCCGGCAGTACCGGCACGCCGTCCGGCACCGGCTGCTGGAGCCGCCGGCCGGGCTGCTCGATGTCGCCGGTGAGGACCCGCTGGCCGCCGCCGAGCGCGAGCTGGCCGAGGAGGTCGGTCTCGCCGCCGGCCACTGGGACCAACTCGTGGACCTGTTCACCACGCCCGGCATCATCGGCGAGCGGCTGAGGATCTTCCTGGCCCGCGACCTGCGCCCGGTGGACGCGCCCGAGGGGTTCGTCAAGGAGGGCGAGGAGGCCGAAATGGAGCTCAGCTGGGCCCGGCTGGACGACCTCGTCGCGGCGGTGCTGGCCGGACGGCTGCACAACCCCACCCTGGTCGCCGGGGTGTTGGCGACGTTCGCGGCCAAGGCCCGGGACGGATTCGCCTCGCTCGGCGGGTGATTCGACGGGTCGGCGCCCGTCCTCCCGCTGATCGCGAAGCCGAGCGGGCATCATCCGTGGCGTGGGGCTCACGGGCGGTTCAGTGCTCGAAGCCCCAGGTGCGGTCCGTCAGCATCCGGGCCACGGCCAGGCCGATCGACAGGGCGCCGATCACCAGCGTCGCCTGGACCGCGTACGACAGCGCCGCTGCCGTGTCGCCGGTGGAGACCTCGTACACCGCCCGATAGGCCGTGGCTCCCGGCACCATGATCACCACAGCCGGGACCGAGACGGTGACCCGCGGGACGTCCAGCCGTGGTGCCACGGCGGCCGCGAGCAGGCCGACCAGCAACGCGGCACCCGCCGCAGCGGCCTGGATCGGAACGCCCACCTCGACCAGGGCGAGCCGTCCCACGTTCGCGACCATCCCGATCGCCGCCGCGCCCACCGCCATCGGCCACGGACTGTTGAACAGCAGGGCGAAGCCGAGCACGCCGACGAAGCTGGCCACGAACCGGAGCGCCAGCTCGAGAGCGAACGGGAGCCCGAGCGGGGGAGCCTGCTCGGGGCGGAGCCCGACCGAGATCGAGACGGCCCAGACCGCGACGGCGGCCGAGATCAGCACCATGCTCGCGTACGTCAACCGGGCGATGCCGGCCGAGAAGTCGAGCCGGGCGAGGTCCAGCGCACCGGTCACCAGGGCGAAGCCGGGGATCAGGAACAACACCGCCGAGACGTAGCCGGCCTGATGTCCGACCGTGGTCAGCCCTAAGACGTGGGCCGCGCCGACCAGGCCGAGATAACACAGCGCCGCCGAGGCCGCGGCCAGCATGGTCACGCCGAACTGGTTCCAGCCGCGATGCAGCCCGGACCGGCGGACTGCCTGACCGATACCCGCGGCCACGAAGACGGCGGCGATCTCGACCGGCCCGCCGTTGTTGAGGAACGCGAACGCAGCGCAGGCGATCGCGGACCAGAGCGCGTTGGGCAGGCGGGAATAGAGCGGGCGGCGCGCGGCGATCGCATCGAGCCGCTCGGCGACCTCGTCGACCCCGACCTCCCGGCCGCTCGCCGTGGCCGCCTGCTCGACCCCGCGGGCCAGCCGCTCCAGCTCGGCCAGCCGGTCGGCGTCGATGCCGATCGACCGGACCTCGGTCACCTCGGTCCGGAAGCTGCGGCCGCGATGGGAGGTCGTGGTGATCTCGGTCAGCGTGACGTGGGCCTGGTGCCGCTCGATCCCGACGGCGTGGGCGATCCGGGCCATCGACGCCTTCACCCGATACGAGCCGGTGCCGGCCGACAGGCTCAGGGTGCCCATCCGCAGCGCGACCCCCGATCGGCGGATCAGCTGCAACTCGTCGTCGTCCGGGGCGGTGCTCATGGGCACCATGATCGAGGGTCGGACGTTTCGGCCGGACGCCGCGAGGTTGCGGTGCGGTGTCGGGCGCCGCGGCCGACCGGGGGATAGCTCCACCCGATCCCTGAGCGGTGATCCGGGGCGGGTCGGGTCGCGGGCTGGATGCCGGCGGCCCCGCGGCGGCGGAACATCGCCGGGGTGACCACCACCACCGCAGTTGTCGACACCGGCCTCGACCGGCCCCCGCACCGCCTCGCTCGCCGGATCGGCTGGGGCAGCATGACCGTGCTGTCGCTCGCCGTGGGAGCGTACGCGATCTTCCTCGTCGCGACCGGGTTCCGGTTCGTGCCGGCGAGCGTCAGCGGCAACGGCTTCCCCACCGCCCTCGGGCTGCGGACCCACATCGCCGCGGCCGGACTCAGCCTGGTCGCCGGCCCGTTCCAGTTCCTCCGGCCGCTGCGCCGGCGGTTCCCGGTGGCGCACCACGGGATCGGCGCGGTCTACATCGTCGCCGCGCTGGTGGGTGGCACGGCTGCCGGGCTGATCGCGCTGTTCACCACCGGCGGGACGGTGGCCGGCGTGGGGTTTCTCGCGGGGGCCGTCGCGTGGCTGACGTGCACGATCGTCGCGCTGGTCGCGGTGAAACGGCGCGACTTCCTCGCGCACCAGCGCTGGATGATCCGGTCCTGGGCGATCGCGTTCGGGGCCGTCACGCTACGGCTCTATCTGCCCGGCGCGATGGCGGCCGGGTTCGAGTTCGCCCAGGTCTACCCGTACGTCGCCTGGCTCTGCTGGGTGCCCAATTTGCTCGTCGCCCAGCTCTTCGTCCGCCGGGCCCGCGGGGCGGCCGACTTCTGACCCTGGCTGTGTAAATCGGGGCGATCCGAACCGGGGCGTTCTGAGCCGGGACGTTGTGGCCCGGGGCCGGCGGAGCGCGGGCACTATGCTCGGCGCAGGTCCACCCCGTCGTCCGGAGGGTCGCCGCTGATGCTGGTCGGAGTGCCGAGCGAGGTCAAGAACCACGAGTACCGGGTGGCGCTCACCCCAGCCGGCGCCCACGAGCTGATCCGGCACGGGCACGAGGTCGTGATCCAGTCCGGTGCCGGCCGTGGGTCGTCGATCGCCGACGACGAGTACGCGGCGGCCGGCGCCCGGATCGCCGCCGACCATGATGAGGTCTGGGGCGACGCCGAGCTGATCTTGAAGGTGAAGGAGCCGGTCGCCGTCGAGTACGACCGGATGCGCGCCGGTCAGGTGCTGTTCACCTATCTCCACCTCGCCGCCGGCCGGGACTGCACCCGGGCGCTCCTGGACCGCGGAGTGACAGCGATCGCGTACGAGACCGTGCAGCTGACCGGCGGCACGCTTCCGCTGCTGGCGCCGATGAGCGAGGTCGCCGGCCGGCTGGCGCCCCAGGTCGGCGCCTATCACCTGATGCGCTCCCGCGGCGGCCGCGGCGTCTTGATGGGCGGTGTCTCCGGGGTCCACGCCGCCAAGGTGGTCGTGATCGGAGGCGGCGTGGCCGGGATGAACGCGGCCGCGATCGCGCTCGGCATGCAGGCGGAGGTGCTGCTCCTGGACACCGACATCGACAAGCTCCGCGATGCCGACCGGATCTATCGCGGACACCTGCGGACCATCGCCTCGAACGCGTACGAGATCGAGCGGGCGGTGCTGGACGCCGACCTGGTGATCGGCGCGGTGCTGGTGCCGGGCGCCAAGGCACCGACGCTGATCGGCAACGACCTGGTCGCCCGGATGCGGCCCGGCAGCGTGCTGGTCGACATCGCGATCGACCAGGGCGGCTGCTTCGAAGACAGCCGGCCCACCACCCACGCCGAGCCGACCTACGTCGTTCATCGCTCGCTCTTCTACTGCGTGGCCAACATGCCGGGCGCGGTGCCGCACACCTCGACGTACGCGCTGACCAACGTCACCCTGCCGTATGTGCTCCGGCTGGCCGACAAGGGTTGGCGGGCGGCGCTGCGGGCCGACCCTGCCCTGGCGTGCGGGCTGAACACGCACGCGGGCGAGATCGTCAACGCCCCCGTCGCGCACGCCCACGGGCTGACCCACCGGCCGCTCGCCGAGGTGCTGGGCTGACCACCGTCGCGGAGGCCGTCGACGCCTATCTCAGCCACCTGCGGGTCGAGCGCGGGGCGTCCCCGCATACTCAGGCGGCGTACCGCCGTGACCTCGCGAAGTATGCCGACTTCCTCGCCGCCCGAGGGATCGGCGAGCTGGACGAGGTGACCAGCCGGCAGATCTCCGACTTCGCCGCGGACCTGCACGCCGGCGTCCCGACCACGGACGGCGACGGCTGGCAGCGGGCGCCGCTGGCCGGCTCCAGCGTGGCCCGGGCCGTCGTCGTGGTCCGCGGGCTGCACCGGTTCGCGCTGGAGGACCGGGCCAGCGAGGAGGACCCGGCCCGCGTCGTCCACCCGCCGCGGCCGCCGAAGCGGCTGCCGAAGGCGCTGAGCCTGGACCAGGTGCAGGCGATGCTCGACACCCCGGTCGACGACGACCTCGGGCTGCGGGACCGGGCGCTGCTGGAGCTGCTGTACGGCACCGGCGCGCGGATCAGCGAGGCGGTCGGGCTCGATGTCGACGACGTGGCCCGGGTGCTGGACACCGACCCGGCCGAGCGGGTCGCGCTACGGCTGCTCGGAAAGGGCAGCAAGCAGCGGATCGTGCCGCTCGGGTCGTACGCCCGGGATGCGCTGGCCGGCTATCTGGTCCGGGCCCGGCCGGTGCTGCGGGCCCGGAGCGAGGGCGGTCGAGGCGGCCCCGGGCTGTTCCTGAACGCCCGCGGCTCCAGGCTGTCGCGGCAGAGTGCGTGGACGATCGTGCAGACCGCCGCCCGGCGGGCCGGGATCACGACCGACGTGTCGCCGCATACGCTGCGGCACTCCTACGCCACCCATCTGCTGGACGGCGGCGCGGACGTACGTGTGGTGCAGGAGCTGCTCGGGCACGCGTCGGTGACCACCACCCAGCTGTACACGCTGGTTACCGTCGACCATTTGCGCGAGGTGTATCTGGCCGCCCACCCCCGCGCCCGCTGAGAGGCGTACGCCGGGATCGGACAGGATGGGCGTATGTCGTTCAGCTCGCTCTATGCGCACGGCTTCGCCCGGGTGGCCGCGTGCACGGCCGACGTGTTCGTCGCCGACCCGGCGCGCAACGCCGCCAGCGTGGTCGACGTGTCGCGTCGGCTCTCGGCCGACGGCGTGGCCGTCGCGGTGTTCCCCGAGCTGGCGCTCACCGGCTATGCGGTGGAGGACCTGCTGGGGCAGGACGCGCTGCTGGACGCGGTGCATGCCGGGCTGGGGGACATCGTCGCGGCCAGCGCGGACCTGCTGCCGGTGATCGTGGTCGGCGCGCCGCTGCGCGACGGCGGCCGGCTGTTCAACACCGCTGTGGTGATCCACCGCGGCGCGGTGCTCGGGGTGGTGCCGAAGGTGCACCTGCCGAACTACCGCGAGTTCTACGAGCGGCGGCAGTTCGCCTCCGGCGCGGGCGTCGCGGCCGCGTCGATCCGGGTAGCCGGGCAGTCCGTGCCGTTCGGGACCGACCTGCTGTTCGCGGCGACCGACGTCGCCGGGCTGGTCGTCGGGGTCGAGATCTGCGAGGACATGTTCGTGCCGGTGCCGCCGTCCAGCGGGCTCGCCCTGGCCGGGGCGACCGTGCTCGCGAACCTGTCCGGCAGCCCGATCACCATCGGCCGGTCGTCCACCCGCAGCGTGCTGTGCCGGACCCAGTCGATGCGCTGCCTGGCCGCCTATCTGTACGCCGCCGCGGGCCAGGGGGAGTCGACCACCGACCTCTCCTGGGACGGGCAGACCAGCATCTTCGAGAACGGGCTCGAGCTGGCTCAGGGGGCGCGGTTCGAGGAGGACCCGCAGCTGACGATCGCCGACGTCGACCTGGACCTGCTCCGCCAGGAGCGGGCCCGGCAGGGGACGTACGAGGACAACCGGCGGGTGGTTTTCCCGCACGGCCCGGCCTGCCGGACGGTGCCGTTCACCCTCGACCCGCCGGCGGGCGATCTCGGCCTGCGCCGGGTGGTCGAGCGGTTCCCGTTCGTGCCCGCCGACCCGGCCCGGCTCGCCCAGGACTGCTACGAGGCGTACAACATCCAGGTCGACGGCCTCGCCCAGCGGCTGCGCGCGATCCACACCGAGAAGGTGGTGATCGGGGTGTCCGGCGGGCTGGACTCCACCCACGCGCTGATCGTCGCCGCCCGGGCGATGGACCTGCTCGGGCTGCCGCGGACCAACATCCTCGGCTTCACCATGCCCGGCTTCGCCACCATGGACGCGACCAAGTCCAACGCCTGGCGGCTGATGCGCTCGCTCGGCATCACCGCGGCCGAGCTGGACATCCGGCCCGCCGCCCGTCAGATGCTGGCCGATCTCGATCATCCGTTCGCCACCGGTGCGGAGCTGTACGACGTCACCTTCGAGAACGTCCAGGCCGGGTTGCGGACCGACTATCTGTTCCGGCTGGCCAACCACCACCGCGGGATCGTGCTCGGCACCGGTGACCTGTCCGAGCTGGCGCTGGGCTGGAGCACCTACGGGGTCGGCGACCAGATGTCGCACTACAACGTCAACGGCGGGGTGCCAAAGACGCTGATCCAGCACCTGATCCGCTGGGTCAGCGGGCTGCCGGTGTTCGCCGGTGAGGTGTCGGACGTGCTGACCTCGATCGTGAACGCCGAGATCTCGCCGGAGCTGGTCCCGGTCAAGCCGGGGGAGCCGCCGCAGAGCACGGAGAAGGCGGTCGGGCCGTACGAGCTCCAGGACTTCAACCTCTTCTACACCTTGAGATTCGGCTTCCGGCCGTCGAAGATCGCGTTCCTCGCCTGGCACGCCTGGCGCGCCGTGGAGGACGGGCCGTGGCCGGTGGGGTTCCCGGAGGAGCGGCGGCGGGCGTACGATCTGGCGGCGATCCGCGGCTGGCTCGTGGTGTTCGTGAAGCGGTTCTTCGGGTTCGCCCAGTTCAAGCGCTCGGCCATGCCGAACGGCCCCAAGGTCTCCCACGGTGGCTCGCTGTCGCCGCGGGGGGACTGGCGGGCGCCGTCGGACGGCAACGCCGAGGTCTGGCTCGCCGAGATCGAGCGCAACGTGCCAGAGACGGCCGACTGAGGTCCCGGTCCGCGGCGGCCCCGCTGCGAAGACGGCGTGGCGGCCCGGTGCGGCGCAAATTCCAGCCGCGGCGGGAGTTGGCCGCCCATCCGCCCGGTGTGAGCCCGATAATCCGGCCGCGGCGGGAAGTTGGCCCGTTCGCCCTGTCGTCGAGTTGTCGAGCCGTCACCTGCAGCTGGCTGACTGCGAGACATTCGTCAGCGCCGACTGTCGATTTCGCGCGGGCCCAGACGTAGGGGAGGTGACGATCACTGTCGGTCGGTACCTCCGGCCGACTCGACTCGAGGAGGAGATCGTGGCGAAGTTCGTGTACGTGTACACCGGTGGGGCGATGGCGGAGACCCCGGAGGCGCAGCAGGAGTCGATGAACGCGTGGACGGCGTGGTTCGCGGGCCTGGACGGCGCAGTCGTCGACATCGGCAACCCGTTCGGAGAGGCGTCGACCGTGACGAGCGCCGGGTCGACGCCCGGGGCAGCGTCGGGACTGGGCGGCTACTCGATCATCGAGGCGGATTCCCTCGACGCTGCCGCCGCCAAGGCCGCCGGATGTCCGGTGATCGGCTCCGGAGGCAGTGTCGAGATCTACGACGCTCTGCCGATGTAGCACGCGGCCCGGAGCGGGTCGACCCAGCGGTCGAGCCGAGCCTTCCACAGGGCCTCGGCTCGCGGCCGTTCCAGCCCCTCGACCGTCGGGGCTCGACCCGCGATCGGCGTGAAGCCCGGGTTGACGCGGGTCCGTTCGCCGTGGCGCTGGTCAGATGGTGCGGTGGGTCATTGATTCGCCTGGTCGGGTGAAGATGCTGAGGATCTCGGCGGGTTCGTGTCCGGTGCTGCCGAACCAGTGCGGGACCTGGGTGTCGAACTCGGCGACTTCTCCGGGCCCGATGATCCAGTCTTGGTTGTCGAGCACCAGGCGGATTCGACCGCTCAGGACATAGATCCACTCGTGTCCGTCGTGGGCTCGCGGTTCGGGCGTGGTCTTGCTGGTGGGGACGACGATCTTCCAGGCCTGAACGCCGTCGGGCTGTCGGGTCAACGGGATGATCGTCCGACCTTTGACCCGGCCAGGTTTGAGCCTGATCCGGGGGTCGCCGACCTCGGGGGCCCCGACAAGATCATCCAGCGGCACCCGGTATGCCTGCGACAGCGCCAGCAGCAGCTCCAGGGTGGGGCGTCGCTGGCCGTTCTCGAGCCGCGACAGCGTGCTCTTGGAGATGCCGGTGGAACTCGCCAGAGCAGTCAGGGTCGTCCCGCGCTGGGTGCGGAGCCGTTTGAGGCGCGAACCGACCCCGTCGAGCGCAGCGGCGATCCTCGCCGAGGTGTCGTCCATGAGCACTGATTCCACTGCGTTTTCCCGGGAACGGCAACGTTGGTGGTCCTAGACCCGAGCCGTCTCCACCCTGGTGGACATGACTTCGTGCGACGTGGCTGTAGTTGGTGGAGGTGCCGCCGGATTGTCGGCGGCCTTGGTCTTGGCGCGGGCCCGCCGCCGAGTCGTGGTCGTCGACGCCGGCCGTCCACGCAACGCCCCGGCAACCCACTTGCACGGGTACTTGTCTCGCGACGGGTTCTCACCCACCGAACTCTTGGCAGTGGGCCGCGCGGAGGTGAACGGCTACGGCGGGCAGATCATCTCCAGCACGGTGATCGAGCTGGCCCGCGACGAGCCGGCCGGGTTCGCCGTGCTGTTGGCCAGCGGTGAGCGCATCTCGGCGCGACGGCTGCTGGTGACGACCGGGCTGCGGGACGAACTCCCCGACATTCCGGGGCTGCATGATCGATGGGCCCGAGATCTCCTGCACTGCCCGTACTGCCACGGGTACGAGGTTCGAGATCGTCAGCTCGGTGTCGTCGGCGGCACCCCAGGCGCGGTGCGCTACGCCCAGATCGTGCGGCAGTGGAGCCGCGACCTCGCGTACTTCACCCCGCCCAACTCACTGACCGCAGTCGAACGAGGCCAGCTGACCGCCCGCGGTGTCGCCATCGTGGAGGGCGAGATCACGCAACTCGTCATCAACGACGACCGGCTCGTCGGTGTCGAGATGGACGACGGGTGCGTGGTGCCATCCCAGGCGCTGTTCGTACCGCCTCGTTTCGTGCCACAGAACGGGCTACTCCTCGACCTCGGCTGCACCGTCGATTCCCATGGCTGGGTCACCACCGACCCGACCGGCCGCACCAGCGTGCCCGGCGTGTGGGCTGCCGGCAACGTGGTCGACCCCCGCGCTCAGCTGATCACGGCCGCCGGCGCCGGCTCCGCAGCCGCCATCGCTGTCAACGCTGACCTCGTCGACGAAGACGTCAACAACCTCATGCCCCGCCCGAACACGCGCCTCGCGTCCTGACCACCAGACCAGCGCCTCCACCTCTCATCCCACCCCGTCTCCCAGGAGTCATCATGGCCAGCCCGACATCTATGGCGACGTCGACCGCCGCCGTCGAGTCAGTCGAGAATTCCGCAACGCTGCCGGTGTGGCGGCTCGGTGTTCTCCGCGTCGGATACCTGGTGATGGGCGCGGGACTGGCGGTCAAGAAGTGGCCCCTGCTGCTCAACCATGATCAGTGGGAGCTGAGGGAAGGCACCGTGCTGTGCATGCTCGTCGCCCTGTCCGTGCTGGCCCTGCTCGGACTTCGCCATCCCACCCGGATGCTGCCCATCCTGCTGTTCGAGGTCGCCTGGAAACTGATCTGGCTGGTGGTCGTCGCCCTTCCGCACTGGCTGGCCGGCAACCTCGACACCGCAACCACTGACCAAGCCGCCGCCGTCGCATGGGTCGTGATCATCATCGCCGTCGTCCCCTGGGGGTACGTGGTCCGCCACTACATCTCAGCTCGCGGCGAGCCCTGGCGCCGCCGCCGATGACACCGTGACGGCCACGACGCCACCTCGCACGCGCGCGGCAGTTGGATCATCTGGCTCACGGCCAAGGGGTTTCACACCCTCACCCATCACTGCAGACACCCCCACCGAACCACCCCAGGAGAACTCATGACCAAGACCTTCCCGACCGCACCATCCACGTCAGTCGGGCCGCCGACCAAGCATCAGCTCGCGCTCATGATCTGGCTGGCCGTGTTCCCGACCCTCACGATCCTGAACGTGGCGTTCGGCCCCTGGCTTGGCGCCCTCCCGACCGTTGTGCGGACCTTCGTCCTCGCCACCGTCGCCGTGCCGATCGTGATCTACGGCCTCATGCCCCAGCTGCACAAGATCCGCATCCGCATCCTGACCCGGTTCGGCACAGTCAGCGGCGGCGCGCGGTGAGCCGCGGGATCACGATGTCGACACCGGAAGGTGACAGCGCAAGGTCCCTGCCGTTGGCTGATCGCATCCGCGTCGAGCGAGGGTGAACAACCGGTACTTCGCGGACGCGACGGGAGAGGGAGTGGCCAACGACCAAAAGACAGCTCGGACCTTCGGGGTGCTGTTCATCGTCACCTTCCTCACCTCGATCCCTGCCGCGCTGCTTCTGCAACCGGTGCTCAACGACCCGGCCGGCTACCTCACGGGGGCAGGGCAGGGCACGCAGATCCGCCTCGCCGTGTTCCTGGAGTTCCTGCTGATCATCGCGAACGTCGGAACGGCTGTCGTGCTGTACCCGATCGCGCGGCGCCGGAGCAAGATCCTCGCCATCGGGTACGTCGCGGCTCGAATCATCGAGTGCGTCTTCATCGCCGCGGGGATCCTTTTCATGCTCGGCCTCGTCAGTCTGCATCACGACTCCCCAGGCTCGACCGACCTAGCCCTCATGCTCGCAGCGCTCAAGGACTGGACGTTTCTCTTGGGCCCGGGCCTCGTGGTTCCTCTCGGGAACGGACTCATCCTCGGCTACCTGATGTACAGCTCCGGGCTCGTCCCACGCCGAATGACCTGGCTCGGCATGATCGGCGGGCCGCTGCTCCTGGTGGGCAACCTCGGCGTGCTCTTCGGCCTGTGGCAACCGACCGCAGCGGCGGGGTTGTTCGTAGCCCCCGAGTTCCTGTGGGAACTGCTCCTCGGGATGTACGCGGCGCTGTGGGGACTCCGGTGTGCTGCACCCGTCGTCGCCGGGAGTGAACGATGACATCGCGCACACCGGAATCGCTCCCGCCCGCAGACGCCCCGCCACACCCGCAGGCATCCACCGTGGACAGGCTTGTGGCCTTGTCCGGCGTCGCGTTCGCCCTGCTGCTGGTCGGCGGCTGGTTCCTGAGCGGTGGCGACGCACCGGACTACGCCGCAACCGACTCGGACTGGACCAAATGGGCCGGCAACAACCGCACCGGAAGCGGGATCGGGGCCTTCCTAGTCCTCGTTGCCGCCCTCACGTTGCTGCACTTTGCCGGAACGATCCGAAGCGTGTTGGGAAGATCGGATACAGGCGCCGGGATCGGTGAGCTTGCTCGTGTCACGTTCGCCGGTGCCGCCATCGGTGGGGCGAGCATTGCCACGGCCATCGTGACGGTCGGCGCAGCCACCAGCGAGGGTTCCCACGCCGATCCCGTCGTGAGCAGAGCGGTCACAGCCGCATCCGCCGGCCCTTACCTCGTCGCCGCCATGGGCTTTGCCGCAATGCTCAGCGCCGCCGGGCTTGCGACCCTGCGCAGCGGTGTCTTTCCGCGGTGGACCGGAATCGTGGCACTGACCGGCGCCGGCGCGTTTCTCATCACCCTGTTGACCGCGGTCGTCGGCACGAGCAGAGACAGCGCGTTCGGCTACGCATTCTTGCCCGGCATTCTGGCGCTCGTGATCTGGTCAACCGCTACAAGCCTCACCAGATACCGCGCCCTCGGGACCGGCCTTCGCGGACTGCACGTCAAGCCCGCCTAGATCCGGCACGTGGCGTACCCGCGCCACTCGAGGCGTGACGCCTCTCGCCCGGTCGACCACGTCGGCCGCGCGGGGCCAGCCGCGGACGTACCCGCGGTGCCCCTCGGATCAGCAATGTGGTTCGCCGCGCTCGTGGGGGGTGCCTTGTGTCGTCTCTGGGTGAGGGCGCCGACCGGAGACTCATTACTGGCGGGTGAGTGCGCTGGATTTGGACATGGCCGAAAGCGGACATCCCGGTGACGCGGACGCTGTCACGGTTTAAGGTTCAACCGAGGGTAGGTTGAGGGGTTCGGGGTCGAGGTTGGCCGCAGCGTGCGGACGTCAGGGTTCGCGGCGGGATCGGGGTCGTCTCGACGGTGAGGGCCGCAGCAGTCTGGTCGGGGGATGCAGATTGCCGCGGCCCTCATCGCTGCCGCTGGGCGGCGGAGGATCGGGGGATTTCCCTTCGCGTGTCCAGCGGCCGGCCGACCCGTCAACCCCAGGGCTGCCCGGGGCAGGGTCTCTTGACGCTGGGGATCGGGGGTTCCCGAGCGACATGATCAGCGTAGTGGTCGATTCGCGGGCCTTACGGCATGTTGTGTGTCAGCTTTAGGCAATGTCCTCAATAGGACGCGGTGTGGGTGCCGGGCCGGCGACGAAGCGCAGCAGTCGCGGCTGTGAGGCTTCGTGGCCAGAAGCGGGCCCAGAGCCTTGCCCGGTCGCGGTCTCGTAGCCGCGACCGCAAGCGGGCAAAAGGGCGCACACGCCAGCAAACTCGGGATATGTTGCCAATGTGACCTGGAAGGTCTACACCGCACTCACGCTCGCGATTGTCGCGTGTGCTGCGCTCGTCGGCTTCGTCATCGTGATGGGCATGTTGACTAGCGAGTACTGGTGCTCAGACCGCTGGCCGTGGTGGGGCCCGCCGCAGGATCCGAACTCGGACTGCACCGGACATTCGTGGGCGAGCAATCATCCCGACGACTACCCGTGGACGATGCCCAAATAGGGCTTCGATGTCGCGGATTTGCACGCGATGCTGACTCCTTTCTCAGCCCGCTTGCGATGAACACCGGGGGCGAGCGCCGGTCGACCTCCATCGCACGGTGCCGGCGGATACCCTGATTGGGACGACGACCGAAATGTGATGGTGTCCGCGACCGCCCGGTCGTGACCTGACGGTCAGTCACGGCGACGAGGCACGCCCTGACGAGGCGCCTTGCGATCGCTGCGCGAAGAGCCTCGTTTGTGGTGGCCACCCGCGCTTTGATCTGCGTGACTATGCCGGGCGCGACGTAAGGTGCCGTCGATACGGTGCTGGGCGAGCGCTGGTGAGGTCGTGCACGGTGACACCCACCCTGAACGCTACGCTGCAAAAGCACCCGGAGGTGGCTGCAAGCGTGCCTGGAAGTCATGGAGCGCGGCCCCCAGTTCCTTGGCGACGAGCTAGGTGAGGTCGCTGACGGTCTGCGGTTCATCAGTGGTCGGATACGCGTGCGCTCCACGATCGGAGGTCTCGGCCCATTGGAAGGTCACCCGCGCGTTCGAATTGGTTGGCCAGGGCACGTAGCAGCAGCGCCCATTCCGTCACGATGTCGGCAAACTCGCCGGGTTGGGGTCTTGGCAGGCCGCCGGCCGCAGTTCCGATCGACGACGAACCTAGTCCGAGATCGCGTTCGAGGGCGAATGCGAGAAGGTAGTGGGCCTCGAGACCGAGTCTCATGGCGGCAGACGGGTTGCTGCGGAAAAGAGAGTTCGCGGCCTTTCCGGCCGTCCGGGCTGCGGGGATGAGTTGTTCTGGTTGGGTGCGAAACACGGGCACGCACACCGGCTCGATCGGGTGAGTGAGGAGTAGCTCGACAAGATCACGGTGGGCGGGGTCCGTTCGCGTCAGTTCGTGGACGGTTGCCTCGAGGCCGCGCGTCGCCGCGGACAGGCAAGGGGACTGTGCCCGGCGCTGCCCAGTCAGAGTGGTGACGGGCTGGGCGCCTAACCAGGTGAGCGCGGACCGGGCATTGACTGTCTCAGCGGACCTGAAGAGGGTGGTCAATACCTCGATTTCGACGCTGAGAGCGCCAACAAGATAGGCGGTGGTCGATTCTGCCTCGGGGTCGACTGTTCCACCCTGGAGCGCGGTGATCAGCCAGCTCACGCCAGTTTGTGCGGCGGCCAACGCCACGTCTGGATCGCCGTAGGCGCCCAACACGTCGGCGCCGATCATCAGTACGCGAGCGAGCCCGAAATAGTTGTGGTCGAGACGGCTCGGCGAAGCAAATCGTATGTACGAAATGATGCCGGCTTGGACATCGACAACGGCAGAGGCTCCTGACCCGAGACAGGCGTGGGCGAGACCCCGACGCACCTGGACGTCGGCGAGGTAGCCGGCTATCCGGGAATTGGAGGTGTCAAGGCGCTCGTAGTTTCGGAGTGCCTCGGTCAAAACGGCAATTGCTTCAGTGAAACGCGCGGCTGTGTTGTAGGCCCCGCCGAGACTGTACAACGCGCCGGCAAGGCCTTGGATGTGGCGCGGATCCAGCGTCGCTCGGGACAAGACGCGGGCGAGCTGGGCGGCTTCCTCGAGATCGGCGATGGCGCCGGAAACATCACCGGCGGCGTACGCGCTCTGTCCCCGATCAACCAAGAACCCAGCGTGTTGAGCGGCTGAGAAGTCTGATGCGATGGTGTCTGCTCCTCGTGTTAGTCGGGCAGTATGCCGGCGGCGCCGGGCCCGGTGCTGTGGCCGTGCAGTGCTGGTGTAGGCGGGCGGGTTTTCCGAACTGTCCGAAGGAGAGGGCGAACGACGACCCGGCTCCGGCCTCGCTCAGGAGGAGGGACGATTGCCAGTCGTCCCGCCACAGGCCGGACCTCCCCATGTCTCGAGTGTCACAAGGGTGTGCTGAACGTCGCAGAGGAAGAGCTGAGCGTGGACGCGTGCCGTCTCGACCGCGTGGCGCCGCTCGTCGGGTGCAGCCGCGGCGAGAGCTGCGAGACGTGAGGCGTGCCCCTCCAGCCTTTTCCGGCCCCAGTTGGTCATCGCGCGACGGGACCGAGTCTCCGCCGCAGCACTGCGGGCGAGAAGCCCAGCTTGGTAGCGCTCCGGTTGGCACGCGAGGCTCTCTATGCGGTTTCGGGCGTCCTCCTCCGCAACGCGGAGAATCCGGCGTACCTCCTCGGTAGACAGGGAGAACTCGTCGGACGGCGTGCCCATCCCGTACTCGATCGCGTCGAAAGCGACGCTGAGGCTGGACTCTTCATGGCGCTCGAGGTCGAGGCACATGCGGTCCTTGAATGTCTTACTCAGCGCAGTGAAGTCCGGCATGTCCAAGAGGGCTTCGCAGACGGGTGTCCAGAACCTGATGGTTCGGCGCAGAATTCGCCCGAGGCGCGCGATCGGCTCATCGAGCGCGCCGTCAGCGGGGTCGAAATCGGCGATCTTCAGCTTGAGCAGCTCGGTGGCCACCATGACGTCTCCATACTCCAGGTAACGTCTACGTTGACGTTTATCGGTACTGGCGGTGCTGCGGTCTCCGAATCGAACTCAGGACACTGTCGCAGTCGGGAGCACGCCCAAGCCTCACCTCAGCGAATGAGTCTCAGGACTGTAGCGATCCTCGGCCACTGGCTCGACTGAGCGAACTCCATCGTCGATTCTGGCGCCTCGCCACACCCTGAGTGTCCAGATACCGATTGTCAACGTTGCTACTCCCACGATCAGCAGGTTTCGTGAGTCGGCTTGACGACTGACCATGTAGGCCAGCATTGTGAAATTCGCGAGCCAGGCCACGAGCACGATGATTTCGGCCGTGAGGTGTTCACGGCGGAGGTTGGCGCGGCTACATAACCTTGCCCTCATTCGGCGTCCACAGACTGCGCAGGTCAGTTCCCGCCAGGCCACACCGTTCAGCGGTCTGGCCGGGAACACAGTGCTGCCACCCGATCCGAGTGAGCAATGCAGACGTACCCGCGGCACCTCCGGCCAGTTCCATCGTGGCATTCGATGTGCCCTCCCTTTGGAGCATGTCGTGGATCGTGTAGGCAGCGTCAACGCGTCATGGGTGGGAGGATGAACCGCCCCGGATTGATCATCCTTGAGTCTCATGTCGTCGACGCGAATTCTGATCAGAGTGCGCCGTCGGTCGTTGACCAGGAGAGCCAGCGCTGCAGCTGCGTGTCGAACTCGACCGGGCCGGTGCGGGCCCGACCTGGCTGGATGCGGAACGACTGGTGTCAGGGAGCGACGGCGATGGCAGCGAGTACTCCATGGATTCTGTGCCCAGGTAGCGGCTTGACACCTTTCACCATCCGAGTCGGTCCGGCCGTGCGGTGTAGCCTGGACGGCCGGGTCTGTCCGCGCCGCCAACATCCTTGAACGCCGTAGAAGGCATCGCCACCCCCCCTTGAAACGATTCCCGGAAGGGCCGTGTGAGTCGGCGGGAGATCCAGACGATGTCATCGCAGGAGTCTCTCCATCTGGCTGCAATGCCGCTTGACGAACGTCCCTTCGTGGTGACCATTGTGGACGCCGTCGACGTGCTGTGTTGTCGATGCCGGACAGCGCCGGACACGGCCAGACAAAGTGGTCCGCCGCGCAAATGGGAATCGGCGTTTGGTCGACGGGAGTTCCTCTAGCCTGTCGCCATGTCGCGGCGAGGTGGTTCGTCGCCGCTCGAAAGTCCGAGTGAGCGGTCGAGCAACGTGGAGCGTTCGGCCCTCGCCGACATCACGACCCAGCCTGAGCTTGCGGAGCTGCTCCGGTGGTTGCGCCGCCGCGACGCGCGACGGAGCGGAAGATCTGAGCTGACTTATCGGGAGCTGGCCGCTCGTACCGGCTGGTCGCACGCCGTGATCGGTGAGTATTTCACTGGTCGTGCGTTGCCTCCGACGGACCGATTCGACGAGCTCGTCCGATGGTTGGGTGCCTCGCCGGCGGAGGCAGGCGTGCTCGGCACCGTGCGTGACCGGGTCGACGAGCAGCGGCGAGCGGGCCGTCCGGCTCCTCGAGCGACGGGATCCTCCACCGGCCGGCCCGTGCCGGAACAACTGCCCGCCGACGTCGCCGGCTTCACCGGCCGGGCTGATCACGTAGCTGCATTGAACAGGCTGCTGGAAGCCGACGGGACCGGGTCGGTTGTGGTGATCTGCGCGGTCTCCGGCACGGCCGGGATCGGCAAAACAACGCTGGCGGTGCATTGGGCGCACCAGGTACGCGACAGGTTTCCCGACGGACAGCTCTTCGTGAATCTGCGCGGGTTCGATCCGGCCGGCTCGGTGATGGACCCGGAGGAGGCGATGCGGGGGTTCCTGGATGCGCTCGAGGTAGCACCGCACCGCATCCCGCTCGGGCTGGACGCCCAGGCCGCACTGTATCGGAGTCTCGTGGCCGGCCGGCGGATGTTGATCGTCGCCGACAATGCTCGCGACGCCGAGCAGGTACGCCCGTTGCTGCCCGGCGCGCCCGGCTGCCTGGTGATCGTGACGAGCCGCAAGCAACTGCCTGGTTTGGTCGCCGGGAGCGCCGCGCAGCCTGTGACGCTCGATCTCCTCACCCCCCTGGAGGGCCGGGAGCTCCTCGGTCACCGACTGGGCAATGCTCGGGTGGAGGCCGAGCCGCAGGCAACACGCGAGATTGTCGCGCGTTGTGCCCAGCTGCCCCTCGCCTTGACGGTCCTCGCGGCCAGGGCCGCCAGTCATCCGCAGTTCCCCTTGGCGGCGCTGGCTGCCGAGCTCCGCGATGCGCGCGCCAAGCTAGACGTCTTGAGCAGCGACGACGCCACCACTGATGTGCGCGCGGTCTTCTCCTGGTCCTACCATGCCCTCGGCGGTGAGGCCGCTCGGCTGTTCCGGTTGCTGGGACTCCATCCCGGGCCTGACATCTCTGCCCCGGCGGCGGCGAGTCTGTGCGGCTTGCGAGTCGATGAGGTGAGGCGGCTACTCACAGGCCTGGCCCGGGTGCATCTGCTGACCGAACACACCCCCGGCCGGTATGGCTTCCACGACCTGCTCCGTGCGTACGCCTCCGAGTTGTGCCGTGCCACCGACAGTTCCGCCGAACGGGACGCGGCGCAGCGCCGGACGTACGACCACTATCTGCACAGCGCCAACGCGGCCGACCTCCTGTTACACCCGCATCGCGACCCGGTCGCCCTCCTCGCACCCAGCACGGATATCAGCGCTGAAGAACCGCAAGGTCAGAACCAGGCATTGGCCTGGCTCACCGCCGAACACACCGTACTGCTCGCGGTGCTTGATCAGGCCAGCGACGACGCACGGTTCGACACCCACACCTGGCAACTCGCCTGGTCGCTCACCACCTATCACCGCCGCCAAGGACTCTGGCACGATTGGTGCACGACCCAGAACATCGCGCTGGCGTCCGCCCAACGGCTGAATGATCAACTCGGACAGGCCACGGCCCACCGCTGCCTTGGCTGGGCCTACACCGACATGGGACGCTTCGACGAAGCCGGGCTCCATCTGCACCGCGCGCTCCAGCTCTTCCAGAATCTCGGCGACGAGATCGGGATGGCACGGACTCACCTCACCCGCAGCCGATTAGCCGAACGCGAAGGACGCCTCCAGGATTCCCTTGGTCACAACCGCGTCGCGCTGGATCTGTTCACCGCCGCCGGCCAGAGGATCGGACAAGCCCAGGCCTGGAACAACATCGGCTGGACCCTAGCCCAGACCGGCGACTACACGGCGGCCCTGGAGCCTTGCCGCAAGGCGCTAGCCCTCCAGCAAGAACTCGGCGACGGCGACGGTCAAGCCCACAGCTGGGACAGCCTCGGGTTCGTTCAGCACAAGTTGGGTCGCCACGACCGCG
This sequence comes from Microlunatus ginsengisoli, assembly GCF_039537205.1. NCBI lineage: Bacteria > Bacillati > Actinomycetota > Actinomycetes > Propionibacteriales > Propionibacteriaceae > Microlunatus > Microlunatus ginsengisoli. The sequence continues at coordinate 17,307 of NZ_BAABAB010000002.1, read as the reverse complement.
CGATCGACTGCTATCAACACGCCATCCGTCTGTTCCGGGACATCGGCGACCGCTACTACGAAGCAGAAGTGCTCACCCGCCTCGGCGACATCCATCACACCGATGGCAGCGCGGAACCCGCCAGAGCATCATGGGCGCAAGCCCTCGTCATCCTCGCCGATCTTGATCACCCTGACACCGATCGGCTCCGCGAGCGCATCCGAAGACTCGATCGAAACGAGTCCTAGCAGTGCCGCTCAGATCTCGAGCGGTGCCGCTGCAGTCGGGCTGTGCACAGAACCGGCACCCCTTTCGCCGGGCGCGACGATGCCACTGCCCGAAACTGTTCATGCCGCAAGCCGATCCGAGGTGACTGATGAGATCCCAGAGGGCGCGTCAGGCATCGTGCATCCCGATGGAGAGGTCGACTCCGTTGCCTTCGCCGTCGCGCAGGACCACGTCGGCACCAGGCTGCCCGTAGCCCGGCACAGCCCGCCGCTACGGCACACCTCGGCGGTGACCAGCGTGTCTATCGCGACCTGCACATGCCGCACGGCGGTCGGATCGGCGGGCACGGTCAGCGCCCGCGCAGCGGCCGAGATCTGCCGGGCGAGCTCGACATCGCGGGTACTGAGTTCCCGGGATTCACCGGAAGGGATAGCGAATTGATGCTTTGTATGTGGACGGTGCCTCGAGCTTGAACATCAAGCCATGGACAGGCGACCTTGGGTACCGATAGCTTCCCGGGAGTGATCGGAACTTTGCTTCGCTTCGAACTCAAGGATGACGCGGCCGTGCGTGGATTCGATCGCCTCGCGGCAACGATGATTGCAGCTGTGAAGGCCGGCGAACCGGACACTTTGATCTATGTGTTTCACACGGTTGAGGGCGAGCCGCTCTCGCGCGTCGTCTACGAGGTTTACACGGATCAGCAGGCGGCAGAACGACACGGATCGACGGATTACTTTCGGCGTGTGATGGTCGAACTCGAGCAGTATGTGGCGAGCGTTCGCGTGGAAGCCCTTGGTGGGCTACGGGGGAAGGTGTCCGAAATTGGCTGAATGGTCGATTCTAAGTCCGCCGCAGACGTGCTCGCCCCGGGCGGAATTGCCGGTCAGTGACAGTGCTTCTATTCGACGACGACGAGATAGTCGGTAACCACCTCGTTGCCCGTCAGGAAGGCGTACGTCTTGTGCCCGTTCTCGACAGATTCCGGGCGCTCGGCAACAAGTCGATCGAGTTCCTCCGACTTCTCCCCGTCCGAGGATAAGTAGCGGTCCCCGGCCTCAGGACCGTCGATTTCGTGGAATCGCATATTGTCCGGCGCGCTCGCCTCGGTCCCCACGAAGTAGCCGCCTCTTCCATCCCACCAATCCCGGTTGCGTGATGAACGATGCGAACAATCGCTCGAACTCGACCGGATCGGCTCCCTCGGCCAAGCCATCGCGTGCACGCACATCGCGACGACGGTGAGCCGGTTCCCGTGGCTGGCCACCAGCAGCGCGCCGTGCTGGCCGCATCCAGCCGCGGCCGGAAGTTGGGCCGGCGATCGCCCGGTGTGGGCCCGAAAGTCCGGCCGCGGCGGGAAAGTTGGCCATTCCTCTCCCGGTCCTGCCCCGAAAATCCGGCCGCGGCGGGAAGATGAGCAGTCACCCGCCCCGGCGATGCGAGGTCGATTCGCGACACTCGGGCGACCGCGACCGGCATGGATCGCGCGCACCGGCCGGCGAGCACGCGCTCGTACAGCGCTCGGAAAATCCCTTCGCGTCGGACAACCGCGCTGTCACCCTGGGCAGCGGAGCTCGAACGAAGGGAGTCGCGCGATGTCCGAATCGACGGGGGAGTCCCGGCAGACCGTCGAGGTCGACCCGAAGCTGTTCCAGCAGGTGTACGACTCGCCCGGTTCGCTGCCTGGCAAGGAGCGATACGTCACCGCCGCCGACGACGTCGCCAAGATCGAGGAACTGCTCGGGATGAAGCCGGGATCGATCGGCGCACCGCTGTGGGTCAGCGGGGACGACCTGCAGTGTCCGGACTGCGGCCGCTCGCCGAACTGGCTCGACATCGTGTCGTCGGCAGCGCGGTCGGTGCACTCGGCGCAGATGATCGCCCGGGTGATCCTCGGCGACCGCAAGTACGTGAACGTCGAGGTGCCGCACGCGATCAAGGGCGTGCGCTGCGCGGATTGCGGTGCCGCGATCGCCGGAATGCGGAGCTTCAAGTGCCACAACTGGGCGTACGCCTTCGGCGACCTGGAGCGGGAGGTCGAACGCGTCGGCCGGGAGTTCCGCGCGCGGTAGAGGCCAACTCCCCGGGCGGTAGAGGCCAGTTCCCCGCGCGCCCCGGTCTCGCGAGCGATCTCTGCATAGCCTGTGCGACTTCGCACAGGCTAGAGACCATGCGAGGTCGCACAGCCTATGCAGACGTCGGGGAGGTCGCCGTGGCCGCCGACGGCTTGGTCCAGGTCAGCAGGTAGCGCCACAGCAACAGCCGGCGTACGTCGGCGCCCGGCAGCGCCGTACGCGCCACGTCGCGAACCTGCCGGGTGGTGAGCGTCGGGTCCTTCATCGGGACCGCGCCGGGATGCGTGGGGTGCGGCAAGCCCACCCGGTAGGGGTGCCGCACGGCGGTGAAGACCGTGCCGAGCACGTGGTGGACAAGACTCGCGGCGGCCTCGACCGGCAGCTCGCGCGGGAGGTCCGATTTCGGCAGCGCGACCGCGACCAGCACTCCGCCCGGTCGCAGCGCCCGCGCGAGTAGCGGCAGGGCGGTCGCGAGATCGAGATGGTGCAGCACGCTCAGCGTGACCACGGCGTCGTAGCACCCGGCGGGCAGCTCGGCCGTCGTCACGTCGGCTCGCCGGCAGCGGACGTTGGCGGGGACGATCGCGCGGGTCGCCTCGACCATCGCGGGGTCGAGATCGAGGGCGTCCACCTCGTCGGCCCGCTCGGCCAGCCGCACCGCGAGATGGCCCCGGCCCGAACCCACCTCCAGCACCCGAGCCGAATGCGCCGGCAACCGGCGCAGGATCGCACGGTGGTAGTACGCGTTGTGATCCCAGCTCAGCACCCTGCGACGCTACCCATCACCGCGGAACGCAGGGCGAACCCACGGGAGATTTGTCGACTTTCCCCGGCGCGCCGGAGCGGTGAGAGGAGCGGCGCGATCTACGCTCGCGACGTCACCAGGCCTTCCCCGCCCACCGACGCACCGACGTAATCCCAGGGAGATCGCATGGACCACCAGGACTACCCCGACACCGCGGACCTCCCGGACTACGGTGGGTCGGTCGCGGTCGAGGAGCGCCCGACCGAGCCGGCTCAGCCACCGGCACCTGTGCCGGTCGCGGCCGAGCCGGAACTGGGCCCGACCGGCCGGCCCTGGCCGGTCCTGCCCGAGCCGGGCCCGCGCACCACCACCGGCCCGGCCCTGGTGATCGCGATGTGCAACCAGAAGGGCGGCGTGGGCAAGACCACGACGACGATCAACCTCGGCGCGGCACTGGCCGAGACCGGCCGCAAGGTGCTGCTGGTCGACTTCGATCCGCAGGGCTCGCTGTCGGTCGGGCTCGGGGTGAACCCGCACACCCTCGAACACAGCGTCTACAACCTGCTGCTGAGCCGCGAGGTCGGCGTCGACGAGGTGATCACGACCAGCAGCGTCGAGGGGATGGACCTGCTGCCCAGCAACATCGACCTGTCCGCCGCCGAGGTGCAGCTGGTCTCGGAGGTGGCCCGCGAGCAGACCCTGCTGCGGGTGCTGGAGAAGGTGCAGGACCGCTACGACGTGATCCTGATCGACTGCGCGCCCTCGCTCGGCCTGCTGACGATCAACGCGCTCACCGCTGCCGACCGGGTGATCATGCCACTGGAGTGCGAGTACTTCGCGCTGCGCGGCATCGTGTTGCTCACCGACACCATCGCCAAGGTGCAGGACCGGCTCAACCCGCGGCTGGAGATTCTCGGCATCCTCGGCACCATGTACGACCCGCGCACGCTGCACGGCCGCGAGGTGCTCGAGCGGGTGGTGCAGGCGTTCGGCGACGAGGTGTTCCATACCGTGATCCGGCGGACCATCAAGTTCCCGGAGACCACGGTGGCGGGCGAGCCGATCACGACGTATGCCTCCAGCTCGCCGGGTGCGGGCTCCTACCGGATGCTGGCGCGGGAGGTGCTCGCCCGGTGTCCCGGCGCGTGAGCCTGCCCGGCGCCTCCGAGCTGTTCCGGCCGACCCACCCCGACGCCGACGAGACCGAGCCGCAGGCGCCACCGGGGCTCGCCGCGGTCGAGCCGCCCGAGGAGAAGCCCGGCCGGGGCTCCGGCCGGGTCCGGCACGACGAGAAGATCACGGTGTACGTCTCCGCCGACGAGCTGATCGACCTGGAGCGGGCCCGGCTCGAGTTGCGGGCCCGGCACGGCGTCGCGGTGGACCGCGGGCGAATCGTCCGGGTGGCCATCGCGACGCTCCTGGCCGACTTCCAGGCCGAGGGCGAGGAGTCCCAGCTGGTCCGGAGGTTGTCGTAGCGTGGTGGTCCTCACCATGCCCGAGCGATCACCAGCGGAGCTTCCCGATACGCGCGCAGAGCTCGTCGAAGCGCAGCAGCGCGGCCCTTCGACAGAGCCTGTCGTGAGCCCGCCGACGGGCTCAGGGCACGATCCGGGCGACACCATCTTCCGGGTGCATCTCGACAACTTCGAGGGCCCGTTCGACCTGCTGCTGCAGCTGATCTCGCGGCACAAGCTGGACGTCACCGAGGTCTCGCTGTCCACGGTCACCGACGAGTTCATCGCCCACATCAAGGCGGCGGGCGCCGACTGGGACCTGGAGCAGACGAGCCAGTTCATCGTGGTCGCCGCCACCCTGCTGGACCTGAAGGCCGCCCGGCTGATCCCCTCCGGGGAGGTGGAGGATGCCGAGGACCTGGCGCTGCTGGAGGCGCGGGACCTGCTGTTCGCCCGGCTGCTGCAGTACCGCGCGTTCAAGCAGGTCGCGGCCTACCTGGCTCAGGCGCTGGCGGCGCAGGCCCGTCGGCACCCCCGCGACGTCGGGCTGGAGGCGCGGTTCGCCCGGCTGGTGCCCGAGTTGACGATCGCGGTCGCGCCGGAGCGGCTCGCCGCCATCGCGGCCAAGGCGCTCGCGCCCAAACAGGCCGACGTGGTCTCGCTCGCCCATCTGCACGCGCCGGCGGTGAGCGTCCGGGAGCAGGCGGCGCTGGTGGTCGACCGGCTGCGGCGAAGCCGGACGATGACGTTCCGGGCGCTGACCGGCGACTCGCCCGACATCGTCACCACCGTCTGCCGCTTCCTGGCCCTGCTGGAGCTGTTCCGGGAGGCGGCCGTGGCGTTCGAGCAGCTCACCCCGCTGGGCGAGCTGACGATCCGTTGGACCGGCGCCGACGCCGGCGAGCTGGACATCTCGGACGAGTTCGACGAAGAGCCGGGCACCCCAGCCGCCGGGCAGGAGGAGCCGAGGAATGACTGAGAACCTGTCCGGGGCGCTGGAGGCGCTGCTGCTGCTGGCCGAGGAGCCGATGAGCGAGCTGACCCTGGCCACCGCGCTGGACGTACCGGTGCCGGTCGTGCACGACACCCTGCTCGAGCTGGTCGCCTTCTACGACGAGACCGGCCGCGGCTTCGAGTTGCGCGAGCTGGGTGGTGGCTGGCGCTACTACACCCGGGAGGAGCACGCCGACCTGGTGTCCGCGTACGTCCTCGAGGGGCGCGAGTCCAAGCTCTCCCAGGCCGGGCTGGAGACGCTGGCCGTCGTCGCCTACCAGCAGCCGATCTCCCGCGCCCGGATCTCGGCCATCCGCGGGGTGAACGTCGACGGCGTGATGAAGACGCTGCTGACCAGGGGACTGGTCGCCGAGACCGGCAGCGACGAGGTGTCCGGCGCGGTGCTGTTCGGGACCACCGGCTATTTCCTCGAACGGATGGGCCTGCGATCGTTGGACGAGCTCCCGCCGCTCGCCCCGCACCTGCCGGAGGTGGACGAACTCGAGGCCGAGTTGAGCCGGCTCGCCGAGCCGGCCGTTGCCGCGCACGTGGAGACTGTGCCCATGAATGAGGATGGGCCCCATGAGTGACGAGGAGGGCATCCGGCTGCAGAAGGTGCTCGCCGCGGCCGGCATCGGGTCGCGGCGGGCTTGCGAGCAGCTGATCACCGAGGGCCGGGTCGAGGTGAACGGGCGGATGGTGCTGGAGCAGGGGCTGCGGGTCGACCCGGAGCGGGACACCATCCGGGTCGACGGCTCCCGGATCCCGCCGCCGCGGCGGCACGTCTATCTGGTGCTGAACAAGCCCAAGGGCGTGGTCTCCACGCTGGAGGACCCGGAGGGCCGGCGCGATCTGAGCGACTTCCTGGTCGAGCGGCGCGAGCGGCTGTTCCACGTCGGCCGGCTGGACACCGACACCGAGGGCCTGATCATCTTGACCAACGACGGCGAGTTCGCGCAGAAGCTCGCCCACCCCTCGTATGAGGTGCCGAAGACCTATCTCGCCGAGGTCGAGGGGGTGCCCGACGCGCGCACGCTGAGGCGGCTGCGGGAGGGGGTGAAGCTGGACGACGGCCCGGTGAAGTTCAGCCGGGTCAAGCTGGTGTCCAACACCGCGGAGAAGTCCCTCGTCACGGTCACGTTGCACGAGGGCCGGAACCGCATCGTCCGCCGTACGATGGACGCGGTCGGACACCCGGTCCGCAAGCTGAGCCGAACCGCGATCGGGCCGGTCCGGCTCGGCAGGCTCAAGTCGGGGGAGCTGCGCGAGCTCACTCGTGACGAGCTGGGCGGGCTCCTCGATCTGACCGAGCGCTGACGAACCGATGACGTACGGCAGAGGGGAGCGGGGTGTGGATCGGCGGATCTTCGGCCTGGAGACGGAGTACGGCGTCGCCTGCACCTCCGGCGGCACCCGCCGGCTGACCCCGGACGAGGTCGCCCGCTACCTGTTCCGCCGGGTGGTCACCTGGGGCCGCAGCAGCAACGTCTTCCTGCGCAACGGGTCCCGGATCTACCTCGACGTCGGCTCCCACCCGGAGTACGCGACGGCCGAGTGCGACGACCTGATCCAGCTGATCAACCACGACCGGGCCGGCGAGCGGATCCTGGAGGACCTGATCGTCGACGCCGAGCAGCGGCTGGCGAGCGAGGGGATCAGCGGCGACATCTACCTGTTCAAGAACAACACCGACAGCCACGGCAACTCCTACGGCTGCCACGAGAACTACTGCATCTCCCGGGTCGGCGAGTTCGTCAAGATCACCGACGTGCTGGTGCCGTTCCTGGTGTCGCGGCAGCTGATCTGTGGCGCCGGCAAGATCCTGCACACCGCGCGCGGTGCGGAATACAGCGTCAGCCAGCGGGCCGAGCACATCTGGGAGAGCGTCTCCTCGGCGACCACCCGCAGCCGGCCGATCATCAACACCCGGGACGAGCCGCACGCCGACCCGGAGCGCTACCGCCGGCTGCACGTGATCGTCGGCGACTCGAACATGTCCGAGACCACGACCCTGCTGAAGGTCGGCAGCGCCGAGCTGGTGCTGCGGCTGATCGAGGCCGGCGTGCCGATGCGCGACTTCAACCTGGACAACCCGATCCGGGCCATCCGGGACATGAGCCGGGACCGGACCGGCCGGGTCAACGTGGCGCTGGCCAACGGCCGCAAGATCTCCGCGCTGGAGCTGCAGACCGAGTACTACGAGAAGGTGTCGGAGTTCGTCCACCGCGAGGGGCTCGGCACGCCCACCATCCACCGGGTGCTGGACCTGTGGGAGCGCACGCTGCGCGCCGTCGCCGAGGACAAGCTCGGCCTGGTCGACACCGAGATCGACTGGGCCATCAAGTACCGGCTGTTGGAGCGCTACTCGGTCAAGCACAACCTGAGCCTGGCCGATCCGCGGATCGCCCAGCTGGACCTGGCCTACCACGACATCCGGCGCAACCGGGGGGTGTTCGCGCTGATGGAAGCTCGCGGGCTGGCCGCCCGGGCGACCACCGATCCGGCCATCTTCCGGGCCAAGATCGTGCCGCCGCAGACCACCCGGGCGAAGCTCCGCGGCGACTTCATCAAGGCCGCCCAGGAGGGCCGCAACGACTACACCGTGGACTGGGTGCACCTGAAGCTGAACGACCAGGCGCAGCGCACGGTGCTCTGCAAGGACCCGTTCGTCGCGGTGGACGAGCGGGTGGACCGGCTGATCGCCTCGATGCGCCGGCCGCCCGGCCTGTGAGCACGGAGCCGACGAGGACATTGCCGGACGGCGAGCGGACCCGGGTCCGCCGGCTGCCGGACCGGCAGGTCTTCGACCGGACGTCCCTGGACGCGATCCTGGACGAGGCGCTGATCGCGCACGTGGCGTACCTCGACGCGCTTCCGGGCGGTGACGAGGACGACGACATCCCGCTGGTGCTCCCGTTTGCCTGCGCGCGCGACGGCGACACCCTGCTGCTGCACGGCTCCACCGGAGCGGGCCTGCTGCGCGCCTGTGCCGCCGGGACGACGATCTCGGTCGAGGTGACCCACCTGGACGCGCTGGTGGTCGCCCGATCGACGTTCGACCACTCGATGAACTACCGGTCGGCGGTCGTGATCGGCGTGCCCGAGGTGGTGCCCGATGACGAGAAGGCGGCGGCGCTGGACGTGCTGGTCGACCACCTGCTGCCCGGGCGGTCGGCCGAGGTCCGGCGGCCGACCCGGAAGGAACTGGCCGCCACGACGGTGGTTCGCCTGTCGCTGGCGACCGCCAGCGTGAAGGTACGGGCCAAGGGCGCGGCCACCGACCCCGGCGACGGCGAGGATCGCTCGGTCTGGGCCGGCATCCTGCCGCTCGCGCTCGTGGCCGACGCCCCGGTGGCCGAAGCCGACGTCCCGGATGCGGTCCCGGTCCCGCCGTCGGTGCGGGCCGCGGCCGCCCGTGAGTAATTCCTGACCCGAGATTCACTCGCGTCCGCCCCGCTGAGCGTGAGCGGCCTCCGGTCACGCATTCGAGTGTCGAGAATTACTCACCGGCGGGGGAGATAGCGTGGAGAGGTGACCAGCCTGGCCGATCCGCGCAGCGAGTCCCTCCCGGCCGACCTGGGACGCCGGGCCGAGCAGGCCGGCGACCTGGTGCGAAACGGAGTGGGTGCCGGCCGGCTCGGAGTCGCGTTCTCCGGCGGGGTCGACTCGTCAGTGCTGCTGGCGCTCGCCGCCCGCACCCTCGGGTCCGAGCACGTCGTCGCGATCCTCGGTGTCTCGCCCAGCCTGGCCGCCGACGAGCGGCGGGAGGCTCACCGGGTCGCCGACGCGATCGGGGTGGCGGTGGTCGAGATCGAGACCCGCGAGGGCGACCGGCCGGATTACCGGGCCAACGGCCCCGATCGCTGCTTCTACTGCAAGGACGAGTTGTTCACCCGGATCGACGACGGGCTGGCGATCGAGCACGGGCTGGCCGCGGTCGCGTACGGCGAGAACGCCGACGACGCCCTCCGGCCGGACCGTCCTGGCGCGGAGGCGGCCACCCGGCACCGGGTGCTGCGACCGCTCGCAGACGCCGGCCTGGACAAGGCGGACGTCCGTCGACTCGCCCGCGCCTGGGGACTGCCGAGCGCCGACAAGCCGGCCGCGCCCTGCCTGGCCTCCCGGATTCCCCACGGTCAGGAGGTGACGCCGGAGAAGCTCCGCCAGGTCGACCAGGCCGAGGCGGCGCTGCGGGCGCTGGGATTTGCCGACCTGCGGGTCCGGCACCACGGCGACATCGCCCGGCTGGAGCTGCCCGCCGACGATCTGGTCCGCGCGGTCTCGGAGCCGCAGCGGACGCGCGTTCAGGCGGCCGTCCGGGCCGCGGGCTTCCGCTATGCCGTCGTCGACCTCGCCGGGCTGCAGTCCGGCCTGTTCACCCTGACCGCCCTGCGCGACAGCCTGGGTGAGCTGCGGACGACCCGTGGTTGACCTCGACCAGGTCGCCACCCTCGATCTCGGCCGGGAGGCCCGCCGCGGCTATCCGGAGGCGGTGTTCTGTGCCGGCAAGAGCGTCGATCAGCTGACCGCCATCGCCGCCGAGATCGGCCGGGTGGGCCAGCGGACGCTGTTCACCCGCGCCGATCCCGCCCAGGCGGCCGCGGTACTCGCCCAGCTGCCGGACGCACATCACGACGCGGAGGCGCGGCTGATCGCCTGGCCGGCCGACCCGCCGGCGCCGAGCGGCGGGCTGATCGTGGTGGCCACCGCCGGCACCTCCGACCTGCCGGTGGCCCGCGAGGCACTGCTGACCGCCCGGCACCTCGGCCGCGAGGCGGAACTGGTCGTCGACGTCGGGGTCGCCGGGCTGCACCGGATCCTGGCCAAGCTCGAGCTGCTGCGCCGGGCCCGGGTGATCGTGGTGGTCGCCGGGATGGACGGTGCGCTGCCGAGCGTGGTGGCCGGGCTCGTCAGCGCGCCGGTGGTCGCGGTGCCGACCTCGGTCGGCTACGGAGCCGCGTTCGAGGGCCTCGCGGCACTGCTCACCATGCTCAACGCCTGCGCCCCGGGGGTGGCGGTGGTCAACATCGACAACGGGTACGGCGCCGGTCACCTCGCCGCCCAGATCGCCGCCGCCGTCCCGGCCGAGCCGGCGGCGACGACCCGCGACCCCGCGGATGGCTGAGCGGCTCGGCTGGGTCGACGCCTCCGCCGGCGTCGCCGGCGACATGCTGCTCGGCGCGCTGCTGGACGCCGGAGTCGACCCGGCCGTGGTGCGGACGGCCGTCGACGCGGTGCTCCCCGGAGCGGTGGAGATCACGTATCGGCAGGTCACCCGGGCCGGGCTGCGCGCCACCAAGGCCGACGTACGTCCGCTGCTCGACGACCCGCCGCACCGCACCTGGCGCGACATCGAGGGCATGCTGCGGTCCGCGTCGCTGGCCGAGGACGTACGGGTGCGGGCGCTGGCCGTCTTCGGCCGGCTGGCCGAGGCGGAGGCCCGGGTGCACGGCATCGCCGCGGCCGACGTGCACTTCCACGAGGTCGGTGCGCTGGACTCGATCGCCGACGTGGTCGGGGTCTGCGCAGGGCTGGACTCGCTCGGCCTGGATCGGCTGGTAGTCGGCCGGATCGCGCTCGGTTCCGGTACCACCCGGGCGGCTCACGGCCGGCTGGCCGTCCCGGTGCCCGCCGTGCTGGAGCTGTCCACCGGCTGGCAGGTCTCCGCCGGCGGCGAGGGGGAGCTGACGACCCCGACCGGAATGGCGCTGCTGATGACGCTGGCCGACGGTAACGCGGACCTGCCCGCAGTCACCGTCGAGCGCAGCGGAGTCGGCGCCGGCTCCCGCGACACGCCGGGGCGGGCGAACGTCACCCGGCTGGTGATCGGCACCGCGCAGCAGGTGGGCGGAGCGGCCGACGAGCTGCTGCTGCTGGAGACCAACGTCGACGATCTCGACCCGCGGCTGTGGCCGGGGGTGCTCGCCGGTCTGCTCGCGGCCGGTGCCGCCGATGCGTGGTTGACCCCGATCCTGGCGAAGAAGGGCCGGCCGGCCCACGTGCTGAGCGTGCTGGTCCGCCCGGAGCAGCGAGACGCCGCGCTCGATCTGGTCCTGGGTCGGACCAGCTCGCTCGGCGTCCGAATCCAGCCGGTCGCTCGCTATGCCGTGCCGCGCCTGATGGTCGACGTCGCCCTGGCGCACGGCTCGATCGCGGTGAAGGTCGGCCACCGCAACGGCGTGGTGCTGCAGGTGACGCCGGAGTTCGCCGACGTGGCCGCGTACGCCCGCGCGCACGGGCGGGCCGAGCAGGAGGTGATGGCGGACGCGCTCGCCGCGGCGGTCCGGCTCGGCTACCGCGCCGGCGCGCCCTTGCCTGAGCCGGATCCGCCGGGCTGAGCCGTCCACAGTCTCCGCACAGCTGAGGGCAACGATTCTCTTGGCGCCCGCCGGTATCGTTCTCCGGTGCCTGCTTTCACCAGGGCCCTCGCGGTCGCCGGTCTGACCTGTTCCGTCCTCGCCCTCGCCGCCTGCGGTGGCGGCGACTCGACCTCCGGCCAGTCGGCCTCGCCGACCGCGGCGCCGAGCTCGGCGGCGGCGAGCCCGTCCGCCTCGGCCAGCCCGTCGAGCACGGTGAAGGCCTCCGACAACCTGAGCGCCATCAAGGTGAGCGGTGACTACGGCAAGGCGCCGAAGGTCTCGTTCAAGGCGCCGTTCGCCATCGACAAGACCCGGACCGAGGTGCTCAAGCCGTCGAACGGGCCGGTCGCCACCGCCAGCTCGATGGTGTCGGTCAATTACTACGGCGTCAACGGCCGGACCGGCAAGGTCTTCGACCAGTCGTACGAGCGCGGGGCGCCGGTCGCGTTCAGCCTCGCTCAGGTCGTACCGGGCTTCCAGAAGGGGCTCAACGGCCAGCACCAGGGCAGCCGGGTGCTGATCGCGATGCCCGGCTCCGACGGCTACGACTCCTCGGGCGGCAACGCGCAGGCCGGCATCAACGTCGGCGACACGCTGATCTTCGTGGTCGACATCGAGCAGGTCCAGCTGAGCGGTCCGAGCGGCAGCGCGGTCAAGCCGAAGGATGGGCTGCCGACGGTCACCGACACCAAGGGCGTGCCGACCGTCACCGTGCCCAAGACCGCGGCGCCGAAGACCCTGCAGGTCCAGCCGCTGATCAAGGGCAGCGGGCCGAAGGTCGGCGAGACCGACGCGGTCACGATCAACTACCTGTGGCAGACCTGGGACGGCCGCCAGCTGGAGACGACCTATGGTCAGCAGCCCGCGTCCCTGGACATGAGCAAGGCGCTGTCGGGGCTGAAGAAGGGCCTGGTCGGGCAGACCGTGGGCAGCCGGGTGCTGGTGGTCGTACCGCCGGGCAGTGACGGCTACCCCGACGGCAACGCCAAGCCGAAGGTGGAGAAGACCGACACGCTGGTGTTCGTGGTCGACATCTTGTTCAGCCAGCCGGCCCAGTAACGCCCGGACCAGTAACGCCCGGACCAGTAACGCCCGGACCAGTAGTCAGCAGACCGGCGGCAAGCCGGCCGGCGGCGGCCGCGGCCAGGAAGTAGCCGGGATCGTCGTCCAGCCCGCGGCCCATGCTGGACAATCGCAGCGGTGCCCGCCGCAGCGCGTCCGGCAGGCCGTCCAGCGGGACCCGGTGCAGCCGGTGCCGGTGCAGCGCCAGCACCTGCGCCTCCACCCGAGCGCCGAGATCGGCCAGGTCGCCGCCGAACGCCGGCACGGCGAGGTCGGCCGGCAGCAACGCCACCCGGCCGTACGCGGTCAGGCTGTGGTGCGACACCCCGCGGTGCCGCTCGCGCGGGTCTGCGGCGGAGATCCGCAGCGATCCGACCGGCCGGCCGCCGAGGGTGGTGGCGGCGTTGACGGCCTCCCCGCAGGCGACGCCGGAGAATCCCCAGCGGGTGCCGGTGCCGAGGTTGCCGGGGCCCTGGGTCAGGATCGCGATGTCGGCGCCAAGCGCGAGCCGGGCGGCCAGCAGCCCGGAGTGGACGTTCACCGCCTCCAGGTCGCCGCCGAACGCCTGACCGGCGGTCACGGTGGCCGCCAGCCAACCCACTTCGCGTAGCCGGGCGACCGAGCGGGAGAAGGCCAGCGGCAGCGCGCCATGGTCGCTCATCAGATAGACCACCCGGGCGTCGGGTCGGTCGAGCCGGATCGCCGCGAGGATCGCCGGCAGCGCCGAGTGCAGATCGGCGACCACCACGGGCAGCCCGGCCAGGTCGTCCGCGTCGGCCAGCACGTCGTGGAACGGCGACCCTTGCTCGTCCGCGCCGGCCACCATCGCCTGCAGCGGCAGGTAGCGGGCCTTGACCAGGTGGCCGGCCGGTGCGGCCGGCTGGCCGTGCGGGTGGCCGGCGGCGTCGAGCACCGCGATCACCAGCGCGTATCCGCCGGTGCCCAGACCGCGGTCCAGCGCCGCCACGTTCAGCAGCAACCGGTCGCCGAGCCGCGGCGCGGGCGTCAGGTCGGTATACGCCAGCGCCCGGCAGGTCGCCCCGGTGTCGGTTCGTTCCGCGATCACCTCCGCGGCGCCTCGCCAGCCGGCCAGGACCTCGGTGACCACGCCCTCGGCCCAGGTGATCATGCTCGCGAGGCTAGCAAGGCGGTCGGGGCCGGCATCGGATCAGCCGATCACCCAGGGCTCGCGCGGCAGCCGTGCCGGATCGAAGCGGGGAAGCAGGTCCTCCAGGGTGACGATCTCACCGGGCCCGGCCAGGTCAAGCGACGCCGCGATCCGGGTCAGCACCTGTGGCGGCTCGACGCCCACGGCCGCGAGGTCGGCCAGGGTGACCGCGCCGTCGCGCTTGGCCAGCCGGCGACCGGCGGTGTTCACCGCCAGGGGCACGTGCGCGTACGTCGGCGGTCGGCCGCCCAGCAAGGTGGTCAGATGAGCCTGGTTCACCGCCGAGGCGAGCAGGTCGTCGCCGCGGACCACCTGGTCGATCCCGCTCGCCAGGTCGTCCACGACCACGGCCAGGTTGTAGGCCGCCACCCCGTCGTTGCGGCGCAGCACGATGTCGTCGACCACGCCGGTCACCTCGCCGTGCAGCAGGTCATGGATCGTCGTCGTGGTCTCGGCGCCGGCTGATGCGCGAAGTCGCAGCGCGGGCGCCCGCGTCGCCCGCCGCGTCTGCCGCTCGCCCTCGGTCAAGTCCCGGCAGGTGCCCGGGTAGCGGCGGTAGCCGAGGGGTTCGTCGTGGGGCGCGGACGCGGCGTCGGCGATCTCCCGGCGGGTGCAGAAGCACTCGTACGTCCGCCCGGCCAGCGCGTCCAGCGCCGCCTCGTGTGCCGCGGTCCGCTCGGACTGCACCACCGGCACCCCGTCGAAGCCGATCCCGAGCGCGGCCAGGTCGGCGACCTGCCGCTCGGCCAGCCCGGGACGTACCCGGCCGGTGTCCAGGTCCTCGATCCGGAGCAGGAACGCCCGCCCGCTGGAACGCGCGAACAGCCACGCCAGCACCGCCGTCCGCAGGTTGCCCAGATGGAGTTCACCCGTCGGACTCGGCGCATAGCGGCCGGCGCCCGGACCGTCGGTGCTGTTCACAGGATCCTTCACGATCGGCTGGTAGCGTGCGAGCGGCCGACCGCACACACGTTCGAGAAAGCGACCAGCATGGCACCGCGCAAGACGGAGAGGATCCTCAACCTCACCATCTGCCTGCTCGTGTCGGGTCGGTTCGTGCCGAAGAGCCGGATCCGCGAGGTGGTCGAGGGCTACCACGACCTCAGCGACGCCGCGTTCGAGCGGACCTTCGAGCGGGACAAGGACGAGCTGCGGGCGCTCGGCGTACCGATCGAGGTGGGCAGCTTCGACCCGCTGTTCGACGACGAACCGGGCTATCGGATCCTGCCGTCGGAGTTCGAGCTGCCGGCCATCGACCTCGACCCGGAGGAGGCGGCCGTGGTCGGCGTCGCCGCCCGGGTCTGGCAGCACGCGAGCATGGCCGAGTCCACACAGAGCGCGCTCGCCAAGCTGCGCGCGGCCGGGATCGAGCCCGACACCTCCCAGCTGGCCGACCTGCAGCCGTCCGTGCAGGCGTCCGAGCCGGCCTTCGAGGCGCTGTGGAACGCGGTGATCACCCGGACCAGGATGAGCTTCACCTACCGCGACGGGGCCGTCCGGACGGTCGAACCGTGGGGGATGACGTCGCGCAAGGGTCGCTGGTACGTGATCGGCTGGGACCTCGACCGCAAGGCCGAGCGGATGTTCAAGGTGTCCCGGATCAGCGACCAGCCGCGGAAGGTGTCGCGCGCGGGGGCGTACGACGTGCCGGACGACGTCGACCTCCGCCGGCTCGCCCGCTCGCTCGCCCCGCCGGAACCCACCGCGGCCGCGGTGCTCGCGATCCGCGCCGGCAAGGCGCCGAGCCTGCGTCGCCGGGGCACGACGCCGCCCGAGCGCGTCGACGGCCCGCTGCCGCCCGGCTTCGAGGCGGTCGAGGTCGGGTTCTCCGACGTCTACCCGCTGGCGGAGGAGATCTGCCGGCACGCCGCCGACGTGGTGGTGCTCGACCCGCCCGACCTGCGCAAGGTGGTCGTCGCCGGGCTGACCGCTGTCGCCCGGGTCGGGGAGGCGAGATGACCTCGCAGGCCCAGGTACGTCGGCTGCTCAGCCTGGTGCCGTACCTGCGCGAGCACGACGGGGCCAAGCTGACCGACGTCGCGGAGGCGTTCGGGATCACCGTGAAGACGCTGCGCGACGACCTGAACGTGCTCTGGATGTGCGGTATGCCCGGGCTCACTCCCGGCGACCTGATCGACATCGACATGGATGCGGTGGAGACCGAGGGCAAGATCCACCTCAGCAACGCCGACTATCTGCCGCGGCCGCTGCGGCTGTCCACCGACGAAGCGCTGGCCCTGATGCTGGCGCTGCGGACGCTGCGCGAGATCGCCGGGCCGGGCCGGCGCGACGCGATCGAGCGGGCGCTGGCGAAGCTCGAGCTGGCCGCCGGGCACCAGCCCACCGATCGGGCCGAGGTCGACGTCGCCGCGGGCCGGGCCGACATCCGGGCCCGGGTCACCGACGGTCTGCAGCGCGGCAAGCGGCTGGATCTCACCTATGACGTGGCATCGCGGGCGGAGACCACCCGGCGGCAGGTCGACCCGCTGCGGCTGTTCGTGCTGGAGGGCGCGGGATACCTCGATGCGTGGTGCTATCTGGCCGGCGACCTGCGCACGTTCCGGCTGGACCGGATGGCGGCGGTCGAGGTGACCGAGACCGATGTCGCGCCGCATCCCGGCGTGGTGCTGAAGGACCTCTCCGGCGGCTGGTTCGCCTCGCTGGCCGACGCGCCGCTGGTCACCCTCGACCTGGCGCCGTGGTCGTCGTGGGTCGCGGAGTACTACCCGACGGAGTCGGTCGCGCCGCGGCCGGACGGTGGGTTGCGGGTCTCGCTGCGAGTCAGCGACCCCGCCTGGCTGACCGGACTGGTGCTCCGGCTGGGCGGTGGCGCGACCGTGGTGACACCCCGGGGCGCCGGCGACTCCGCCCGCGAGTCGGCCCAGGAGGCCCTGGACCAGTACGCCGCCCTCGGCCTCGCCGACTGACCCGCGCCCGTACCCGTGCCCTCGCCTCGTACCTGAACTCGCACGCACCCGAACCCGCACGCACCCGAACTCGGATCCCCTGTACGCCCTCGGATCCCTTGCAGCGGATCCAAGGTTGCACAGCGGATCCGGGTTCCGCGGCTGATGGTCTTCGGATCCCCTGTACGCCGCCGGATCCCATGCAGCGGATCCAAGGTTGCACAGGGGATCCGGGTTTCGCGGCGGATGGTCTTCGGATCCCCTGTACGCCGCCGGGGCGGTCTCCAGTAGTCATCGCAACACCTCGGCGTTGGGAGGTTGTGGTGGTGGGTGCGGCG
>NZ_BAABAB010000001.1:77998-112797 GCF_039537205.1 Microlunatus ginsengisoli | reverse complement strand
GGGTCGCCGTGCTCAAGGACGGGGTGCTGCAGCAGTGCGATACGCCGCTGAATCTGTACGACAAGCCGCGCAACCTGTTCGTGGCCGGCTTCATCGGCTCTCCGGCCATGAACCTGATGGAAGGCGATGTCGCCGAGGACGGCGTGCACATCGGCGACTACGTGGTTCCGGTGCCGCGCGAGACGCTGGCCAAGGCCGGTAACGAGAAGCGGCTCGTGCTCGGCATCCGACCCGAGAACTTCACCCTCGGTGCGGGCACGGAGGGTATCGGCATCGACGTGGCGGTGGTGGAGGAACTCGGCGCGGATGCGTACCTCTACGGCACCGTCACCGGGCTGGACGAGGACGATCGGCTGACCGCACAGCAGATCACGGCGCGGATCTCGTCGCGGACGCCACCTCAGCGTGGCGAGACGGTGCGGCTCAAGATCGACCCGAGTCACGTGCACGTGTTTTCCGAGGCAGACGGGCGGCGCCTGTCCTGAGATAGCGGGCCGGGTCGGCGGACACGGGCTGACACCATGGGCGAGTGCATCGGTTCTGCCACGTCACCGCCGGGGTCAGCGGGAGCATCGCGATCTAGCGCAGGTGGCGGAGAGCGAACCGGCCGATCCGCTCCCACTCCGAACCGAAGTGGTCGTCGGTGACCATGTACGTCCAGGTGGCGCCGGGGCGATACAGCTCGACGGCGTCCAAGTCGAGCCCGCCGTCGCGGACGGGTGCCCGTTCGACCAGCCCGGCCGCCTCCGCACAGGCCCGATCGATCAACGGTGCATAGGCGGCCTGGACGAGCCGGTTGAACTCGTACAGCGGATCCTCGCGAGCGAGCGCTCTGAGGTGGATCCCCTCGCGGAGCTCGGTGACGTACGCCAGATGCTCGCTCCACCGCCGGTCGAGGCTGCTGAGCACGACGACTCGGACCGACCGGCGCAGCGGCTGGTCACCGATCTGATCGACCAGGCAGGCCATCCGGTCGGGGATCAGCAGCTGCAGCTCGTCCAGCCCGCGGTCGGCGGTCAGCACCGCGTGCCGCAGTTCCAGGAACTGGTCTCGCTGGGTCGCCAGCAACCTGCCGTAACGGGCCGACAGCCGGCGCAGATCCTGCTGACGCGCCTCGGCGGCCCGCTGGCTGTGCTCGACCAGGGCGCGCAGACCGGCGTCGTCGAGCTCTCCGGCCGGCGCGTCGCCGTTCTCGACCACGAGGTCGTCGTCCGGGCTGACGAAGTAGACCGATCGGCCGGGGTCGCCCTGGCGACCCGCTCGTCCACGCAGCTGCAGGTCGAGCCGGTGACTGGGGAAGCGGCCGAGACCGACGACGCACAAGCCGCCGAGCTCGGCGACCCCGTCGGCGAGCCTGATGTCGGTGCCGCGCCCGGCCATCTGGGTGGACACGGTGATCTGACCCGGCCGGCCGGCGTGAGCGATCACGGCGGCCTCCTCTGCGTCGTTCTTGGCGTTCAGCACGGCCGGTGTCAGACCCGCGGCCGCCAGCAGGGAGCCGAATCGGTCCGACTCCGCGACGGACTGGGTGGCGACCAGCACCGGTTGGTCGCTGCGGTGCAGGTCGGCCACCAGACCGACCGCCGCGGTGTCTCGCTCGTCCGCGCTGCGGCCGAGCCGATCCGGTTCGTCCCGGCGGATGCAGGCTCGGTTCGGCCCGACGGCGGCACAGCGGATGCGATACAGCTCGTACAGCTCCTCGGCGGCCGGCAGCAGCGTGGCACTCATCCCGACCACGCGGCCGTACCGGCCGATCAGATCGCTGATCAGCAGCTGATCCAGGATCTGCACCCCGGCCGACGGCGCCAGCCGTTCCTTGGCCTCCACCGCAGCCTGCAGACCGTCCGGCCAGCGTTGCAGCGCCTCCACCCGCCCCCGCGACCGGCTGACCAGCCGGACCCGGCCTCGGTCGAGGACGTAGTCGACGTCGCGCCGGAGCAGCTCCTCGGCGTAGAGGGCGACGTGCACGCGAGTGAGCAGGTCGGCGTCAGCGCCGAAGAGGTCGGCCACGGCGAATCGTTGCTCCACCCGGCGCAGACCGGCCTCGGTCAGGTGCAGTGTGCGCCGGTCCGGGTCGACGGTGTAGTCGGTTCCGGCGGCCAGCGAGGCCACGAACACAGCAAGCTCGGTGTCGGTGCCCGCTCGCCGGGCGTCCTCGCCGGCCAGCACGAGCGGCACGCGTGCCTCGTCCAGCAGCACCGCGTCGGCCTCGTCGACGATCGCGGCGTCGTGGCCGATCCCGACCAGGTCTGCCGGGTCGAGCCGGAGCCGATCGCGCAGGGTGTCGAAGCCGGCCTCGCTCACCGGGACGTACGTCACCTCGGCGCGGTACGCCGCCCGCCGGGTCGTCTGGTCCGCAGCAGAAGTGACCGCCTCGACCGAGATGCCGACCGCGCGCAGCAGCGGGCCCATCCAGTCGGCGTCGCGGCGGGCCAGGTAGTCGTTCGCCCCGAGCACGTGCACCCGGTGACCGCCGAGCACCAGGCCGGTGGCGACGAGGGCGCCGACCAGCGTCTTGCCCTCCCCGGTCGCCATCTCCACCGACACCCCGCGGAGCATCGCCGCCGCAGCCTGCAGCTGGACGTCGTACGGCCGCAGCCCGATTCGCCGGTCGGCGAGCTCGCGCAGGTCGATCAGGAACGAGGCCAGCGCCTGGTCCGAGCGGGCGAAGTCCGGCGGCAGTACTCGCAACCGGTCGCGGAGCTCCTCGTCGGAGGCCCGGGTCGGTGGCCGCAACCGGCCGGCGACCTCCATCGTGTGCGCCACCTCGCCGATCGAGCCTCGGCCCGGGTTGTCGGACAACCAGGCACGGAATCGCGGCCACCAGCGCACGGATCCATCACAGCACGAGACGCCTCGATCACAGCAGGAGCCGTCGCGAAGGTATCCCGGCGACACCTCGCGCCTCCTGACCCGTTGTGCAGCGACTCGACGCCGCCGAGCTGCGGGAGGTGCTCGCCCTCGGCCACGTGACCGGTGAGCTGACGCAGTTCTCCCAGCTCGGCACCGCTCTCGCCCTGCTGGCCGGTGTGGTCGGGTCCGACACGGCGACGCTGACCCAGCTGGATCTGCAGACCGGGCACGAGGTGGCGCTGTTCTGGCCGCTCGAGCGGGCCCGGACCGCCCGATTGGAGGAGTACGTCCGGGTCGGTCACCTGCACCCGCTCCGGGCCGTGCTGGCCCGCGAGCTGCCGCGCCGGGCCGGGCAGCGTGTGGTCCCGCGAATCTCGGACCAGCTCAGCCAGCACGGCTGGCGCTCGCACCCGGTGCGGGCAGCGATGCCCGACGTCACCGACCAGATGGCCGCGCTGCTGAGCGGGCGGCAGTCGGTGCTGCACGCCGTCACCCTCGGTCGGCTGGGCGGCCGGTTCAGCGACAAGCAGCGCGACCTGCTGGCCGCGGCCGGTCCCCTGCTGGCCGCGCCGCTGGCCCGCAGTGTGCGCGCCGGTCATCGCGCGCTTCAGCTCGCGCCCCAGGCCCGCTGGGTGCCGGCCGACCAGGCACCTGGCTGGGAGCCGACGGACGCCGGGGCGCGGCCAGGAACGGCTGTGGCGGAGGCGTCGCCGGACCTGCCGCTGAGCGCGCGCGAGCTGGAGGTGCTGGAACTGGTGGCGCGCGGGAACACCGACGCACAGGTCGCCCGCCGGTTGGGTCTGCGCCCGGCGACTGTGTCCAAGCACCTGAGCCGGATCTATGGCCGGCTGGGCGTCCCGAATCGGGCGGCGGCCGTCCAGCGGCTGGGACGGACACCGTCCTCACTAGGGTGAGAGCCGTGGGTCAGGTGGCGGACAATCTTGCGGCGGTCCAGCAGCGGATCGAGGTCGCGTCCGTGCGGGCCGGCCGGGCTCCCGGCAGCGTCCGGTTGCTGCCGGTGAGCAAGACCCACGGTCCGGAGAAGATCCGCGAGGCGTACGACGCCGGGATGCGGATCTTCGGCGAGAACCGGGTGCAGGAGGCAGCGCAGAAGGCCGAGCTCTTCGCCGACGTACCCGATCTGCGATGGGCCGTGATCGGTCACCTGCAGACCAACAAGGCGAAGGACGTGGCGACGTTCGCCGAGGAGTTCCATGCCCTCGACTCGCTCCGGCTGGCCGAGGCCCTCGATCGCCGGCTGCACCAGCAGGCGCGGTCGCTGGACGTGTTCGTTCAGGTGAACTCCTCCGACGAGCCGCAGAAGTTCGGGGTAGCGGTCGAGAACGCGGTCGACTTCGCGGTCGCGCTCCGGCCGTACCAGAACCTGCGGGTGCGCGGGTTGATGACGCTGGCGATCTTCTCCGACGACGCAGAGGCGGTCGCCGGCTGCTTCCGGCGGATGCTCGAGGTCCAGGAGCGGCTACGCCAGACCGACACCGCCGCCGGCAGCTACGACGAGTTGTCGATGGGAATGTCGGGAGACTTCGAGCTCGCGATCGCGTACGGCGCTACCACGGTCCGGGTCGGCGAGGCCATCTTCGGCAGCCGGTTGCGGCCGCAGGACTACTGGCCGGGCTGACGGCTCGGACGGAGCCGGGCGCCGCCCGGGCTGGGCAGCGGCGTTCCAGATGGCGTGGGCGTAGGTGCTGTGGCCGAGGTCGAGGGTGCCTTGGGGGGTGACGAGGTAGATCCAGCCGTGGGGTGAGTGCCAGACGACGGTGTCGGGCTCGGGTTGGCGTTTGGCCCATCCGCCGTAGGTTTTGGCTCGGTGGTGGTGTCGGGTCAGTGGTGACAGGTTGTCGGCCGAGGTGGTTCCGCCGTGTTGGTGGGGGATGGTGTGGTCGAGGTCCATGGTGCAGGCGTCGCGGGTGCCGAACGGGAAGCTGTCCACGACGTGTCGCCAGCGGGCGGCTTCGCGGCTTTCCGTCAGCTGGCCAGAATGTCGCCGATCGACATCGAGCGCGTCGGATCAGCCTCGGTAACCGTTTACCGGGACCGGTCGAGGTCGATCGGCGACGTCGGGACCCGCTCCGGCGCGCTCGACCGGCTCAGAGATTCTCGATCTCCAGGACCGGGATGTCGCCGGCGGGAGTGAAGCCGAAGATCTGGCCGAGGAAGGAGATCTGGGCCTCGTGCGACGCCTTGATCGACTCCGCCCGGCGGAACCCGTGCCCCTCGCCTGGATAGATCACCAGCGCGACCGGCAACCGCTTGGCTCGCGCTGCGGCGGCCATCGCCTCGGCCTGGTTCGGGGGCACCACCTTGTCGTCGGATCCCTGCAGCAGCAGGATTGGCGCGGCCAGATCGTCGACGTGGTTGATCGGGGAGCGATCCTGATACACCGCGCGCTCGGCCGGGTAGGGTCCGACCAGCCCGTCGAGATAGCGCGACTCGAACTTGTGCGTGTCCCGGGCGAGTGTCTCCAGGTCGCCGACGCCGAACAGGCTGATCCCGGCCGCGAAGGTCTGCGTCGCGGTCAGCGCGCGCAGTGTGGTGTAACCACCGGCGCTGCCGCCCATGATCGCCAGCCGAGCGGGATCGGCCCGGCCCTGGTCGCCCATCGCCGCGGCACCCTCGGCACAGTCGCGGACGTCGACAATGCCCCAGCGGCCGCGCAGCCGCTCCCGGTAGGCCCGGCCATAGCCGGCACTCCCGCCGTAGTTGACGTCCAGCACGGCGACTCCGCGGGTGGTCCAGAACTGCACTGCCAGCTTGAAGTCCGGCGCCGAGAAGCCGGTCGGACCACCATGCGAGAGCGTCATCAGCGGCGGCAGTTCGTCGGCGCCGGCGCCGGCTTGCGGATTCGTCGGCGGATAGAACCAGCCGAACACCTCGCCGTCGTCGCTCGGCCAGCTGACCGGACTCGCCAGCGACACCCAGGAGCGGTCGAACGGCAGCTCACCGGACACCCGGACCACCTCCGCCGAGCCGCTGCCGAGGTCGATCAGGACCAGCTCGGGCGGTCGGTCCGGATAGGTCACGACCGCCGCCGCCCGATCGGGTACGTCCGCAGAGACCGACAATGATCGCGCGGATCCATCGACGTCCACGTCGTCGAGCCGACCCGAGCCGGGTTCGAGGATGCCGAGCCCGAGGTGACCGCGCTCGCGCCTGGTGCACAGCAGCCGGCCGTCGGCAAGCACCGCGTACGGGTTCTGACCGAACACCCACTGCGGCTCGGCGAAACTCGCGTCGGCCGGATGCAGATTGCGCGGCTCCGCGGCTCCGGTCGTGGCGTAGAGATTCCAGAAGCCCGAGCGATCCGAGGCGAACAGCAGAGCGGCCTGTGTCCAGCGGGGCTGGATCGCCGACTCCGCCGGTCCGCCCGCGATCGGGGTGGCGTCCTCGACGGCGAGATCTCCATCCGGGGTGGTCGTGAGCCGGCCGGTCATCAGCCGGGTCTCGTCCCAAGGCATGTTCGGGTGGTCCCACTCCACCCAGGCGAGCCGGCCGTCGCCGGCCAGCTCCGGGGTGGCGTAGAAGTCGGCCCCGGTGCAGAGCACCCGGCCGAATCCCTCACCGGAGGAGTCCAACCGAATCGCCACGAGGGTGTTCTCCGGCTCGCCGCCGTTCCGGTGGTCCTCGCGGATCGCGAGCGCGAGCCCGCGGTCGGCATGCACCCGGATGTCGGCAAACCGCACGTCGGCACCGTCGCCGGTCAGCGGGCTCGGTGCGTCGTCGGTGCCCAGGACGTACAACCGGCCGTCGGTGAAGTCGCTGAACACGACCACCCCGGCTTCGACCGCGTACTCGCCGCCGCCGTACTCGTGCACCCGGCTGCGAACGTAGTGCCGGGGCGTCAGCTCATGCGTGGTCCCGTCGCCTCGACGCCGCCACAGGCTGGAGCGTCCGCCCTGGTCGGCGCGGGTCTCCAGCCAGTAGAGGTCGGTTCCGTCGAGGGCCGGCGCGTCCAAACCGACTAGCGAGGAGGTCATCAGCTCCGGCGTGATGGGAGAGGGCCACGAGCCATATGGGGTAGCGCTCATCCAGCCACTCTAGAGTCGTGGCGGCGCGGCGCCCAGCGGGCCGTCGCACGCTCCGGGCGCGCTGCGCCTGAGCCGACCGCTGGATCTGCTGTGACGGATGGGGCAGAATAGACAGCGATCCGCCAAGTCGGCTACGACGGACAGGCTCTGAGGATGTCGGGGAAGGCAGCCCTCTCGGCTGTCGGTTCGCAGTCCTTGGAGGATCGATGAGTACGACCCGTGGAGTTCTGTTCGTCCACTCCGCGCCGTCCGCGCTCTGCCCGCATGTCGAGTGGGCCGCCGGCGGCGTCTTCGGCATGCCCGTCCGGCTCGACTGGACCCCGCAGCCGATCGAGCGCGCCAGCTACCGCGCGGAATACTCCTGGAGCGGGCCGGTCGGAACCGCCGGGCGGCTGGCGTCGGCGCTCAAGGGGTGGCAGCGGCTCCGGTTCGAGGTGACCGAGGAGGCCACCTCGGCGAGCGAGGCCGAACGCTATGCATACACCCCGACCCAGGGGATCTTCCACGCCGTCACCGGACTGCACGGCGACGTGATGGTGCCAGAGGACCGGATCAAGCACGCCGTGACCGAGGCCGCCCTCGGCGGCCGGGACCTGGTCGACGCGCTCGCCGACCTGCTCGGCAGCGGCTGGGACGCCGAGCTCGAGCCGTTCCGCTACGCCGGCGACGGCGCCCCGGTTCGCTGGCTGCACCAGGTGGTCTAGCGCGGCCCTCTGTCCCGAGTTGTCAGGTTCTCAGCGCGCTATAGCGCGCTGAGAACCTGACAACTCGCAGAGAGCGTGAGGTCAGGTCGCGTCCCAGAGCCGGCGGTAGTAGCCGATCCGGTCGTCGTCGCGCTCGATCCCGTACGCGTCCAGCAGCTCGTCGGTCCACTCACCGTCGTAGTTCCAGCCCAGGCTGTACGTCGCCACGGCCAGATCGGCCCAGCGGTCCGCGACGCCCAGCCGGCCGAGATCGACGTGCCCGGTGAACGCGCCGGCCTCGTCCAGCAGGGTGTTGGGCGCACACATGTCGCCGTGACACACCACGAGCCGGTCGATCGGCGGCGCCTGCTCGATCAGCACCCGGTCCTCGTCCCGCTTGATCCAGGCGAACCGGGTGGCGAGGCTCCAGTCGAACGGGCAGTCCAGCACCGGCAGCCGATCGTGGAACGACCGGAGCCCGGTGCCGATCGCGCGCACGGCGATCCGCGGCTCGGCGATCCAGCGCGGGTGCACCGCGCTCCGGCCGGGGACGGCCCGGGTCCGCAGCCAGGCCCCGTGCTCGTCGCTGCCGAGGTCGATCACGGCCGGCACGGTGGTGAAGCGGCCCGCCCAGTCCAGTCGGGCCGCCTCGTCCACCACGTCGAACTCGGGGTGGTGCGGCACCCACTTCACGAACTGGCCGACGTCGGGATAGGCGAACGTCAGCCCGCCCAGCTGATTCAGCCAAACCGCGTGCCCGGTGCCGAGCCCTTCCCGGCGCGCCAGCTCGCGGACGGAGGCCGGCACGTCGACCGGCCGGACCGGAATGGTCACCCGCCGGTCGCGTACCGGTTCGTGAAGGCGACGGCGACGTTGTGGCCGCCGAAGCCGAACGAGTTGTTGATGCCGGCGATGTCGCCCTCTGGCAGCTCGCGGACCTTGTCGGCGATGTCGATGCCGAGGTCGGGCTCCGGGTTGTCCAGGTTGATCGTCGGCGGCACGGTCCGGTTGCGCAGCGCCAGCAGCGTGGCCAGCGACTCCAGCGCCCCGGCACCGCCGAGCAGGTGCCCGGTCATCGACTTGGTCGAGGTGACGATCGCGGCGGTCCCGTCGCCGAGGGCCTGCCGGATCGAGCCGGCCTCGGTCACGTCACCCTGCGGCGTGGAGGTCGCGTGTGCGTTCACGTGCACGATGTCGGCCGGCTCCAGCTCCGCCGCCTTCATCGCCAGCTTCATCGCCCTGGCCTGGGGCGCACCGCTCGGCTCGGGCTGGACCATGTCGTGGGAGTCGGCGGTGATGCCGGCGCCGGCGAGCTCGCCGTAGATCTTGGCGCCGCGGGCCTGCGCGTGCTCGAGAGTCTCGATCACGAAGATCGCCGAGCCCTCGCCCATCACGAAACCGTCCCGGTCGACGTCCCACGGACGCGAGGCCCGCTCGGGCTCGTCGTTGCGCCGGCTCATCGCCTGCATCTGCCCGAACGCGCCGATGGTGACTGGGTGGATGCAGCCCTCGGAGCCTCCGACCAGGACCACGTCGGCTCGGTCGAGCCGGATGATGTCGATCGCCAGCGACAGCGCCTCGTTGCTCGAGGCGCAGGCCGAGACGGGCGTGTGCACGCCCGCCTTGGCCCCGATCCGCAGTCCCAGGTTCGCGGCGGCGGCGTTCGCCATCAGCATCGGCACGGTCAGCGGACTGACCCGGCGCACGCCCTTGTCCTTTTGGATGTCCCACTGGCCGAGCAGCGTCTGCAGGCCACCGATGCCGGTCGCCACCACGCTGGCGAGCCGCTCGCGGTCGACCGGGTTGTCGTCGCCGAAGCCGAAACCGGCGTCGGTCCACGCCTCGGTGCCTGCGACGATCGCGAGCTGAGCCACCCGGTCGAGCCGGCGGGCCTCCACCCGCTCCAGCACGGTGGCGGGGTCGACGGCCGCCTTCGCCGCGATCCGGCAGGGCAGATCATCGGCCCAGGGCTGCTCGATCAGGCTGACGCCGGACGTGCCGGCGAGCATCGCGTCCCAGGTGCTGGCCACGTCTCCGCCGAGCGGCGTGGTGGCGCCGACTCCGGTGACGACGATCGTCTTGCGATCCATCAGTTCCTCCCTGGCAGTGGGATCGGGGCCACCGCTCGATCGAGGAGGTGGCCCCGCGGGATCAGGAGGCGGCGCGCTCGATGTAGGCGACCGCGTCGCCGACGGTCTTCAGGTTCTTGGCCTCCTCGTCGGGGATGCTCACGCTGAACTTCTCCTCGGCGGCGTAGATGATCTCGACCATCGACAGCGAGTCGACGTCGAGGTCGTCGGCGAACGACTTGTCCAGCTGGACGTCGTCCGCCGGCACACCGGCGACCTCGTTGACGATTTCGGCGAGGTCGGCGCGGATCTCTTCGGTGGTGGCCATGCGATGGCTCCTTCTAGGTGGGTGGACCGTCTGGTTTCGGGTCTACGTCTCTCGGGATTCTTGCGTACGTGGTGGAACGGGGGACAGGGGAGTCGGACCAGAGCACCCTACGGGTGGGCGCGGACGAACTCACGCGCATCGGCCAGCTGGTCCGGCGTGTTGAGCGAGAACAGCTCGACATTCTTCAGGTTCCGCTTGGCGATGCCGGTCAGCGTGCCGGCCGGCGGCAGCTCGAGCAGACCGGTCACGCCGAGGTCGGCCATGGTCGCCATGCACAGGTCCCAGCGCACCGGATTCGCCACCTGGTTCACGATCCGGCCCAGCACCTCGGGTCCGTTGCCGACCACCGCTCCGTCGGCGTTCGACAGCAGCCGGGTGGTCGGGTCGTTGGTGTCGATCGCCCGGGCGAGCTGGTCGAGCCGCTCCACCGCCGGCCGCATGTGGACCGTATGGAACGCACCGGCCACGCTCAGCGCGATCAGCCGGGCACGGGCGGGCGGATCGGCGGCGAGCGCCGCCAGCTGATCCGTGGTGCCGGCCGCGACGATCTGGCCCGAGCCGTTGTTGTTCGCGGGGGTCAGCCCGGCGCGCTCGATCGCCTCGAGCACCTCGTCCGGCTTGCCGCCGACGACGGCGGTCATCGAGGTCGGAGTGGCCGCGCTCGCGGCTGCCATCTCGCGACCGCGCTCGCGGACCAGGACCATCGCCTGCTCCGCAGACAGCACGCCGACGCAGGCCGCCGCGGTGATCTCACCGACGGAGTGACCGGCGACCACGCCGACGGAGGCGAAGTCGTCGCGCCCGCCGGGCAGCAGCTCGAGCGCGGCCAGCAGGCCGGCCGCCACCAGCAACGGCTGGGCGACCGCGGTATCGCGGATGGTGTCGGCGTCGGCCTCGGTGCCGTACCGGCGCAGGTCCAGGCCGGCGACCGCGGACAGCCACTCGATCCGGTCCGCGAAGCTCGGCTCGGCGAGCCAAGGCGCGAGGAAGCCGGGAGTCTGTGCACCCTGACCGGGCGCGACGATGGCGAGCACGTGTTCACTATGTCGTGCCCGACCGACGTACGTCCTCCATGGACACGACGAACTTTCGGCGGCGTCGTTTGTGGGAACCCCACAAATCGGTGAGCAGGTTCACGGGCCCGCGTCACACCACCGCGCGGGCGTCGATCGGTGTCGGCCGCGGGGCCGCCTTCGCCGGCTCGGGCTTGCTCAGCAGCCTGCCCAGCGTGAGCGCGAGCCGGAGGGCGTACGCGTCCCGCGGGTCGGTCGGACTGTAGCCGCTGACCTCGTGGATGCGTCGCAGCCGGTAGCGCACCGTGTTGGGGTGAACGAACAAAGCGCGGGCCGCCGCCTCGACCGAGGAGCCCTGGTCGAGAAAGCTGATCAGCGTCTCCAGCAGCCCGCCGCCCGCCGCCAGCAGGGGGTCGTAGAGCTCGCGGGCGAGGGCGCGCCGGGCGTGGCCGTCGCCCGCCAGCGCTCGCTCCGGGAGCAGGTCGTGGGTGCTGACCGGCCGGGGCGCCTCGGGCCAGGCCACCGCCGCGCGGTAGCCCGACAGCGCTTCCCGGGTGGAGCCGCCGGCCTCCATCAGGTGCGCGACGACCGGCCCGACCACGACCGGCCCGGGGCCGAAGAACGATGCCAGCGAGCCGACCAGGCCGAGCGTGGAGGTCTCGCTGTGCAGGCCGTCGCCGCCCAGGATGACGATCATCCGGTCGCCCTGGATCGAGCCGAGCATGTCGACCCGACCGATCGCCGCGTTGTGCCGGATCGCCTCCAGGGTCTGGCTGCCGTCGCCTTCCGGCGAGCGCCCGACAACCACGACGATCGCGGCCGGGGAGCGCCAGCCGAGTGCGGACGCGCGCGACAGCACGGTCTCGTCGGTGTCGCCGCGGACCACGGCGTCGACCACCAGGGCCTCGAGCCGGGCGTCCCAGGCGCCGCGCAGCTCGGCGGCCCGGGCATAGACCTCCGCGGCGGCGAACGCGACCTCCCGGCTGTACTGCACGATCGCGGCGTGCAGGACCGGCCGGTCGGCCTTGGGCATCACCTCGTCGATCTGGGTCTCGACCACCTCGATGGTGGTCTTCACCAGCTCGACCGTCTGGGCCAGCGAGATCCGCCGAGCCAGCTCGCGCGGGGCCGAGCCGAACACGTCCGAGCCGGTCGGCGCGGCCGGGTCCGGGTCCGCGAACCACGTGACGAAGCCGTCGATCCCGGTCTGGGCGACGAGGGTGATCCACGATCTGTGCTCCGCGTCGAGGTCGCGGAACCAGCGGTACCGGGCCTCCATCTCGGCGATCGTCGCGGTCGTCATCGCCCCGGTGACGCCGGTCAGCCGCTTCGCGATGGTGGCGCGAGTTTTGGCGGCGGGCAGCAGGGACTTGTTGATCCCACGCACGCTCGCGGCCATAGGCTGACTGTAGTGGTGGGTGGACGGCGGGAGGACGCGGCGTGAGTGATCTGGAGCTGAGGCCCGACGAGCTCGTCTGCACCGGCACGTCGGGCGGCGGTCCGGAGGAGCTGCTGCTGACGGCCCGGAAGGTGTATCTGGGCAAGACCACCGAGGTGTCTCGGGCGCTCCCGGACCGCGACCTGCGGATGATCGGCGCATGGTGCTTCCTGGACCACTACGGGCCGGAGGACGTCAGCGACTCGCCGGGGATGCAGGTCTGGGCCCATCCGCACACCGGTCTGCAGACGGTCAGCTGGCTGATCGAGGGCGAGATCGAGCACCGCGACAGTCTCGGCTCGCAGGTCATGGTCCGCCCGGGCGAGCTGCACATCATGACCTCCGGCCACGGCATCGTGCACTCCGAGATCTCCCAGCCCGACAAGCCGCCGACGATGCACGGGGTCCAGCTGTGGGTCGCGCTGCCCGACGGTGACCGGGACGCCGAGCCGCTGTTCCGCTCCTATCGCGAGCTGCCCTCGCTCGATCTCGACGGGGCCCGCGGGAAGGTGCTGATCGGCGAGCTGGACGGCGTACGGTCGCCGGCGCACACCTACACCCCGCTGGTCGGCGCCGACCTCGAGCTCGAACCGGGCGCGGCGATCCCCGTGGCCGTCGACCCGACCTACGAGTACGGCGTGTTCGTCGTCTCCGGCCGGGTCCGGTCGGGGGCGAGCGAGGCCGGCGTCGACCAGCTGCTCTATCTCGGCCAGGGACGCGAGCGGCTCGAGCTCACGAGCCAGGAGGGCGCCCGGGTGATGATCCTCGGCGGTGAGCCGTTCGCCGAGGAGATCGTGATGTGGTGGAACTTCGTCGGGCGCAGTCACGACGAGATCGTCGGCTATCGCTCGGCGTGGGCCGGCCGCGCGGACCGGTTCCCGCCGGTGGTGTCCCGCGACGAGAAGGTGATGGAGGCGCCGCCGATGCCGACCGTCCCGCTGAAGCCGCGACCCCGGCGCCGGCGGTCCGGCTGATGTGCCCTGAGCCTGTCGAAGGGCGACTCGGATGAACCCGGTCGAGGCGCTGCGCGAGATCGGCTTCCTGCTGGAGCGCAGCCGCTCCGACACGCACCGGGTGAAGGCATACCGCAAGGCGGCGGACACCGTCGCGGCCATGTCGCCGGAGCAGCGCGAGGAGCACCAGCGCGAACACAGCTGGCCGAAGGTGACCGGGATCGGCCCGAAGACCGCGGCGGTGATCACCCAGGCGATGGCCGGGGACGTACCGGAATACCTGCAGAAGCTGCGCGACGAGGCGAGCCCGCTGGCCGTCGGCGGCGGCTCGATCCGCGAGCTGATCAAGGGCGACCTGCACACCCACTCCACCTGGTCCGACGGCGGCAGCCCGGTGGAGGAGATGATGCTCACGGCGCAGCGGCTGGGCCACGCGTACTGCGCGATCACCGACCACTCGCCCCGGCTGACCGTCGCCCGCGGGCTGACCGCTGATCGGCTGCGCGAGCAGATGGAGCTGACCGGCGACCTGAACTCCGCGATGGCGCCGTTCCGGGTGCTGCAGGGGATCGAGGTCGACATCCTCGAGGACGGCGGGCTGGACCAGGAGGATGCCCTGCTCGGCGAGCTGGACGTGGTGGTCGCCAGCGTGCACTCCAAGCTCCGTTCGGACTCGGAGACGATGACCCACCGGATGGTGGGCGCGATCGCGAACCCGCGGGTGAACATCCTCGGTCATTGCACGGGCCGGCTGATCGAGGGGGAGCGAGGGTTGCGGCCGGAGTCGACCTTCGACGCCGAGGTGGTCTTCGAGGCCTGCCGGTCCTTCGACGTCGCGGTCGAGATCAACTCCCGGCCCGAGCGGCGCGACCCGCCGACGCGGCTGCTGCAGCTGGCGATCGAGATGGGCTGCCTGTTCTCGATCGACACCGATGCGCACGCGCCCGGCCAGCTGGAGTTCGTCGCGTACGGCTGCGAGCGGGCCGAGCAGCTCGGGCTGGACCCGGACCGGATCATCACCACCTGGCCGGTCGACCGCCTGCTGGCCTGGTGCGCCAAGCGCTGAGCCTTGACCCTCATCGCCGGGCCCGCCTCGCGGCTGGGGCCAGCTGCCCGGATGGCCTCGAGTCCCACTCCTTGCTCGCGCGGCCGCGCCCACTCCGCACCCGGCGGGTGCACTGCG
The DNA here is from genome assembly GCF_039537205.1 of Microlunatus ginsengisoli. Lineage (NCBI taxonomy): Bacteria > Bacillati > Actinomycetota > Actinomycetes > Propionibacteriales > Propionibacteriaceae > Microlunatus > Microlunatus ginsengisoli. Next base: position 98,231 of record NZ_BAABAB010000001.1, on the reverse strand, counting down.
CACCCGGCACGAGGGGTGCGGAGTCGCCCTCCGGGGCGCGGAGTCGCGGTGGAGTGGCTGGGGAGGGTGCGGAGTCGATCGCGTTGGAGCGAGCGTTACGCAGAACTGCGCAATGACGTACGTCGCGGGCGGGCGCGCGCTCACCGACGGCATCGTCCATCCGAAGGAGAACCATCGATGCCCCGTCGCCTCGCCGTCGCCACTGCGGCGCTCGCCCTGTCCCTCGGTGGTGCCGCCGCGGCCCAGGCCGCCCCCATCCCCGTGCCGGGTCCGAAGGTGCCGGTCGAGCACCTCGGATTCAGCGGCGCCCAGTTCAACGTGCGCTCCGGCACGCCCCGCTGCTTCACCGGCGGCGGCTCGATGGGGCTCGGCTATCCGATTCCCGCCGGTGCGACGGTGACCGGGCTGACCGCGTACGTGATCGACGGCCAGAACCCCGGCCTGGTCCACGTCGAGCTGTCCCGGCACGACTTCGCCACGGGCGCGAGCCACATCCTGGCCACCGGCGACAGCGTCAACGGCGACAACACCACGGTGGAACTGAAGGTCGCCGGCGGCTACACCGTGGCCATCGGGGAGGGCGTGAACGTCGTCGTCACCCTCGCCAGCGGCACCTGTTTCAAGGGTGCGACGATGCACTACCTCGCGCCGGGCGTGAGCGCGGCGGCGGACGGGTCCGCTCAGCGCCGACGGGCGGAGCCCGGGCTCGCTCCGGACGGCTCGACTCGCTGACGTGGAGAGTTGTCAGGTTCTCAGCGCGCTATAGCTCGCTGAGAACCTGACAACTCGCGCGGGACGGAGGCTCAGGGGGCGATGGCGACCTTCATGCTCTCGGGGCTCATCGAGGTCCGCATGGCCTGCTCGGCGGCGTCCAGGCCGTAGGTGTGGGTGACCATCTCCTCGAACGGATACCGGTCGGCGTAGCGCTCCAGCAACCGCAGCGCCGGCCCATACCCGGTGCTTGGGTGGTTGGTCAGCCCGACCAGCCGGATGTTCTTGCTGCAGACATGCCGGTGCACGTTGATCGAGGTCTCGCCGGTGTCGGCGAAGTTGCCCATCTCCAACATCATCCCGCCGCGCTTCAGCATCTCGATCCCCTCCACGAAGGAGCGGGGGGTGTTCGCCATGTGCAGGACGACATCCGCGCCACGGCCTCCGGTCAGCGCCCGGACCCGGTCGATCCGCTCCTCGGCGCTCGTCGCCGTCACGTCGAGCACCTCGTCGGCGCCGCAGCGTTTCGCCCAGTCCAGCCGATATGACGAGAGATCGGTGGCGATGATCTGCCCGGCCCCCATCAGGTCGGCCTTCGCGACGTGCAGCAGCCCGAGCGGACCGGAGCCGATCACCACCACGGTGTCGCCGGAGTTGAAGCCCTCGAAGGCGTACGAACTGAACTCCTTCAGCTTGTCCAGGCTGGCCGTGCACGCCATCAGCTCGGCCAGCACGGCGATCCGCGGCGACAGCCCGTCGGGCACCTTGTAAACGAACGTGTCCGGTCGCAGGTACATCTGCTCCGCCCAGCCGCCGAGCAGGTGCGGCGGGTCTGCGCTGGTCAGCGAATTGCCGTAGCACTCGGAGTTGTCGCACCAGACCCAGCCGGACACGTGCTTGCAGGTGTAGCAGCGCCCGCAGACGATGTCGGGGCAGTGGGTGATCCGGTCGCCGACCTTCAGCCGGCGGCCGTAGAACTCGATCCGCTCGGCGGCTCGCGGGGTGATCTCGGTGACGATGCCGACGTTCTCGTGTCCTTGGATGATCGGGAACGGCGTGTCGGTCTCCGCGGGCGTGCCGGCGTACTGCTTGGTCTCGCCGGCGTACGTGTGCTTGTCGGTTCCGCAGATGCCGGACAGCTCGACCTGCATCAGCAGGGCGCCGTCGGCCAGCGTCGGGCGCGGGAACTCCTGCACCTCGTACCGGCCGGGCGCGGTCAGCACCGCCGCGCGTACGCTCTCCGCCACGTCCGTGGCCCCTCTCCGCCGGGTGGTCCGCTGGGTGATCTTGTGGCCCCACTCTCTCAGAGCGCGGGGCGCGGTCGATAGCCTCGACTCGTGGACGACGCCACCCTGGCCACCGAACTGGTCCGTGACGCCGGGCTCCTCGCGAAGCGAATGCTCGCCGAGGGGCTACGAACCGACTACAAGACGTCGATCTCCGACGTGGTGTCGGCGGCCGATCACGCCGCCGAGGAGTTGATCACCGCGCGGCTCTCGGTGGAAAGACCGACCGACGGGCTGATCGGTGAGGAGGGCGCGCGCCGGCCCGGCGACGACCGGCGCTGGGTAGTCGACCCGGTCGACGGGACGTACAACTTCCTGAACGGCATGCCGTACTGGTGCTCGGCGGTGGGCCTGTCGGACTCCGATGGGCCGCTGGTCGGCGCGGTGTACTACCCGGCCGTGGACGAGCTGTGGGTCGGCGGCGAGGGCCTGCCGACCAGCCGCAACGGCGTCCCGGTGCCACCCCTGGCCGAGCGGGCCCTCGGCACGGTCGCGGTCTGCACCTACGCGCACCCGGCCCATCTGTCCGACGGAGCGCGGCAGCGCTGCTGGCAGGCCGTGGTGGCCAGGGCCGCCACCGTCCGGATGATGGGCTCGGCTTCGATCGACCTGGCCTCCGTCGCCGGTGGGCGGCTCGGGCTGTTCCTCCAGGCCGATCTGAACGACTGGGACTGGCTACCGGGTGCCGCCCTGGTCCGGGCCGCCGGGGGAACGGCGGTGACGGTGCACGCCGGCGGGCACCGCTGGCACGTCGCGGGCAACACCCAGGCGGTAGCCGAGGCGAGCACGGCCCTGATCGAGGCCGGATGACCGGGGTTCCCCAACCTGAGAAGCTCTGGCAGTCTTTTCGTCGAGGAGGGAGCGCGTGAGCGGCACGGCAAGTCCCGAGAGTTCCAGTTCGGGCGGCGGCAAGCTCGGCCTGACGCCGGGCCTGGTGGTCCAGGAGCTGGGCTGGGACGAGGACGTCGACGACGATCTGCGGATCGCGGTCGAGGACGCCATCGAGGGCGAGTTGATCGAGGAGGCAGTCGAGGCCGTCGACGTCGTGCTGCTGTGGTGGCGTGACGACGACGGTGACCTGGTCGACGGCCTGTTCGATGCGATGACCGATCTCGCGGACTCGGGCTACATCTGGTTGATGGCGCCCAAGGTCGGGCGTGCGGGGTACGTCGACGCGGCCGATGTCGCCGAGGCGGCCGTCACTGCCGGCCTGGCGCAAACCGTGACGGCGCGGGTCTCGGCCGACTGGTCGGCCACCAAGCTGGTCCGGCCCCGCGGCGCGCGCCGTTGACCGAGCCGGTGCCCACCCCCCGAGGGGCGAGCGTTCCCGACTTCACCAGTCGCAACCAGCACGGTGAGACGGTGCGGGCCGCCGATCTGCGCGGCCGGCCGGCCCTGATCGTCTTCTATCCATGGGCCTTCAGCGGCATCTGCACCGGTGAGCTGGCCGATCTGAAGGCCGGCGCCGATCGGATCGCGGCGACGGGTGCGCGGGTGCTGGCGGTCTCCTGCGATGCCATGTTCACGCTGCGGGCGTACGCCGACGCCCAGGATCTGCCGTTCGAGCTGCTCACCGACCACTGGCCGCACGGCGCGATCGCCCGGTCCTTCGGCGTCTTCGACGAGACCGCCGGCGCCGCTCTGCGCGGCTCCTTCGCGATCGACCCGGACGGCATCGTCCGCTGGACCGTGCTGCACGGGATCGGCGAGCCCCGCGACATCGAGGCGCACCTGACCGCGCTGGCGGCGCTGTAGGGTAGGCGATCGCGCGGAAGCATAGCTCAGTTGGTTAGAGCACCTGCCTTACAAGCAGGTGGTCGGGGGTTCGAGTCCCTCTGCTTCCACACCTAGCATGACGGCTGAGACGGCAGGGTGCCTGGACCTGTTCTCGGGGCAGTATCGGCGCCAGGAGTCGACGAAGTGCTCGCGGCGGTACGTGCTGGTCTACTGCGGCTCGGCTGGGGTGATCCGACGAGTGTTGCCGTCGCTATCCGCGACCGTGAGGAGGGCTTGCGCGGTGCCCTGCCGCACAAGATCCGCGCCGCTCGCACCTGCTACCGCAGCCTTGTCGACGCGCCCGGCTGCCGGGTTCGGCTCCACGAAACGACGTTGTACGCGTCACTGTTTCGCTTCGACGACGTCAAGCTGGCGAGCCCTCATGTGGAGCGCGCCTGCCTCTGCAAACCCATTACTCCACCTAGACGCTTGGAGGGTAGTACGTGGTTCGACGGCTACCGTCGCAGCTTCGATGCCGTGTGGGAGACGACGCAGCCCTGGGATCCAGCGGTCAGGTGCGCAGCTGGAGGCGCGCGATCTCAATCAGCCGCGCGATACCCGAGCACGCTGACCCAGGCGCCGCAGGCGGTGCCCTCACCTTCAGGCCCGATGCCGTCAATCGACCGCGCCTTTACTGAAACCTCCGCAAGGTCCATTCGTAGGGCCTTCGCCAGGTTCTCTCGCACTGCCTCAATGTGAGGCCGCAGTCGCACGGTGCCCAGCGTGATGAAGCCGTCGACGTTGCCGACGATGTAGCCGCGGTCGGCAAGGTACTGCGCGAACTCCTCGACGAAGCCGAGACTTACGGCATCCTCCGCGTCGAGGTCGTCTTCTCGGTAATGCGTGCCGAGGTCGCCGTCGGCAATCGCGCCCGCCAGGGCGTCAAGCAGCGCGTGACAGAGGACGTCGCCGTCGGAATGGGTGTCGAAGCCAACGTCGGCCGGAATATCCATACCGCCGATTCAGTCCGGGGGTTGACGCAACTCGTAATCCTCGACTTGCAGCCGCAACGGCCAGCTCGCGATTTCGGCCGCCGTGTACGCACTGAAGCCGTGGCCAAGGCTGAAACGCGTTGCGAGAGCGTAGTGGCCGCTCCCAAGGTACTGCAGTGCAACTTGCTGCCACGCTGTGTTGCGGCCGCGCGACAAGGATGTCCCACGGGACAAATCGTGCGAGTAGCCCCCGAGGTCCACCACTAGGACGCAGCCGCGGGTAACGTTTCGGCCCACGACACCGAGTGCCAGCAGGTTGTTCGGATCATCAGAGGTTATGCAGCCCGGCGCCGGCTGTACCGCCTCGGTGAGCTGCACCGGTACAGATTCACCAGAACGGATGCGAGACAAGGCAACAGCGTCGAGGGCCAGTGCGGTGCAACCAGCTACTGCGACCGCAATCCGCCAGCGCACACATCTCGGCGAAGCGGTGAGGACTCCGGTCAGCACGCCGGTCAGTAGGGCTATGGGCACAGCTAGAGCCCCAAGGTAGTGCGGGAAGAATATTGGCGAGATCAGCAAGAGCCCAACCATGCTCGCCAGAAGCGGCACCACTACGCGATACGGCTTAGCCTTCCAGGCAATCACGCAGCAGACGATCAGCCCGATGAGCGCCCCGATTGCGACGAGAAACGCGGCACTGCCACCGGCGAGGCGACTCATGCTCACGATTTGCATTGTCCGCTGCACCACGTCGAGGGCTTGGTCTCGACCGAACTGGTCGAGGACGACCATACGCCACATCTCGGCCGGCGCAGCCAGGAAGAACGGCAAGCAAACGGCTGTAATTGCGCCAAGCGCGCCCAGAGCCATAGCGCCGCCGTAACGCGCCCCAAGGCCGACGACAGCAAACACACACAGTACCGCCAACGGCACGATCCCCCAGATCTTGACCGCCGCCGCGAACCCCAAGAGTGCACCCGCCGCAAGTGGAACCAGCCACCTCCCGCGGCGGGTTGGCTCCCATTCCGGGGAGGTCGATGCGAATTCGCCTATCAGAAGTGCTAAAGCGACAGCCAGACAGAGGTTCGTCAACCCTTCCAAGAGAGTGGTCCGTTCCACCAGAACGGCACCAGGGAAAACTGCATAGACCAATCCCGCTAGGGCGGCCGCGAGTCGCCCCAATGGAAGGAGGATGCCCACCACGACAAGACTCGTAACACAGCCCATCAACATCCAGACCAGCCGCGACGCTTCCCAGCCGGTCGTCTCGCCCGCCCATCTGCCCATTGTGGCCATCGGGGTCAAAGCGAGCAGAGCACCTGGCGGATGCAGCAGCAGAAAGTCCCGATAAGGCAACCGCCCGTGGACCAAGCCCACGGCACCGGCGTAGTACACGCCATCGTCATAGCCAAGTACCCCCGACAGACCGGCCCCGCGCAGAACCGGCAGTAGGCGATTCGCCAGGGCCACGATGAAGACAACGACGAACACGTACGCCGCGCCGGTCTGTCGGGCACCGCTGACGACCCGCTCCCATGTCACGGCGCCACACTACGGATATCCCGCTAGCAGGAACGGGTATTCGATCCGCTGCCGCGAGGCAAATCGGGCCAGCGGGGCTGACAGCCAATCTCCAACCAATCAGGACAGCAGGAGCCGACAGCCGACATGGGGAACAGCGGTAGCCCTTCGATGGATCCGACGGGGCCCTTACAACGCCCTGGAGTCAGCCATCGAGACGTCCATCACCTCCGGTTCGGTGGCTCTGGACAACGTGCGCGCGGTGCTGGTGATCGTCGACGGCCGAACCGAGGTCGCCCACTACCGGCACGGCTTCACCGGGACGATCACGCACACGTCTTCTCGGTGACCAAGAGTGTGGTGTCGACGCTGATCGGAATCGCGATCGCCGACGGACTGATCGCGGGCTTGGACCAACCGCTTAGCGAGCTCCTGCCCGAACACCGCAGAAAGATGACTCCGCAGGTCGCGACGGTTACCCTGCGTGATCTGCTGACGATGAGCGGCGGGTTCGCCCCGGAAATGTCCGACGCGACAGAGCAGCAGATCATCGATGGCCGCCTCGACCTCGTCGATTGGGCGGTCTCCGACGGTCAGCAGACGGCGGCCGGCACACGCTTCCTCTACTCCGACATCAGCGCGCACCTCGCCGCGGCAGTCCTGCTCAGCGCCCTTCAGCACAATCCGGCAACCAAGGGACAAAGCGTTCTCGACTACGCGCGGGTCAAGCTGTTCGACCCGCTGGACATTCTCACCCGCCCTGCCTACCAAGGCCTGCCTAACGGCACGGGGTTCGAGCGATCGGGCTTCGGATGGTCACAGGTCGGCAACCTGGCACTGGTCGGCTTCGGGCTGCGCCTGACCGCGGAGGACATGGCCAAGATCGGACAGCTGTACCTCGACGACGGGATCTGGCACGGCCGCCGCGTCCTGCCCGAGGATTGGGTTCGACAGGCGACCGCCCCCGGCGAGACAGCCGGAGACTACGGTCTGTTCTGGTGGCGGGACACCGAGTGGGAAACTCCCGACGTTCGCAGCGGTGGGCGCCCGCGGCCAGCGCATCGTCGTCGTTCCAGCGCGACGCACGGTCATCGTCGTGCTGTCCGCGTCCAACACCAAGTACGACATGGACACCGAACTCGTTGCCCCGCTGGTCAACGATGTGATCATCCGCGCACTGCGGTGATGCCGAACCGGCGAGCCAAAACGGAGAGGTAGGACTCGGCACTCCTCGCTCATTGCCCATCCCCGCTGAGTCCACCGTGCGACCCGGGGGCTTCTTCCAGCAGCCGAGTGAACAACGTTGCTGGTGAACGACGATGTTCGGTGGTGGTCGAGAGCCGCCCCGACGGCCGGCCGATACTCAATGACTATCCGGGCTTCCTCACAAGCATGCGGCCGGGGGTTCGAGTCCCTCTGCTTCCACCCTCGACCGTCATCCGGGTGGTGCTGTCCGCTCGTGGCGCACGCGCCCAGCTATCACGATCCGTCGGCCGGCGAGCCCGGCGGCGAAGATGAGGCAGCCGGCCAGGAGTGACGTCCACGGCAGGGTGATCACCAGGGCGATGCAGCCACCGAGGCCGAGGATCTGAAGAGCACGCGGCCAGCGGCGGTCCGCCGCGCTCTGGGTGTACGCCGCCGCATTCGCGATCGCGTAGTACACCAGGACGCCGAAGGACGAGAAGCCGATCACCCCGCGCAGGTCGGAGACCAGAACCAGAGCGCTGACGATGACTCCGAGCGCGAGTTCGGCGTGGTGCGGGACCCGATAGCGGGGATGGACCGCAGCGAGCCAGCCGGGCAGGTCGCGGTGCCGAGCCATGGCCAGGGTCGTCCGTCCCACGCCGGCGATCAGCGCCAGCAGCGCGCCGGACGCGCCGATCGCTGCCCCGATCCGGACGACGGGGACCAGCGCGTCGGCCCCGACGGACCGGACCGCCTCGGCCAGAGGTGCTGTCGCCGACGCGAGCCGGGCCGGCCCGGCGGCAGCCAGAGCGGCCAGACCGACGACCAGGTAGAGCACGACGGTGATGCAGAGGGCGATCGGGATGGCGCGCGGAATGGTGCGTCGCGGCTCACGCACCTCTTCACCCATGGTGGCGATCCGGGCGTAGCCGGCCAAGGCGAAGAACAGCAACCCGGCGGCCTGCAGGATTCCGTAGAGTCCACCCCAGTGGTCGAGGCCGTCGGAAGCGACCTGGGCCGGGCCGGACAGCCGAATCGCGATCGAGCCGACAACCGCGGTGAGCACGACCAGGCTCACCGCCACGAGCAGTCTCGTCAGTGCCGCGGTCTTGGTGACGCCACGGTAGTTCAAGGACATCAGGCCGATCACGACAGCGACCGCCAGCAGCCGCTGGGCCCACCACGGGCCGGGCAGGGCGTAGGTGGCCACCGTCAGCGCCATGGCGGCGCAGGATGCGGTCTTGCCGATCACGAATCCCCAGCCGGCGACGAATCCCCACCACGGGCCCAGCCGTTCCCGACCGTAGACATAGGTGCCGCCCGAGGTGGGATAGGCCGCGGCGAGCTGGGCCGAAGCGGTGGCGTTGCAGAAGGCGATCAGTGCGGCGATCACCAGCCCGACCAGGAGTCCGCTGCCCGCCGCCCGTGCCGCGGGACCGAACACGGCATAGACGCCCGCCCCGACCATCGAGCCGAGGCCCAGCAGGACGGCGTCGGTCGTGCCGAGCCGGCGCGCCAGCCGTGGCTGCGGATCGTCGCTGCTCATGGGGCAACGCTCATGGCACTACGGGATCGTCGATGCGCTTGTCGTCGGCCGATGGGACCGCTCCGTGGACACCCGGACCGGTGCCGCGCGGCGCGGCCTGTCGCCGCTTCGAGCCCGTCACCAGATCGGTGGGCACAGCTGCGTTCACGCCGGACCGTCAGTGCGGAGCCGGCTGGAACAACTCGACCAGGTTGCCGGCGGGATCGGCGAGGAGGATCTGACGCCCGCCGGGACCGGCGACGACCTCACTCTTGAACGGCTGGCCGGCCCGTCGCAGCCGGTCGATCTCGGCGTCCAGGTCGTCGACGATCAGGTGGATGCGATTGCGTCCGGGCGTGGCGAGATCCGTCGGCGTCGCGCGAGCGCCCGAGCTGGCCGATCCGGACAGCAGCAGCCGCAGCGGTCCGCGGACGACATCGGCGAACGCCGGAGCTGGGTTGGTTCGGAGTTGGAATCCCAGCTGGGTCGTGTAGAACTCGACGGCGGCTTGGACATCGTCGACGACATAACGCACGCTGGCGTAGCTGTCGGGTTCGGTCACGGCAGGGCCTCCTTCGGGGTGAACGTGGCGAGCAGGTGGCGTACGCGCCTGTCGATGTCCGCCGCGGTGCGGACGAAGTCGGAGTACTCGGGTTGGTGACCGGCCGGTGCCGCGCACGGGTCGGGGACGCTCCAGTGCACGTATTCCGATGAGCCGCCGAAGTCGGGGCAGACCTCTCGAACCTTGTCGCACACGGTGATCACGTAGTCGAACCGATGTCCGGCGAGCGTGTCGAGGTCGCGGGGCCGCTGGTCGGCAACGTCGATGCCGTACTGCTCGTGCAGCGCCCGCACCGCCAGCGGATGCAGCCGCGGTTTCGGATGGCTCCCCGCACTGACCACGTCAAGGCCGTGGTTGCTGCGGTGCCGGAGCAGTGCCGCGGCGATCGGCGACTGGGCGCTGTTTCCGGTGCACGCGACCAAGACGTCGAGCCGCGGCAACCGCGGGTGATCGGACGATCCGGTCCGAGACCCGAGGAGTGCGGGATGGATGGCGAACGCGCTCGACCGGATCGCGTCGGCGCAGCTGTCGAGGTCGAGGTGGTAGTAGCTGTCGCGGGCGTCGGCGTTGCTGCGTCGAGCGTCGACCAGCCCGGCAGCCCGAAGCAGCCGCAGATGGTAGGACACGAGGTTCTGGGGTTGACGGGTCCGGGCGACCAGCTCTCGAACTCTCAGATCGCTCCTGGCGAGTTCGGTGAGCACAGCCCAGCGCAGCGGATGGGCAGCCAGGCGAACGAATGCGGCAGGCTCCGATGCCGCGCTGAGTGGCACCAGGCCAATTTACATCAAATCAGCTTGATGGATCCGTGATTTTCGACGCTGGCGAGGAGCAGCGCGAGGGCGACGACCTGGGTCGCCGCGACGGCGACGACGAGGAGCGGCACGGAGTAGTTGTAGAGGGCGCCCGCCATGGCTCCGCCGGCGATGGCGGTCGCGCCCTGCACGGCGGCGAAGGTCCCGTAGGCGGTTGCGCGGTTCGGTGCCGGCACGAGGTCGGCCACGAGGGCCTTGACGGTGGAGTCCTGGACGCCGATCGCGGCCCCCCAGAGCACCACACCGGTGAGAGCGACGGCCGGGGCATCGGCGAACGCGAGCGCGGGGACGGCGGCGACGAGCAGGGGAAGACCGAGCAGGACGCGGCCCTTGATCTTGTCGTAGAGCCAGCCGGTCGCCAGCGCGGCCAGGGCTGCGGCGGCCATGGCCGCCGCGTACACGACCGGCACGACGGGGACTGCGACGACCTGGTCGCGGGTGAGGTGATAGGAAATCACCCCGAAGGTCACCAGGCCGGCAGTGGTGGCACCCGCCGCCAGTGCGAACAACCAGAACCGCCCGGGCAGTGCGGAGACACGGCCCGCGGGTTCGGGCGGAGCGGCACTCTGTGCGGCGGCCGGCCGGGGCGGGATGGCCGCCGGCTCGTCGTCGGCCGTGCGGTGCCGGATCCACAGCAGGATCGCGATGGCGGCAATGCCGGGAACGGCGAGCAGGGCCATCGACGGCCAGATGAGCCCCGTCGTCGCAAGGACGCCGGCCACCAGCAGAGGTCCGGCGACGGCGCCGAGCTGGTCGAGTGCCTTGTGGACGGCGAACCCGCGACCGAGTCCGACGCCGCCGGCCGCGCGGGCGAGCAGTGCGGTCTTGGCAGGGCTCCGGATCGCCTTGCCCGTCCGCTCCGCCAGGATGAGGACCGCAGCGACGACCAGCCCGACGCTCGGCAGGAACGCGGTCAGCGCCAGCGCGGGGACGCAGACGGCGGTCAGCGTGTAGCCGGTGAGGGTGAGTGTCCAGTAGCGGCCGCTGCGGTCGGCCCAGGTGCCGAACGCCAGCCGCAGGAGAAGCGCCAGTGCCTCACCGGCCCCGGTGACCAGCCCGACCAGCAGGGCGGACGCGCCGAGACCGGCCAGCAGCGGACCCGTGATCGAGCGGGCGCCCTCGTAGACCATGTCGGCGGCGAGGCTGACCAGACCGAACCCGATCACCGCCCGCCAGGGCGACCATCCGGACCTCGAGGGACCGTCCGGCTCCCGAATTCGCGCGAGGGTCACGGCGCGTCGGTACGGGACGGGCTGCCGGCGGTCGGGTCGGGTTCGGCCGCCGCGGTGAGCTCTCGGGCCGCGCGCTGACGGGCGTACTCGCGGCAGGTCAGGACGAGGATGACCGCGTCGAAGGCGGTCAAGGCGATCAAGCCGGTGGTGGGGTGCAGCGCAATCCGATACAGCTGGTAGCCGATGAACACGATCAGGACGCCGATCATCCATGGGTAGGCCCACAGCTTGTTGAGCAGGAGCGCCAGCACGAGGACGATCTTGATCAACCCGTGGATCATCAGGTAGACGGCGCCGAACAGCACGGCATCGCCGGTGAGCCCGCTGGTGGTGTGCAGCAGGTGGGTGGCGATGAAGTCGTGCGGATCCTCGGAGAGCTCGCCTTGGGTGACGGCGCCCGCGAGCGCCTGAATCCGGCTCGGGGAGACGAACAGCAGCAGGAGGCCGCCGATCAGCTCGGCGACGCCGTTCACGCCCTTGGCGATGATCGCGATCTCGAAGAACCGATCCAGCCAGTCGTGCGGTCTGAATCTCGACGCACGGACAGCTTGCAGGCGAGAAGGAGCCATCAGGCACTGCCGCCGTTCAGCGCGGTGTAGACGTGCTCGGCGTACGTCTCGAACTGCTCCTGGCAGACCTTCAGCTGGGTGGTCGCCGTGGTCACCGCGGCGGCACCCAGCAGGTCTCGGCTGCGGAGCTCGCGATACCAGCGGCGCAGCCGGTCCAGGCTCTGCTCCTCCTCTTCGAGCTCGGCCAAGGTGTATTTGCCGGCCGCCTCCTCCTTCGCCAGCTCGGCAAGATACTTGCCGCAGTCGGCTAGGAACTCGGTCCACTCCTCGTTCCGGGCCTCGGTGTAGAGGTTCTCCAGCCGATCCGCGTCGGCGGCCGCGTAGCCGCTCGCGGAGAGCGCCAGCAACGTGCCGCCGGCCGCTTCGGCGAGCTGGTTGGCGCGCTGGATCACGTCGTCGGCGGCCGGAATGTCCGGTATTGCCCACGCCGACGGCCCGAGCAACAAGGCGCCGGAACGGCGCAGCTCACGCCAGAGCGCCATCCGGTGCCGCGCGGGCTCGGCCGGCATCCGGGTCAGCAGCACGAGCCAACGGCGCGCCATCTGCTCGTCATCGATGTTCACTCCGTGATGTTACATCCGTAACAACACGGCCGATCGGTGGTGAACATCACTGGCTCGCGCCGGGTCGTGCGGAGACGGCTCGGCGCCCGTCGACACTCAGCGAGGCACGAGCGCGGGGTCGAGGTTCTCTGCGACGAACGCGGCGATCTCCGCCGGACCGGCCTGACCGGACGCCAGCGCCTGCTGCGCGGTGATCATCAACTCGTTCGGGACGGTGAGCTCCAGGGCGATGTTGTCGGGATCGCGGAAGTTGAGGTGCGACCCCAGTTCCATGTCGCGGATCGGTGTGTAGGTCACACCGTGCTCGTCGAACCGGCGCTCCCACTGCTCGAGCTCCTCCCGGGACGAGGCGACGAAGCCGAGGTGGTCGACACCCGTGGTGAGCTCGGTGAACCTGCCACCGTGCGCGCCCTCGTGCCGCAGCAGCGCCAGGCCGAAACCGGTGCCGGGGTGCATCAGGATCCGCCCGTATCCCACGTCCATCACCGGGACGAAGTCCAGCACCTCGGCATAGAAGCGCTGGCTGACGTCGAGGTCGGTGACGGTGAACGCAACATGAGCAACGCCGGCGAAGGTGACCATGGGTCATTCTCCGATGTACGGGCGTCGCGTGCCACCGTCGGCGCCGGTCCCGATCCACTCCGCGATCAGCCGCTGCGCGCCGTCCGGGTACAGCGGGATGTCAGTGTCGGTGCGGACCGCCCGCCACTCGACCCGGATCGGGCCGCCGTCGTCGAACCAGCCACCGACGTCGGGAACCACCCCGTCGGCGATGGTGGCGGCGTACAGGAACACGACCTCGTGACCGGGCCGGCCGGCGAAACGAAAGATGCTCTCCAGCACACCGATCGGGCTGACCTCGGACAACTCGGTGCCGAGTTCCTCGGCGATCTCCCGGACGACGGCATCACGGGCCCGCTCGCCGAACTCGACATGCCCGCCGAGCATCCGGTGGAAGTCGGTCGGTCGCTTGGTCGGGTCGGTGCCGCGCCAGACCACGTGCCGGCTCCGAGACTCGTTCAGCAGCACCGCGTACGCCTTCACCGTGATCGTCTCCTGCACGCTGCATCCTCTCGCTGCAAAACTTTTCGAGCCGGAGGTGTCCGATCGGCACCGTCGCGTTCGTAGCAGTGTTGAGAGGCAGCCGAACGGGCGCCACCAAACCCTAGGAGACACGATGACGCAGTACATGATGTCGGTGTTCGGACCGGCCGAGTACGCCGAGCACGCCGGATACCCGTCGGAGCAGGCGATGACGGAGGCGATGGCCGAGACCGGCGCCTTCAACGACCGGCTGCGGGAGCAGGGCTACTGGGTGTTCGCCGACGGGTTGGCGCCGGTCGCGAGCGCCACCGTGGTCGACGGTCAGGGCGCCGCGCCGGTGCTGACCGACGGCCCGTACCTGGAGTCGAAGGAGTATCTCGCCGGCTTCTGGATCATCGAGGCGCCCGACCTCGACGTCGCGCTGAAGCTGGCCGCGGAGGGGTCGAAGGCCTGCCGGGGCACCGTCGAGGTCCGTCCCTTCGGAACGCCGTGAGCCTGGTCGACGACACGATCACTCGGGTTCACCGCGAGGAGTGGGCCCGGGTGGTTGCGGGACTCACCAGGCGCTTCGGCGATTTGGACCTCGCCGAGGAGATGGCCGCCGAGGCGTTCGCGCTGGCCGTCGAGCGCTGGCCGGCCGACGGCGTGCCGCCCAATCCGGCGGGCTGGATCACGACCACCGCCAACCGGCGTGCCATCGACCGGCTCCGCCGCGAGTCACGCCGGGACGCCAAGCAGAAGCAGGCTCGGATGCTGTACGACGACGCCGACGCCGTTCCGCCGGATTCACCGGACGACGATGCGATCGAGGACGATCGGCTCCGGCTGATCATCGTCTGCTGCCATCCGGCACTGTCGATGGAGGCCCGGATCGCGCTTACCCTGCGCCTGGTCGGCGGGCTGACGGTGGCCGAGATCGCTCACGCGTTCCTGGTGCCGGAGGCCACAGTCGGCCGGCGGATCACCCGAGCCAAGGCGAAGATCGCGGCCGCGAAGATCCCGTACCGCGTGCCGTCCGGCGGCGATCTGCAGGTCCGCGTCACCGGAGTGCTGGCGGTGCTCTTCCTCGTCTTCAACGAGGGCTACCTCGCCTCGGACCCGCAGCAAGAGCCCGTCCGCACCGAGCTCACGAGCGAGGCGATCCGGCTCGCCCGGCTGCTGCACGACCTGCTGCCCGCCGACGGTGAGGTGACCGGGCTGTTGGCGCTGATGCTGCTCACCGACGCCCGGCGGGCGGCCCGGGTGTCGGCCTGGGGCGAACTGGTCCCGCTCGGCGAGCAGGACCGGGGCGGCTGGAACGCGGCCGAGATCGCGGAGGGACACGCGCTCGTGCGCGCGCGGTTGGCCGCCGTCGCCGCAGGCGGCGGACCCCCCGGCCGCTACCAGATCCTCGCCGCGATCAACGCCGTGCACACGTCTGCCCGGGACGTGCGCGACACCGACTGGGATCAGGTCGTCGCCCTCTACGATCAACTCGTCCGGCTCGACCCTTCGCCGGTCGTCGCGCTCAACCGGGCCGTCGCGATCGCCGAGCTCGACGGACCCGAGGTTGCGCTGGCGCTGATCGACCGGCTCGACCTGGACGGCTACCACGCCTACCACGCAGCCCGCGCGGATCTGCTCCGCCGGCTCGGCCGCTCCGGCGACGCCCGGGCGGCGTACGACAAGGCCATCACGCTCACCGGAAACAGCGGCGAGATCACCTACCTCATCCGCCGGCGGGACCAGCTGGGCCGGCACTGACCGACCGAGTCGCGGGCACCGCGTCGTGTCCAGATCGAGACCTGCCCGCGCCGGATGGGGTGTGAGTTCTCAGGCTGGCGTCAGAGTGTCGGACTAGGCTCGGCTGATGGCGGAACCGGTTCAGCTCGACGTCGACGAGGTCGCGATCCTGCGGGACCTGCTGTCGGCCCACCGATCGATGGTGCTGGGTGCGCTACACGCCGGCGCGGACGTGGACGTGAGCGGTGCGTTCATGATTCATGCCGAGTTGTCCCGGCTGCTGGCGCGCTGGGACGAGTTCAGCGCCAACGAGCAGCGCGAGATCATCCGCACCATCGAGTACGTCGTGAACAGCGACGACGACATGCCGGACCTGGGCGGACCCGACGGGTTCGTCGACGACTGGGAGCGGGTCCGCGCTCTTCAGGTCTTCCTGGGCTACGGTTAGGCCGCGGCGTCGCAGCGAGGTGCGCCGGGAGTTGGCGAGGCGGAGTACAGATGGTCAATCGAATGGTCGCCGCGGGGCTCGGCATCCTCACCGGTCTGGTCGGGCTGATCGCGATGCTCCGGCTGATCCTCGGGGCCTTCGGGCCGGGCGCGTTCGGACTCGGCTTCGTGCTCGCCGCCATGCTGCCCTGGGTCGTCTACGTCACTTATCGCGCCCAGCACGGCCGGCTGACCCCGGTGCGGGCCTTGGCCGTGTTCGGCTGCTGCGTGGTCGGACTGGTCGCCGTCTGGTTGTTCACCATCGGCCCGGTGATCGCGCTGGCCCTGTCGCTGGCCGCGTTCGCGGTGATCTGGGTGAGCGACTGGCCGGCTGCGCGCCCGCAGACCGAGTCGCGGTTCGTACACATCGAGGAGCTGACCGGCGAGGACGCCGAATCCACTCGCTGACTCAATAGACTCGGGAACCATGGCTACCTCTGACTTCGCTGTTGCGCTGACCTCGCTGGACAAGGTCCTGAGCGCCATCGAGGCCGTCATCGACCCCGACCGGCTCCGAGCCGAGGTGACCCAGCTCGAGAGCGAGGTCGCCGCGCCCGACCTGTGGGACGACCCGGAGAACGCCCAGCGGGTCACCTCCCGGCTGTCGGCCGTCCAAGCCGACATCGATCGGGTTACCTCGCTGCGGTCCCGGCTGGACGACCTGGGCGTGCTGGTCGAGCTCGCCCAGGAGGAGGGCGACGCCGCCAGCCTGGCCGAGGCCGACACCGAGCTGCACGCGCTGGAGTCCGCCGTCGAGGCGCTGGAGGTCCGCACTCTGCTGGCGGGGGAGTACGACCCGCGCGAGGCGATGGTGACGATCCGGTCCGAGGCCGGCGGGGTGGACGCGGCCGACTTCGCCGCGATGCTGCTCCGGATGTATCTGCGCTGGGCCGAGCGGCACGGCTATTCGACCGAGGTCTACGACACGTCCTACGCCGAGGAGGCGGGGATCAAGTCGGCGACGTTCCAGGTGAAGGCGCCGTACGCGTACGGCACCTTGTCGGTCGAGCAAGGCACCCACCGGCTGGTCCGGATCTCCCCCTTCGACAACCAGGGCCGCCGGCAGACGTCGTTCGCCGGTGTCGAGGTGCTGCCGGTGACGGAGGAGACCGACCACATCGAGATCCCGGAGGCCGATCTGCGGATCGACGTCTTCCGCTCGTCCGGGCCCGGTGGCCAGAGCGTCAACACCACCGACTCCGCGGTCCGGATCACCCATCTGCCGACCGGCATCGTGGTGTCCTGCCAGAACGAGAAGTCCCAGCTGCAGAACAAGGCCGCCGCTCTCCGGGTGCTGCAGTCGCGGCTGCTGGAGCGCGCCCGCCAGGAGCGCGAGGCGGAGATGAACGCACTCAAGACCGACGGCAACAGCTGGGGATCGCAGATGCGGTCCTACGTCCTGCACCCGTACCAGATGGTGAAGGACCTGCGCACCGAGTTCGAGACGTCGAGCCCGGACGCGGTCTTCGACGGCGAGATCGACGGCTTCATCGACTCGGGCATCCGGTGGCGCAAGACCAGCGAGAAGGTCTGAGCTCTGTCGGGACACTCGAGCCCGAGCGCCGTCCGTCGGCGTGAAATCCCAGGGATCACGAGCGGCTCACCTACACTCGACGGTGGTCTGCGGGCGGTGGTACGCGTGCTGAGCGCGTGCGGCGCGCCGGCCGCGGCCTGAACCAGATGTCGAGACGAGGCAGCACGTGATCCGATTCGAAGGCGTGACAAAGGTCTACGACGGGCAGCGCCGGGCGGCGCTGTCCGATGTCGACGTCGAGATCGAGAAGGGGGAGTTCGTCTTCCTGGTCGGGGCGTCGGGCTCCGGCAAGTCGACCTTTCTCCGGCTGATCCTGCGCGAACAGCGGGCCACCAAGGGGCGCGTCTTCGTCGCCGGACGGGAACTGAACAAACTGCACAGCTGGAAGGTCCCGGCCATGCGCCGCCAGATCGGCACCGTCTTCCAGGACTTCCGGCTGCTGCCCAACAAGACGGTCACCGACAACGTCGCCTTCGCCCTCCAGGTGATCGGCAAGCCGCGCTCGACCATCAAGCGGGTCGTGCCCGAGGTGCTGGAGCTGGTCGGGCTGAAGGGCAAGGGCAACCGGCTGCCGGAGGAGCTGTCCGGCGGTGAGCAGCAGCGGGTCGCGATCGCCCGGGCCTTCGTCAACCGGCCGATGATCCTGATCGCCGACGAGCCGACCGGCAACCTCGATCCCGCGACCAGCGTCGGGATCATGAAGCTGCTGGACCGGATCAACCGCTCCAGCACCACCGTGCTGATGGCGACCCACGACTCGACCATCGTCGACCAGATGCGCAAGCGCGTGATCGAGCTGGACGACGGTGCCGTGGTCCGCGACCAGAGCCGCGGCGTCTACGGCTACCAGTGATCGACTAGAGGACGACAGCACATGCGCTTCCGCCATATCTTCTCCGAGACCGCCAGCGGTCTGCGGCAGAACCTGACCATGACGCTCGCCGTCATCATGACGATGTGGGTCTCGCTGTCCCTCTTCGGCGCCGGTCTGCTGGCCAACCAGCAGGTCGACGTGATGAAGGGCAACTGGTACGAGAAGATCGAGATTTCGGTCTTCTTGTGCACCCCGGACATCCGCGGCGACAACTGCGAGCCGGGCCAGGACGTGACCCAGGCGCAGAAGGACCTGATCCGGCAGACGCTGGAATCCAACCCGGAGGTCGCGCCGGGTGGGGTCTACTTCGAGACCAAGGCCGAGGCCTACCAGGAGTTCCTCAAGGCGTACGAGGGCAACCCGATCGCCAGCAGCTTGACCGAGGATCAGATGCAGGAGTCGTTCCGGGTCAAGCTGCGCAACCCGGAGCAGTATCAGGGCGTGGTCAGCGCCGTCGCCGGGCTGAAGGGCGTGCAGAACATCCAGGACCTGCGCAAGTTGCTGGACCCGTTCTTCAGCTGGTTGAACCTGCTTCAGTGGGCGACCATCGTGGCCTCGGCGCTGCTGCTGTTCGCCGCCGCGCTGCAGATCGGCAACACCATCCGGCTGGCGGCCTTCGCCCGCCGGCGAGAGATCGGCATCATGCGACTGGTCGGAGCGAGCAACCTCTATATCACGTTGCCGTTCCTTTTTGAAGCGATGTTTTCCGCGCTGATCGGAATCACTCTCGCATGTGTCACATTGGCATCAGGCGTTTACTTCGTCATCAAGCGCAAAGCTCAAGTCTCGATTCAGACTATAGCCTGGATTGGGTGGAATCAGACCCTGATCGCCATGGCAGGGGTTGCGGCCGTCGGATTGCTTCTGTCCATAATTCCGACGCTGATCACGACCCGGAAGTACCTGAGGGTTTGAGTAGGAAGGCTATAGCTCAACCATAGCTTTACCCCCCGGCGACACGCCGGGTCGTCGTCAGCGAGGCAGATGCCCTTCGACGACGACCTGAGGAGAGCTGTGACTCCGGAACTTCCCCCCGGACTCGCGAACACCTCGCCCCCCGGACTGGTGCGGCGTGCGCTGTTGGCGGTCGTCGTGGCCTCGGCGGTCTCGGTGACCCTGGCAGTGCCGGCCTCGGCCGACGGGCTGACCGATCAGCGGGACCGGGTCAAGGCCCAGATCGCGCAGACCCAGAACGACCTCGACGACTCCAACGCGGCCCTTGCCTCGGCGACCGCCGCCGTCCAGTCGACCGGGGCCCGGCTCGCCGAGGCGCAGGCGGCGCTGGCGCAGACCGAGCGCGAGCTGGCTGCCGCGAAGGCGCGCGACGTTGCCATGGCGGCCAAGCTGAAGCAGGCGAAACTGGATCTCGACAAGGCGAGGGCCGCGGTCGCGGAGGGCCAGCGCTTGCTGGACGCCCAGCAGCGAACGGCCACCGACGTGGTGCGCTACCAGTACCAGCAGCAGACCAACCTGCTCCCGATCGCGATGCTGGTGGACGACTCGACGGCGGACGTGGCCACCCGGATGCAGTGGTCCACCACGCTGTTCGACAACGCCGCGGCCGAGCTGGACCGGCTGAAGACGCTGAAGGCCGAGCTCGAGACCAAGCGGGCGAAGCAGGCCAAGCTGGAGGCCCAAGTCGCCGCCGACCGGAAGGCAGCCGCGGACAACCTCGTCCTGAAGAGGACCCTGCAGGCGCGTGCCGCCGCCCAGGAAGCCGCCGTGGCGGGACTGCTGGTCCAGCAGCAGGCCGACCAGCGGGCCGCGGCCACCGAGGTCGCCAACGACAGGGCCCGCTATGCGGGTCTGGTCAAGGAGCGGGCGTCGGTCGAGCGGCGGATCGCCATCCGGATCGCCAAGGCCAAGGCCGCCGCCGCGCGCAAGGCCGCCGCGGAG
>NZ_BAABAB010000001.1:39890-77951 GCF_039537205.1 Microlunatus ginsengisoli | reverse complement strand
AGGCGCGCAAGAGCGCGTCCTCGCACGGCTCCAGCGGCGGCTCCAGCCACCGTTCGCGTGGGTCGTCGGGCGGCTCCTCGGGCGGATCGTCGGGCGGCTCGTCCGGTTGGTCCGGCGGGGGTGGCGCGCACCGCGGCTTCATCTACCCGGTCAGCGCACCCATCACGTCGCCGTACGGGATGCGGTTCCACCCGGTCCTGCACGTCTGGAAGCTGCACGACGGCACCGATTTCGGCGCCGGGTGCGGCACCGCGATCCGCGCCGCGTACTCGGGCACGGTCGCCGAACGGTACTACAACGCCGGCTACGGCAACCGGCTGATGATCGACCACGGCTATATTGACGGGAAGTACGTCACCACCGGTTACAACCACGCCACCCGCTATGTCGTCCACGTCGGTCAGCATGTGCGCAAGGGCCAGGTGATCGGGTACGTCGGCACGACCGGCTATTCCACCGGGTGCCATCTGCACCTGATGGTGTGGCTGAACGGCAGCGTGGTGAACCCAATGGGATGGCTGTACTGAGTGTCCCGATCATCAGTCGGGGCCTTCGCACCCCGTAGGACGGCCCGCACCCGGTAGAAGCGGTGCGAACCGTTCTCAGGGGTGCGAACCTGACGGAGAGCTCGGCTCAGTCGGGCTCGGGGGCGGACCGGATGGTGACCAGGCCGGGGTCCATCACCACCTGCCAGGCCCGGACTTCGACCGCAAGCACGCCAGCGACGACGCTCTGGTCGTCGGTGGTGGCCAGCCGTTCGGCCTCTGCCAGCGACGCGGCCGCGATCACGGTCATCCCCTCGCCGGATCCCTCCTCCAGCGGACCGGCGGCGATCAGGCTGCCGTCGGTGGCCCGCCGGCCGAGAAACTCGAGGTGATCGGCGATGCCGGGATGGTCGAAGACGCTCTCGCCCGCTGCGATCGCGGGCCCGGGACGGTGCCGCAGGACGTACAGCAGACGGGGCTCGGGCATGACCCGAACGCTAAACCCGCTGGTGTGGCCAGGGAAGATGGAGCCCATGAGCAGCAAGTCGAGCGCGGACAAGGGCCGCAAACTGGTGGCGCAGAACCGCAAGGCGCGGCACGACTACCACATCCACGACACCTACGAGGCCGGTCTGGTGCTCAGCGGCACCGAGGTCAAGTCGTTGCGTGAGGGGCGGGCCAACCTGACCGATGCGTACGCCACCCTCGACGACGGCGAGGTGTGGCTGCGCCAGGCGCACATCCCGGAATACAGCCACGGCACCTGGACCAATCACACCGCTCGGCGTACCCGCAAGCTGTTGCTCAATCGCAAGGAGATCACCCGGATCGAACGGGATCTGGCCTCCGCTGGCACCACACTGATCCCGTTGTCGATCTATTTCGCCGACAGCTACGCGAAGGTCGAGCTGGCCGTGGCCAGCGGCAAGCGCGAGTACGACAAGCGGCAGAGCATCGCCGAACGGGAGAGCAAGCGGGAGGCCGAGCGCGCGCTGGCCGCCCGAAGAAGGGGAGAGTGAGTGTGCTGACCGACCGATCCCAGGCAGTCGCGATCGAGCGGTCGCGGCACCGGTTGGTGCTGGCCGTGCTCGCCGCGCTGCTGCTGGGCCTGGCACTGACCCTGGTCCGCGCTCCGCTGGCCCGCGCGGCCGACGACCAGATCGACTCGCTCGACATCGCCTACACGATGCAGCCGAGCGGCGTCCTGGACGTGAAGGAGACGTTCGTCTGGCGGTTCGGCTCCAACTCGGGCCGGCACGGCATCATCCGGACGTTGGTCACCCGCGAACCCGACGACAACGACGAGAACGACGTGGTCTACGGGATCGACCACATCGCGGTGACCAGCCCCGATCCGGTCGCCACTCAGTTCACGACCAGCACCAGCTCGGAGCAGAACGGGCGGCTGGTGGAGACGGCGATCAAGATCGGCGACCCGAATCAGACCGTGTCGAGCCCGACCGCGACGTACGTCATCTCCTATCAGGTCACGGGCGCGATGCGGTCGTTCCCGAGCGCGAGCCCGCCGTACGACGAGTTCTACTGGGACGCGACCGGAACGGGGAACCCGGAGATCTCGAAGCTGAGCATCACGGCGACCGTGCCCGGCGGTGCGCAGGACACCTCGTGCTTCGCCGGCCCGGTCCGCAGCACAACACCGTGTGAGTCCGACGGGTCCGTCGCCGGCGGCGTCGCGAAGTTCGCCCAGAGCAACCTCCCCGCCGGGCAGAACGTCAGCATCGGCGTCAAGATCAAGCCCGGCCTGGTCAGCGACAACAAACCCCATCTGGAGCCGAACGCCGCCAAGCTGACCACGGGGGAGAAGATCGGGATCGGTGCGGCGCTCGCCGGTGCGGCCGCGATTCTGATCGGCTCGCCGATCGTGGGCGTGTTCTGGTGGCGCAAGAACGGCCGCGACCGTCGCTACGCGGGCCTGCCGCCGGGCACCGTGCCGTTGCCGGGGCAGACCGCCGAGGTCGTCGCCAACGACCCGGATCTGCCCATCCCGGTCGCGTTCTCCCCGCCCCGGATTCCGGTGGCAGAGGCGGGGCTGCTCGTCGACGGTCAGGTCGACGCCCGGGAGACCGCCGCGACCATCATCGACCTCGCAGTCCGGGGCGCACTGACCGTGCAGAGCAGCGGCGATGACGAGTTCACCGTCACCCTGGTCAATCCCGACGTCGCGGCCGCCCCGCACGAGATGGTGCTGTTGACGAACCTGTTCGGGGGGCAGCCGCCGGGTGCGGTCAAGGACCTCTCGGAGCAGGGCAGCCTGCTCACCGCGCATACCGCGATGCGGGAGGCCGTTCGCAACCAGGTCGCCGCCCGCGGCTGGTTCCGCAAGGTGCCGTCGGCGGCCGCCACCCACGGCTTCGGCTTCGGCAGCATCATCGGTGCCGTGGTGCTCGTCTTCGCGCTCGGCGCCTGGGTGCTGTGGATCCTGCTGCCGCTGCTGCCGATCCTGATCACGATCATGGTGATCCGCTACAAGCTGCGGCGCGGGCAGCGCACCGCCGACGGCCGCGCGGTGACCGATCAGGTGGAGGGCTTCAAGACCTATCTGGCCACCGCCGAGGCGAACCAGCTCCGCTTCGAGGAGGGCGAGGACATCTTCTCCAAGTACCTGCCCTGGGCGATCGCCTTCGAGCTCGCCGACCGCTGGGCCAAGATCTGCGGCGACCTGGTGGCGATGGGGCGGCTGCCGAACACCGTTCCCTACTGGTACGTCGGCAACTACAACCTGGCCGCCTTCAACACCGGCTTCCTGACCAGCAGTCTGACGAACGCCGCGACCCCCGTCGCCTCCTCAGGGGGCAGCGGCACCGGCTTCGGCAGCGGTGGCAGCTCGTTCGGTGGCGGCGGCTTCTCCGGCGGCGGCGGCGGAGGCGGCGGCAGCAGCAGCTGGTAGCGGTTGGGCTTACCGCACCTGGAGCAGGTCCACCACGAAGATGAGGGTCTCGCCCGGCTTGATCACGCCGCCCGCACCGCGGTCGCCGTACGCCAGGTCGGGCGGGATCGTCAGCTGGCGGCGGCCGCCGACCTTCATCCCGGCAACGCCGGTGTCCCAGCCCTGGATCACCCGGCCGGCGCCGAGCGGGAACTCCAGCGGCGCGCCGCGGTTGTAGGAGGCGTCGAACTCCTCGCCGGTGCTGTGCGCGACCCCGACGTAGTGCACGCTCACCACCTTGCCGGGGACGGCCTCGGCGCCGTCGCCCTCACGGATGTCGAGGATGTCGAGGGAGACCGGCGGCGGGCCGGCGGGAAAATCGATCTCGGGCTTTTCGCTCATGGTGGGCCAACCTACCCCGGGCCCCTCCGGGGAGCGCCGGGGGAACGCCGGATGGTGCCGGCCGGCGCAGACGGGCACGCTGGCTGGTATGAACGCCGCCTATGAGCACCCCAGCCTGAGACTCACCGTGACGACCGAGCAGCGCGACCGGGCCGAGGCCTGGCTGAAGGACGCGTACGCCGACGGCCGGGTCAGTGAGGCCGAGTTCGACCAGCGAATGGGCCAGGTGCTCGGCGCGGTCACCCGCAAGGATCTGAACGAGGCCTTCTATGGGCTGGTCACCGTGCCGGTGCCATCCCAGGCGCTGGGGGTTCACCCCGCCTACCAGCCCATCATCCGGCCCGAGGTGCGGCAGCAGGCCGGCCGCGGCACGGCCGGCTTCGCGCACTTCTCCGCCCTGTTCAGCTGGATCGTCGGGCCTGCGATCGTGTTCGCGCTGTCGCGGCCCGGGTCGTTCACCCGCAAGGAGGCCGCGAAGGCCTTCAACTTCCAGCTGATCGCGATGATCGCCTTCGTGGTGGTGGCCATCGTCGGCGGGATCACCGGCCTCAGCATCTTCGACTGGATCATGCCGCTGATGTGGCTCGGCTGGCTGGTGCTGACGATCGTCGGCGGGGCGAAGGCGCTGCAGGGCGAGAACTGGCGCAACCCGGTCAAGCAGGTGCTAAAGCTCGAGGTGCTGTCGGAGAAGTAGCGCTAGACTGGACGGGCTGACAACTCAACAGGGGGTGATCGGTTTCGACTGGGGTCGATAGTCCCAGGGGAAGCGGGCCGAGAATCCAAGGTCAACTCGTTAATGTCCCTTGGAAACCAATAAGTGCCAACTCTAAGCGCACTGAGTTCGCTCTCGCCGCCTGAGCGGTGAGGTGAACGGTCAGACCGGGAACGCCTTCGTCCCGGACCCTGGCCTCATCTAGAAGGCTGACCTG
The DNA here is from genome assembly GCF_039537205.1 of Microlunatus ginsengisoli. NCBI lineage: Bacteria > Bacillati > Actinomycetota > Actinomycetes > Propionibacteriales > Propionibacteriaceae > Microlunatus > Microlunatus ginsengisoli. The sequence continues at coordinate 73,248 of NZ_BAABAB010000001.1, read as the reverse complement.
CCAGGACATGTCTTGGGGCCTAGCAGGGACATGAACTGAGACTGGGCCTGTCTGCGACGTGCTGGCGCGAGCGCAGGGGCCGAGCAGAACGACAGCACCAGCTGCGCCCGGAGAAGACCTGGTTCGTCGCTTCAGGACGCGGGTTCGATTCCCGCCACCTCCACCTTCGCGCAAGGGCCGGCTCCACTCGGGGCCGGCCCTTTGCGTCGTCCGGCCGCGCTGCCCGTCCCGCGCTCGTCCGATACGGCGGCGGATCTTCACTCTTGATCTTTTTCCGAGGTTTCTTTTCACTATCGCCGCGATGCCCGCGGCGAAGTGCTTGACTCCGACCTGCGACGGCTCGGACGCTCAGTGTCCGAGTGCTCACACGCGTTGGACTGTGTGCCCGTGGGGGGTAGGCAGGGGGCCGCACGACGGGACCTGACGACTCGCCGTGCTTCGATGGAAAGTGTCGTGGGCATGGGTGCAGTGCTGCGCGCGTTCGGGGAGTCACGCTCCCGTCGTCTGCTCAGTGTGGTCTTGGCGCTGACGCTGGGGCTGGCTGTGCTGGTGGTGCTACCACCGCCACCGGTCGCCGCGGCGCCCTGCGACGCACCGGTCACCAGCAAGATCGCCTGCGAGAACACCAAGACCGGCACGCCGGAGACCACCTGGCAGGTGAGCGGTGCCGGCAGCGCGAATCTGCAAGGCTTCGCGACCGACATCAGCGTGAACGTCGGCGGCACCATCGGGTTCAAGATCGACACCTCGCTGAGCAGCTACTCGATGGACATCTACCGGCTCGGCTACTACCAGGGCAACGGCGCTCGCAAGATCACCAGCATTCCGAACCCGACGGCGACCGATCAGCCCAACTGCAAGACCGACAGCACGACCGGTCTGATCGACTGCGGCAACTGGTCGCAGAGCGCGAGCTGGGCGGTGCCGAGCGACGCGGTGTCCGGCATCTACTTCGCCCGGATCTACTCCGGCAGCTCGGCGAGCCACATCATGTTCATCGTCCGCGACGACTCCAGCCACTCGGACCTGTTCATGCAGACCTCCGACACGACCTGGCAGGCCTACAACTCCTACGGCGGCAACAGCTTCTACGTCGGGGGCCCGGGGACCAGCGGCAACACGCCACGGGCGTACAAGCTCAGCTACAACCGGCCGTTCAAGACCAATGACGGCGTCGAGACGCACGACTTCGTCTGGAACGCCGAGTACCCGATGGTGCGTTTCCTCGAAGCCAACGGGTACGACGTCAGCTACACCACCGGCATGGACACCGACCGGCGCGGTTCGCTGATCAAGAACCACAAGACGTTCTTGTCGGTCGGCCACGACGAGTACTGGTCGGGGAACCAGCGGGCGAACGTCGAGTCGGCCCGCGACGCCGGCGTCAACCTGGCGTTCTTCAGTGGCAACGAGGTCTTCTGGAAGACCCGGTGGGAGAACTCCATCGACGGCACCTCGACCCCGTACCGCACCCTGGTCACCTACAAGGAGACCCACTCCAACGCCAAGATCGACCCGCAGGATCCGCCGACGTGGACCGGGACCTGGCGCGATCCCCGGTTCAGCCCGCCGGCCGACGGTGGCCGGCCGGAGAACGCGCTGACGGGCACGATCTTCACGGTCAACTGCTGCACCACCGACATGCACGTCGGGGCGGCGTACAAGAGCCTGCGGTTCTGGCGGAACACCAGGGTCGCCAGCCTCGCGGCCGGAGCAACGGCCACCCTGGGCGACGGGATTCTCGGCTACGAGTGGGACGAGAGCCCGGACAACGGCTCCCGGCCCGCCGGCCTGGTCTTCCTCTCCTCCGACAGCCAGAACGTGTCCAGCTACTTGCAGGACTACGGCAGCACGTACGCAGCCGGCAGCGCCACCCACCACCTCACCCTGTACCGGGCGCCGAGTGGCGCCCTCGTCTTCGGCGCCGGCACCATCCAGTGGGCCTGGGGACTTGACAGCCACCACGTGACCGACGGCCCGAACAACACCGCGGATACCGCGGTCCAGCAGGCAACCGTCAACCTGTTCGCCGACATGGGCGCCCAGCCCGCGACATTGCAGAGCGGCCTGGTCGCGGCGACCGCGAGCACCGACACGACCCCACCGGCGTCGGTCATCACAGCTCCGGCCGACGGCGCCACCGTCCCGGCCGGGTCGCCGCTGACCATCAGCGGCACCGCGACCGACGTAGGCGGTGTGGTCGCCGGCGTCGAGGTGTCGGTCGACGGCGGCGCGTCCTGGCACCCGGCGAGCGGCACCGGCGCCTGGTCGTACACCTTCACGCCGAGCGTGAACGCGACCCTGACGATCAAGACCCGGGCGACCGACGACTCGGCCCGGACGGAGACGCCGGGAGCCGGCCGGACGATCACCGTCGGGACCGGCACACCGCCGAACTCGGGTGGGTGCCCGTGCACGATCTGGCCGAGCACCACCACCCCGAGCGTCGCGTCGGATCCCGATGCGACCTCGATCGAGGTCGGGGTCAAGTTCCGCGCCACGCAGAGCGGATCCATCACCGGGATCCGGTTCTACAAGGGCAGCGGCAACACCGGCACCCACGTCGGATCGCTGTGGTCGGCGAGCGGCACGAAGCTGGCCTCGGTCACCTTCGGCAGCGAGAGCGACAGCGGCTGGCAGCAGGCCGACTTCGCCGCTCCGGTCGCGGTCACGGCCAACACCACCTACGTCGCGTCCTACCTCGCCCCGAACGGTCACTACGCGTCGACCGACGGCTACTTCGCCACGGCCACGAGCAACGGACCGCTGACCGCGCTCGCCGACGGCACCGACGGCGTCAACGGCGTCTACAAGTACGGGGCGACCGGGTTCCCGACCCTCGGCTACGCCTCGTCCAACTACTGGGTCGACGTCGTCTTCAGCTCCACCACGGCGCCCGACACCACCAAGCCGACCGTTACCGCCCAGCAGCCGACCGCGGGGGCGACCGACGTCGCGACGTCGGTGACCCCGAACGCGACCTTCAGCGAAGCGGTGTCCGCCGCCTCGATCACCCTCACCGCCGGCAGCACCAGCATCGCCGGAACCACCAGCTACGACACCAGCACGCGCAAGGCCACCTTCACACCGACCGTGTCGCTGGCCAACGCGACGACGTACACGGTCAAGGTCAGCGGCGCGACCGACGCCGCCGGGAACGTGATGGATCCCGTCACCTCGACGTTCACCACCGTTGCGGCGCCGCCGCCGGACACCACGCCGCCGACCGTGTCGACCCGGGTGCCGGCTTCCGGAGCAACCGGGGTGGCGACGAACAGCACGGTGGCAGCGACGTTCAGCGAGCCGGTGCAGGCGTCCACCGCGGTCATCGCCGTGACCGGACCAGGCGGCGCGGTGGCGGGCAGCACGAGTCCCACTACCGGCACCAGCACGACGGTCACGTTCACGCCGACCTCCGCACTGGCGGCGTCGACCACCTATTCGGTGAGCGTCTCCGGGGCCAAGGACGTGGCCGGCAACCTGATGTCGCCGGTCAGCTGGAGTTTCACCACCGGAGCAGCGACACCCGCGTCGGTGAGCATCTGGCCCTCGACCGCCACCCCCGGCACACTGGCGGACTCCGACACGGCCGCGACCGAGGTCGGGGTGAAGTTCCGCAGCAGTCAGGCCGGCAAGATCACCGCCATTCGCTTCTACAAGGGGCCGGGCAACACCGGTACGCACGTGGGCACGCTGTGGAGCCGGACCGGGACGAACCTCGGAAGGGTGACGTTCACCGGTGAGACTGCCAGCGGCTGGCAACAGATGGCGCTCTCGACCCCGGTCAGCATCACCGCCAACACCACCTATGTGGTCTCGTACCGCGCGCCCAACGGGCACTACTCGGTGAACGAGAACTACTTCGGCACGGCGACGACGAACGGTCCGCTCACCGCGCTCGCGAACGGCACCGACGGGGTGAACGGCGTCTACCGCTACACCTCCACCAGCACATTCCCGTCGAGCGGCTACCTGTCCAGCAACTACTGGGTCGACGTCGTCTTCGTCGCCAACTGATCGCGCCAGCGAAGGAAGCACCGATGATCATTTCTCATGTTTCGCGTACCCGAACGCGCCTGATGGCGGTGGTGCTGGCGCTCGGCCTGGCCGCTGCCTTCCTGGTCAGCCTGCCGGAGCGAGCCGCCGCAGCGACCTGCCCCTGCTCGGTCTTCGCCGCGACCCAGACGCCGACCGTCGTCTCCGACAGCGACAACGTCGCGGTCGAGCTGGGGATGAAGTTCCGCGCCGACCAGGACGGGTTCGTCTCCGGGGTCCGGTTCTACAAGGGCAGCGCCAACACGGGCACGCACACCGGCTCGCTCTGGAACACCGCCGGCACCCGGCTCGCGACCGTGACCTTCACCGGCGAGACGGCGAGCGGCTGGCAGCAGGCGAACTTCGCCACACCGGTGGCGATCACCGCCAACACGACCTACATCGTCTCCTACTACGCACCCAACGGACGCTATGCCGCGGACGAGAACTTCTTCGCCGCCGGCGCCACGGTGAATTCCCCGCTCACGGCGCTGGCCGACGGGACCGACGGCGGCAACGGGGTCTACCGCTACGGTTCCGGCGGCGGCTTCCCGTCCAGTTCCTTCCAGTCCACCAACTACTGGGTCGATGTCGTCTACACCAGCAGTGGTGCGGACACGACCAAGCCGACGGTGACCGATCGGTCCCCGGCGGCCGGCGCCACCGGGGTGGCGACCGGGTCGACCAGCATTACCGCGACGTTCAGCGAGAACGTCCAGGAAAGCACCATCAGCTGGGCCGTCACCGGGCCGGGGACCACCTCGGTAGCCGGCACGCAGAGCTACAACACCACGACCCGGGTGGCAACCTTCACGCCGTCGGCGGCCCTGGCGACGTCGACGACGTATTCCGTGACGCTCAGCGGCGCGAAGGACACTGCCGGCAACCAGATGGATCCGGTGACCTGGAGCTTCACCACCGCGGCGGCGGCAGGCAGTTGCCCGTGTTCGGTCTGGCCGTCCACGGCCGTGCCGGGGACCCCGTCCACCGCCGACAACTCCGCCGTCGAGGTCGGCGTGAAGTTCCGCGCGACCCAGGCCGGCTACGTCACGGGGATCCGGTTCTACAAGGGATCGGGCAACACCGGGACCCACGTCGGCTCGCTGTGGAAGACCGACGGCACCAAGCTGGCCTCGGTGACCTTCGCCGGTGAGTCGGCGACCGGCTGGCAGCAGGCACTGTTCACCGGACCGGTGGCGATCGCGGCCAACACGACCTACGTCGCGTCCTACTACGCCCCGGTCGGCCGGTACTCCTCCAACAACACCTACTTCGCCACGGCGGCGACGACGAACGGTCCGCTGACGGCGCTGCGCAACGGCACCGACGGCGGCAACGGCGTGTACAAGTACGGCGCGACGGGCTACCCGAACAGCACCTACCAGTCCAGCAACTATTGGGTCGACGTGGTCTTCTCGACCACGGCGAACGACACCACGCCGCCCGCCGTCGCCGTCAAGTCGCCGGCCGACGGGGCGAGCGGGGTTGCGGTCGGCTCGCCGGTCGCGGCCACGTTCTCCGAGCCGGTGACACCCGCCTCGATCAGCATGGTGCTGAAGAACGCCTCCAACGCGACCGTGGCCGGCACCACGACCTACAACGCCGGCACGCAGACCGCGACGTTCACGCCGAGCTCGGCACTGTCGTACTCGACCGGCTACACGATGACGGTCAGCGGCGCGCAGGACAGCGCCGGCAACACGATGACCTCGACCAGCTGGTCGTTCAGCACCGGTGCCGAGCCCCCGCCACCGCCGGACCAGGGCCCGGGCGGCCCGATCGCGGTCGTCACGAGTTCGGCGAACCCGTACTCGAAGTACCTCGCCGAGATCCTCCGGACCGAGGGGTTGAACGAGTTCGCCACCATCGACGCGAGCACGGTGTCGGCGACGACCCTCGCCAACTACGACCTGGTGATCTTGGGCAACGTCACGCTGGGCGCATCCCAGGCGAGCGACCTGAGCACCTGGGTGAACGGCGGCGGGAATCTGATCGCGATGCGGCCGGGCTCGAACCTGTCGACCCTGCTGGGGATCACCGCGGCCGGCGGCACCACTGCCGACCGCTACCTCAAGGTGGACAACTCCACGGCCCCGGGCGCGGGCATCGTCGGCGACACGATCCAGTTCCACGGCGCCGCCGACAATTACACCCTGCAGTCGGGCACCAGCGCGATCGCGACGTTGTACTCCAACGCGACCACGGCCACCAGCTTCCCAGCGGTGACCCTGCGCAGCGTCGGCACCGCGGGCGGCGAGGCGGCCGCGTTCACCTACGACCTGCCGCTGTCCATCGTCCAGATGCGACAGGGCAACCCGGCCTGGGCCGGGCAGGAGCGTGACGGCCAGTCGCCGATCCGGTCCGACGACATGTACTTCGGCGGATCGCCGACGTCGGACTGGGTGAACCTGGCCAAGGTCGCCATCCCGCAGGCCGACGAGCAGCAGCGGCTGCTGGCGAATCTGGTCGAGACGATGAACCGGGACAAGAAGCCACTGCCACGGTTCTGGTATTTCCCGAAGGGCTACAAGGCTGTCGTGATCGGCACCGGTGACGACCACGGCAACGGCGGCACCGCAGGCCGGTTCGACCAGATGATCGCCAACAGCCCGAGCGGCTGCAGCGTCAGCGACTGGACCTGTTTCCGCTACAGCAGCTACGTCTACCCGAGCACGCCACTGTCCAATGCATCCGCGGTGTCCTATACCAACCAGGGCTTCGAGGTGGGCGTGCACGAGACGACCAACTGCGGCAACTTCACTCCCTCGTCGCTGGCGTCGTTCTATGCCAACGATGTGTCGGCATGGAAGGCCAACTACCCGGGTCTGCCCTCGCCGGTCAGCAACCGCACCCACTGCATTGCGTTCAGCGACTGGTCCTCCCAGCCGAAGACCGAGCTGGCCAACGGGATGCGGATGGACGGGAATTACTACTACTGGCCCGGATCGTGGGTGCAGGACCGGCCCGGCTTCATGACCGGCTCCGGGATGCCGATGCGGTTCGCCGACACCGACGGCAGCATGATCGACGTCTATCAGGCGGCGACCCAGATGACCGACGAGTCCGACCAGTCCTTCCCGGCAACGATCGACACGCTGCTGAACAACGCGCTCGGCTCGACCGGCTACTACGGGGCGTTCACGGTGAACTTCCACACCGACTCCTCGACCGAGCCGCAGAGCGACGCGCTGGTGTCGTCGGCCCTGTCGCACAACGTGCCCATCGTCAGCGGCAAGCAGATGACGACGTGGCTGGACGGCCGGAACGCGTCGTCGTACGCCAACATCGGTTGGAACGCGAACACGCTCAGCTTCACCGTGAAGGTGGGCACGGGCGCCAGCGGTCTGACCGGCATGGTGCCGATCGCCGGACCGAACGGGACGCAGCTGAACGGGCTGACGAACGGCGGCAGCAACGTCAGCTACACGATCGTCACGATCAAGGGACAGTCGTACGCGCAGTACGCGGCGGCGGCCGGAACCTACGCGGCGACGTACGCGGCCCCGGCCGCTGCGATGGCGGTCACCGCTCTCGCGGCCGACGTCAGCGCCAGCCCGGACCTGGCCGTCGCGACGCTGTCGTGGGACACCCCGGCTACCGCGACGAGCGAGGTGACGATCGGCACCTCGAAGACGGCGCTGACGGACAAGACGGTGCGCAAAGACACCGCCCGGAAGCACTCCGTGACGATCAAGCGATTGAAGGCCGCAACGACGTACTACTACCGGGTGACCTCGACCGACCTGAAGGGACGTACCGTCACGTCGCCGGCCGCCGACCAGGCCCCGGCGAGCTTCACCACGCCGGGCGCCGACACCACCGCACCGAAGATCACGTCTGCCGCGGCGTCGGCACTGCCCGACGGCACGGCGCTGGTCAGCTGGACCACGAACGAGCCCAGCTCGGCGGTGGTGCGGCTCGGCAAGAGTGCGGACAAGCTGACCCAGGTGGGCGAGGTCGACGACCTCGCCACCGACCATCAGCTGCTGCTGACCGGTCTGGACCCCGACACGACGTACTTCATAGCGGGGGACTCCACCGATGCGTCCGGCAACACCGGGAGTAGCAAGGTGCGCTCGTTCACCACACCGGCGGCCGGTGTGACCGACCAGCAGACCGCCTCGTTCCGGCTCGGCAAGACCGCGGGAGACGCGACGATCGACGACAGCGGGATCGGCGCGATCACGCTCGCCGGCAAGACCGGGGTCGCGCGGAAGGGAACCTTCACGTCGGGGATCCTCGACGCCCAGGCGATGGTGGACTGGGACCGGGCCTCGATCCGGGCCAGCGTGCCGGCCGGGACCACGCTCGCGCTGAGCGTGCGGACGGGCAGCATGTCGACCCCGGACGGCTCGTGGACGGACTGGCAGAGCGTGCCGAAGTCCGGCCGGGTCAGCGGTAGCTCGCGCTATCTGCAGTACAAGCTGACGCTGGTCGCGGCTGCCGGGGCGAGCGCTCCGTCGGTGTCGGCCGTCGGCTTCAGCAACAACGCCGGCCAGATCGAGCACGAGACCGAAACCGGCCGCTGATCGGGGAACGACTCGGGCATCGGGCACACTTGCCCGGTGCCCGAGTCGTGGTTTGTGCCGACGATCGCCGCGCCGCGACGTCCGATCGGGCGGCAGGTCTTCGACTTCGACCGGCAGATCGTGGTGATGGCGATCGTGAACCGGACGCCTGACTCGTTCTTCGACGGAGGGCGGACGTACGGGCTGGAGTCGGCGGTGGCCGCCGCGCTGGCGGCAGCCGAGGCGGGCGCGGGCTGGGTCGACATCGGCGGCGTACCGTTCTCGCCGGACACCCCGGACGTTGCCGTCGCCGACGAGATCGAGCGGGTGGTGCCGGTGGTCGAGGCGGTGACGGCGGTCTCCGACGTCGTGGTGTCCGTCGACACCTGGCGCGCGGACGTGGCCGCCGCCTGTCTGGCGGCCGGTGCCTCGGTGGTCAACGACACCAGTGGTCTCCGCGACCCCGAGTTGGCGGCGGTGGTCGCGGTGTCCGAGGCGACCCTGGTGATCACCCACAGCCGGGCCGAGCCACACGTCCATCTCCGCGCGCCCCGTTATGACGACGTCGTTACCGAGGTGCGTGCCTTCTTGGCGGAGCGGATCGAGCATGCGGTCGGGCTCGGCGTGCCCGAGTCGCGGATCGTGATCGACCCCGGCCACGACCTGAACAAGAACACGCTGCACTCGCTGGACCTGACCAGGCGCTTCGCCGAGATCGCCGCACTGGGCCTGCCGACGCTGGCGGCGGTGTCGAACAAGGACTTCGTCGGCGAGGCGACCGGACTGGCCAAACCGGATCGGCTGGCGCCCTCGATCGCCGCCGCTGCGGTCTGCGCGCTGGCCGGCGCCCGGATCCTGCGGATGCACGACGTCGCCGCCTCCGTCGCCGCCGCGACCATGATCGAGTGCATCCTCGGCTTCCGCGAGCCGGCTTTTCTCGCCCACAACGTGTGACGCCGGCAGCGCAGGTGCGGGCTTTCGCGCCCTGAGCTCGTCGAAGGGCATGGGCGCTGGGCGCTTCGACGGGGTCAGCGCACGTACCGGAGCGCCGCGGGCGCGAACCGGCCTATGACCTAATCGATCCCGCGGCGGATCAGGCGGCCCCGGGGGGACTCGAAGTCGACCGCGGTGCCGCGGACGTACGTCTTCCGGACCACGCCGGACAGCGCCTTGCCCTGGTACGGCGTCAGCGGGTTGCGGTGGTGCAGGGTCTTGGCGTCCACCACGAATGCCTGATCCGGGGCGAAGATCGCGAGGTCGGCGTCGTAGCCGAGGGCGATCCGGCCCTTCGAGCGCAGCCGGACCCGGTCGGCGGGCTTGCTCGCCATCCACTCGACCACCTTGTCCAGGCCGACACCGCGTCGCCGGGCCTCGGTCCAGATCACCGAGAGTGCCAGCTGGACCGACGCGATGCCGCCCCAGGCGACGCCGAAGTCACCGTTCTGCAGGTCCTTCAGCGACAAGGTCGCGGGGGAGTGGTCGCTCGCGATGTAGTCGATCGTGCCGTCCAGCAGCCCCTCCCAGAGCAGCTCGCGGTTGCCGACCTCGCGGATCGGCGGGCAGCACTTGTACGCGGTCGCGCCGTTCGGGATCTCCTCCGACAGCAGGGTCAGGTAGTGCGGACAGGTCTCCACGGTGATGTCCAGCCCGTCGGCCTTCGCGCTGCGCAGCATCGGCAGCGCGTCCGAGGAGGACAGGTGCAGCACGTGGGTGCGCGCACCGGTCCAGCGGGTCCGCTCGATCACCTCCGCGATCGCCAGGTTCTCCGCACCGCGCGGCCGGGAGGCGAGGAAGTGGGCGTAGACGTCGCCGTCCGGCTTGGGCGCCCGGTCGATGGCGCGCGAGTCCTCCGCGTGCACGATCATCAGCGCGTCGAACGTCTGCAGGGTCTTCAGGTACGTTTCCAGCTCGTCCGGCTCGAGATGAGGGAACTCGTCCACGCCGGAGTGCAGCAGGAAGCACTTGAAGCCGAACACGCCGGCGTCGTGCAGCTCGCGCAGGTACTGCTCGTTGCCCGGCACCGCGCCACCCCAAAAGCCCACGTCGATGAACGCCTGCGGTGCGGCGACCAGCTGCTTGAGCTCGAGCGCCGCGCCGGTGACGGTGGACGGTACCGAGTTCAGCGGCATGTCGAGGATGGTCGTCACGCCACCCGCCGCGGCGGCCTTGGTGGCGGTGGTGAACCCCTCCCAGTCCGTACGTCCGGGGTCGTTCACGTGCACATGGGTGTCCACCAAGCCGGGCAGCAGCACCTCGTCGTCGGCCAGCGCGATCGTCTCGGCGCCGTCGAGGGCGTGCCCGAACGGCTCGATGGCGACGATCTTCCCGTCCCGGACGCCGATCTCTCGCTCCGCGATCCCGGCGGTGGTCATCACCTGCCGGGCACGTACCACGAGGTCGTAGTCGTGACCGTGGTCGCTCGCCGGTGCGGGCGCTGCGGCCGCGCTGTCCGGGTGCTCGGCGCGGAACTCGTCGATCAGTCGCCGGACGGTGTCCGGCTCGTTGACGGCGGCCAGGCTGCGGGTGGTGGAGGTCATCATTGTCTCCTCATCAGGTGGCGATGCTCGCGTAGCGGCGGCCGAGCTCGCCCCCGATCTCGGTCAGCAACGCGGCGGCCTCGGCCATCGCCCGCGCGCTGTCGGGCTGCCGGTCGAGCAGGGCGATTACTTCGTCGAAGCCCGCCTTGCGGGTCTCGTCTTCGGTCAGCAGGCTGCGTCCGCAGACGCCGATCACGGTCGGTACGCCGTGCGCGCGAGCCAGCGCGGCAACGCCGACCGGTGTCTTCCCGCCGAGGCTCTGGCCGTCCAGGCTGCCCTCGCCGGTGATCACCAGGTCGACGCCGGTCAGGCGGTCGGCGAGCCCGACCAGTTCCAGCACCACGTCGACGCCGGGGCGCCGCTCCGCGTCGAGGACGGCGAGCGCGGCATAACCGACCCCGCCGGCCGCGCCGGCGCCCGGTGCGTCCGCAGCCTTCGCCGCGGCCGGCCCGAGGGCGTCGGCGAGCCGGTCCCGGAACAGTTCCAGGTTGGCGTCCAGGGTGGCGACATCGGCATCGGTCGCTCCCTTCTGCGGACCGAACACGGCGGCCGCGCCGTGCGGGCCGAGCAGCGGGTTGGTCACGTCCGCCGCGAGCGTGAACGACGCGCCGGCGATCCGTGGATCGAGCCCGGTGACGTCGACGCTCGCCAACCTCGCGAGCCCGCCGCCGCCGGCGGCCACCGGGTCGCCCGCGTCGTCCAGCAGCCGTGCGCCGAGCCCGACCAGCAGGCCGGCCCCGCCGTCGGTGTTGGCGCTGCCGCCGACGCCCAGCACGATCTCGGTGCACCCGTGGTCGAGCGCCGCCGCGATCAGCTCGCCGGTGCCCTGGCTGGTCGCCCCGAGCGCGTCCTTGACCGGCTCGCCGGCGTCGTCGATGGGCAGCACGAGCAGGCCGGAGGCCGCCGCCATCTCGATCACCGCTCGGGTGCCGTCGACGGCAAAGGTCGCCTCGACCGGATCGCCGACCGGGCCGGTCACGGTCACCGTCACGGCCCGGTAACCGCCGGCCAGGGCCGCCGCGACCGTGCCCTCGCCACCGTCCGCGACGGGCTGGCAGTGCACCTCGGCGGTGGGCAGAGCGGCGGCCAGGCCGTCGGCGATCGCCTCGGCGACCTGTGGTGCCTCCACCGATCCCTTGAACTTGTCCGGGGCGATCACGACGCGCATCGGGGTCCTGTTCAGTCCAGTAGCGAGATGGCGGTCGGGGCGTCGGCGCCGGTCAGCGCCAGGTCCTCGAACTCGACGACACCGTCGATCTCGACGCCCATCGAGATGTTGGTGACCCGCTCCAAGATCACCTCCACCACCACCGGCACCCGGTACTCGCTGGCCAGCTTGCGTGCCTGGGCGAACGCGTTGCCCAGCTCGTCGGGATCGAACACCCGGATCGCCTTGCAGCCCAGGCCTTCGGCGACCTTGACATGGTCCACGCCATAACCCTTGGCGCCCTGCACCAGATCCTCGGACGCGTTGATGTTGTCGAAGGCGAGCTGGACGTGGTAGTCCATCTTGAACCCGCGCTGCGACTGGCGGATCAGGCCAAGGTAGGCGTTGTTCACCAGCACGTGCACGTACGGCAGGTTGAACTGGGCGCCGACCGCGAGCTCCTCGATCATGAACTGGAAGTCGTAGTCACCGGACAGGGCCACCACCTCCGCGTCCGGGTCGGCAGCGCACACGCCGAGCGCGGCTGGCAGCGTCCAGCCCAGCGGGCCGGCCTGGCCGGCGTTGATCCAGTGCCGCGGCTTGTACACGTGCAGGAACTGCCCGCCGGCGATCTGCGACAACCCGATGGTCGACACGTAGGTGGTGTCCCGGCCGAAGGCCCGGTTCATCTCCTCGTAGACCCGCTGGGGCTTGATCGGCGTCTCCTCGAAGTGGGTACGGCGCTGCAGCGTCTGCTTGCGCTGCTGGCAGTCCTTCACCCAGACCCCGTAATCGGGCACGTCGCGCGACGCCACCCGTGCCTTCGCGGCGGCCACGAACAGCTCCAGGGCCGCCTTGGCGTCGGAGACGATGCCGAAGTCGGGTGCGAACACCCGCCCGATCTGGGTCGGCTCGACGTCCACGTGGACGAACGTCCGTCCGCGCCGGTAGACGTCCAGGCCGCCGGTGTGCCGGTTGGCCCAGCGGTTGCCGATGCCGATCACGAAGTCGGACTCCAGCATCGTCGCGTTGCCGTAGCGGTGCGCGGTCTGCAGGCCCACCATGCCGGCCATCAGCGGGTGGTCGTCGGGAATGGCGCCCCAGCCCATCAGGGTCGGCACCACCGGCACGTTCAGCGTCTCGGCCAGCTCGACCAGCAGGTCCGACGCGTCGGCGTTGATGATCCCGCCGCCCGCCACGATCAGCGGCCGCTCGGCGGCCATCAGCATGTCCAGCGCCTTGTCCACCTGGGCGGGGCTGGCGACCGGCTTGTAGACCGGCAGCGGGGTGTAGCTGTCGGGATCGAAGTCGATCTCGGCCATCTGGACGTCGAACGGCAGGTCGATCAGCACCGGGCCGGGGCGACCGGAGCGCATCAGGTGGAAGGCCTGCTGGAACACGCCCGGCACCTGGCCCGGCTCGAGCACCGTGACCGCCATCTTGGTCAGCGGCTTGGCGATCGAGGCGATGTCGACGGCCTGGAAGTCTTCCTTGTGCAGCTTGGCCACCGGGGCCTGCCCGGTGATGCACAGGATCGGGATCGAGTCGGCGGAGGCTGAGTAGAGTCCGGTGATCATGTCCGTGCCGGCCGGGCCCGAGGTGCCGATGCAGACCCCGATGTTGCCCGCCTTGGCCCGGGTGTAGCCCTCGGCCATGTGCGAGGCGCCCTCGACGTGCCGGGCCAGGATGTGTTTGATCCCGCCGTGCTGGCGCATGGCGTCGTAGAAGGGGTTGATCGCCGCGCCCGGCAGGCCGAACGCCTGGGTGGCGCCTTCCAGCTCCAGGATCTTCACGGCCGCGTCGACCGTACGCATCTTGGTCATTCTCCACTCACCTTCTGGCCCGAGAGCCGCTCGACACCGCGCAGCAGAGCGGAGTGGTCCAGCCCACCGTCGCCCTGCGCACGCAGCGCGTTGATCAATTGGGCGGCCAGCGCACCCATCGGGATGGTGACACCCTTGGCCCGGGCCGAGTCGATGATGATGCCCATGTCCTTGTGGTGCAGATCGATCCGGAACCCCGGGGCGAACTGGCCGGCCAGCATGCTGGCCCCCTTGCGGTCGAGCACGGTGCTCCCCGCGAGGCCGCCGGCGAGCACCTTCAGCGCGGCCTCGGTGTCCACGCCGTAGGCCCGGAGAAAGACGATTGCCTCGGCCACCAGCTCGTAGTTGCCGGCGACGATCAGCTGGTTCGCGGCCTTGACCGTCTGGCCGGAGCCGGCCGGGCCGACCAGGACGACGGTGGTGCCGACGGCGTCCAGCACCGGGCGTACCTCGTCGAAGTCGGCCTGCTCGCCGCCGACCATGATCGACAGCTTGGCCTCCTTGGCGCCGGCCTCACCGCCACTGACCGGGGCGTCGAGCACGCGGATCCCGGCCTCCCGGCCGGCCTCGGCGAGCCGGGCCGAGACGTCGGGACGGATGGTCGAGCAGTCCACCCAGACGGCACCGGACTTCGCGTTGGCGAAGATCCCGCCCTCGCCCTCGGCGACGTCCTCGACGTCGGGGGAGTCCGGCACCATGGTGATGATCACGTCGGCCCCCTTCACCGCCTCGGCGACCGAGGACGCGCCGCGGCCGCCGGCCTCGACCAAGGCCTCGACCTTGCCGGGGCTGCGGTTGTAGCCGATCACGTCGTAGCCGGCCTTGACCAGGTTGGCGGCCATATGGCCGCCCATGATGCCAAGGCCGATGAAGGCGACGGTCGTATCGGAGGGAGAGGTCATGGTGTCGGAGTTCCTTTCGGTTTCCGGGGGAGGGGCTGGGACAAGAGGGTCGGGTCAGGAGCGCTGGTCGCGGGGCAGCCAGGCGAACGGGTCGGGATCGGCCGACTTGTACTCGAGGCCGACGAACCCGGAGTAGCCGCCGGCCTCGGCGTCGGCGATCCAGCGAGCGATCGGAGCGGTGCCGCTGCCGGGCTCGCCGCGACCGGGCGCGTCGGCGATCTGGACATGGCCGAACTCGGGCGCGTGCTCGCGGATGACTGCGTCCACGTCGTCGCCGTTCACGGTCAGGTGATAGAAGTCGGCCAGCAACTTGACGTTGCCGACGCCGCGCTCGACGAGCTTCGCGATCACGGCCAGCGCGTCGGCCGCGGTCTTCAGCGGGTACCCCTCGGCGCCGGAGACCGGCTCCAGCAACACGGTGCCGCCGATGGCCGCGACGGCGTTGCCGGCGGCCTCGAGGTTGTCCAGGGCGATCGCGTCGGCCTCGTCGGCGGAGCACTCGTCGTTGCGCAGGCCGTACAACGCGTTGAAGGCCCGGCAGCCGGTGCGCTCGGCGATGCCGACCACCACGTCGATGTTGGCCAGGAACTCCGATTGGCGGCTCTTCCAGCTGACCAGGCCGCGGTCGCCGGCCGGCATGTCGCCGGCGAAGAAGTTGAGCCCGGTCAGGGCCACACCGGCGTCGTCCAGGGCGGCAACGAAGGCGTCGACATCTGCCGGCGCGGGCTCGGCCTCGGCGAACGGCCACCAGAACTCCGCGGCCTCGAAGCTGGCAGCCTTGATCGCGGCGGGTCGCTCGAGCAGCGGTAGATCGGTCAGCAGAATGGATCCGTTGACGGTGTACCGGGTCATCTCGCTCCCATCGAATTTCGCTATGTGAAAGTTTTCTCTTGAGATGCGGAAACTCTAGCCAGTTTAGCGCCGGACCGTCAAGTGCTCGTATCCCGGTGTCCCTCTCGCGTTGCGGAGATCGAGTTCTGTATGGTGGAAGCACGCATTCGCCGACAAGGCTTGTTCCGGAGGGTCAAGATGCCGCAGGAGTCCGTTGCCGAGGCCCGATCCGGGACCGTGCAATCCGTCGAACGAGTCTTCGAGCTGCTGGAGATCATCGCCGACGCGGGCGGGGAGATCTCGCTCAGCGACCTCGCCGCCGCCGCGGAGCTCCCGATGCCCACCATCCACCGCCTCCTGCGCACCTGCGTCACCCTGGGGTACGCGCGCCAGCTGCCCTCCCGACGGTACGCGCTCGGCGCTCGGCTGATCCCGCTGGGGGAGCGGGCCGGTCGCCAGCTCGGCCGGGTGGCCCAGCCGCAGCTGCAACACCTCGTCCGCCAGCTCGGTGAGACCGCCAACATGGCGCTGCTCGACGGCGATCAGGTGGTCTACGTCGCCCAGCAACCCTCGCCCCACGCGATGCGGATGTTCACCGAGGTCGGCCGACGCGCGAACCTGCATGACACCGGCGTGGGCAAGGCCATCCTCGCCACCCTCACCGACGACCAGATCCTCGGCATCGTGTCCCGGGTGGGCATGCCGACGCCGACGGTCCGCAGCCACGGCACGCCGGAGTCCCTGCTCGCCGACATCGCCGACATCCGCGCTCGCGGCTACTCGATCGACGACGAGGAGCAGGAACTCGGCGTTCGCTGCTACGCCGTCAGCGTGCCGGGCGCTCCGACGCCGATGGCGGTCTCGGTCTCGGGCCCGCTGACCCGGGTCGACGCGGCCTTCGGCGACCGAGCGGTGCCGGTGCTGCACAGCGTCGCCCAGATCATCGGGCGAGGGCTTCGCGATTCCGCATAGTGAAAGCAAAATTTCGATATGTGACATAAAGCACCCGCCCAGGGATTGCAACTTCCACGAAGTAGAAACTAGAATCCGGATAACGGAAAGACAGGAGACTCCCTCGATGGCAACCCCAAGCCCCGGCTACTCCATCACCCTCCGCGTGGCCGTGAGCGCCACCGCAGGCTCCACCACCGAGCTCGCGTCCGCCGTCGCGGCCACGGGCGCCGCGGTGACGGCACTCGACATCGTCGAGTCCAGCCACGATGCCATCGTCGTCGACGTCACCTGCAACACCATCGACGAGGAGCACGCGGAACGGATCCGCGAGGCGCTGAACGCTCGGCCGGGCACGACGGTCCGCAAGGTCAGCGACCGGACCTTCCTGCTCCACCTCGGCGGCAAGCTGTCGGTCGAGCCCAAGGTGCCGCTGAAGAACCGCGACGACCTGTCCCGCGCCTACACCCCGGGCGTGGCCCGGGTCTGTCTCGCCATCGCCGCGCATCCCGAGGACGCCCGCCGACTGACGATCAAGCGGAACACGGTCGCCGTCGTCACCGACGGCACCGCGGTCCTCGGGCTCGGCGACATCGGCCCGGCCGCCGCGCTGCCGGTGATGGAGGGCAAGGCGGCGCTGTTCAAGCAGTTCGCCGGAGTGGACGCCTGGCCGGTCTGCCTGGACACCACCGACACCGAGGAGATCATCTCGATCGTCAAGGCGCTGGCGCCGGTCTACGGCGGGGTGAACCTCGAGGACATCTCAGCGCCTCGCTGCTTCGAGATCGAGCGCCGGCTCCGCGACGAGCTGGACATCCCGGTCTTCCACGACGACCAGCACGGCACCGCCATCGTGGTCCTGGCCGCGTTGATCAACGCCCTCCGGGTGGTCGGCAAGAAGATGGACGAGGTCAGGATCGTCGTCTCCGGCGTCGGGGCGGCCGGTCATGCGATCATCCAGCTGCTGCAGGCCCAGGGTGCGGCCCACATCGTCGCCGTGGCCCGCAAGGGCGCGATCCACCGCGGCGAGACCTACACCGACGAGCACCGCACGTGGATCGCCCAGCACACCAACGAAGCGGGCTTCTCCGGCACGTTGCACGAGGCGCTGGTGGGTGCCGACGTCTTCATCGGCGTCTCCGGTCCGAACCTGTTCGGAGCCGAGGAGGTAGGCACGATGGCCGACGGCGCGATCGTGCTGGCCCTGGCCAACCCCGATCCCGAGGTGCATCCGACCGAGGCGGCGCAGCACGCCGCCGTGGTGGCCACCGGGCGGAGCGACTTCCCGAACCAGATCAACAACGTGCTCGCCTTCCCCGGCCTGTTCCGCGGACTGCTGGACGCGGCGGCGTCGGAGATCACCACGCCGATGCTGGTCGCCGCGGCCGAAGCCATCGCGGACTGTGTCTCTGCGGACGAGCTGAATGCCAGCTACATCGTGCCCAGCGTCTTCGACGCCCGGGTCGCGCCGGCCGTCGCCGAGGCCGTACGGACCTCGGTATCCGCCTGAGCCCTCACTCTTCTGCACCGATCATCTGCCACGAAACAGTTCAGACACCGAAAGGCACCATGAGCATCGAACTGACCGACGCCGCCCCCGTCGAGCGCGCCGAGGAGATCCTGACCCCCGAGGCGCTCGCGTTCGTCGAGCAGCTGCACCAGCGATTCGCCGCGCGGCGCGATGAACTGCTCGCCGCCCGGGCCGGCAAGCGGGAGCGGGCGGCGGCGGCGAAGTCGCTCGAGTTCCTCCCGGAGACGGCCGAGATCCGGGCCGGCGACTGGCAGGTCGCGCCGGCGCCCGCCGCGCTGCAGGACCGTCGGGTGGAGATGACCGGCCCGGCCAGCCCGGCAAACATGGCCATCAACGCGTTCAACTCCGGTGCCAAGGTATGGCTCGCCGACCTGGAGGACGCCAGCTGCCCCAGCTGGCCCAACGTCATCGACGCGATCCTCAACCTCCGTGACGGCGCTCGCGGGACGCTGTCGTTCACCCGTACCGGTGCCGATGGAAAGGCCGGCAAGGAGTACAAGCTCCGGACCGACGCGCCACTCGCCGTCGTGGTCGCCCGGCCGCGCGGCTGGCACCTGCCGGAGGCACACGTGATCGTCGACGGCAAGATCGGCGTCGGTGCGCTGGTCGACTTCGGGCTGCACTTCTTCCATCTCGCGCAACTGCTGATCGACAACGGCCAGGGGCCGTACTACTACCTGCCCAAGATGGAGAGCCATCTGGAGGCCCGGCTGTGGAACGACATCTTCACCTTCGCCGAGGACTACCTGGGCATCGAGTACGGCACGATCCGGGCCACGGTGCTGATCGAGACCATCCCGGCGGCGTTCGAGATGGAAGAGATCCTCTACGAGCTGCGTGATCACGCGTCCGGGCTGAACGCCGGGCGCTGGGACTACCTGTTCAGCATCATCAAGTACTTCCGCGACGCCGGTCCCGAGTTCGTGCTCGTCGACCGAGCCGACATCACCATGACGGCGCCGTTCATGCGCGCCTACACCGAGCTGCTGGTGAAGACCTGTCACAAGCGCGGCGCGTTCGCGATGGGCGGCATGGCCGCATTCATCCCGAGCCGCAAGGACGCCGAGATCAACGCGGCCGCGTTCGCGAAGGTGAAGGCGGACAAGACCAGGGAGGCCGGCGACGGCTTCGACGGCTCCTGGGTCGCCCACCCCGACCTCGTGCCGGTCTGCCAGGAGGTGTTCGACGGCGTGCTCGGCGAGCGGCCCAACCAGATCGACCGGCAGCGGCCGGAGGTCTCGGTCACCGGGCCGGAACTGCTGGACGTGAGCTCGGCGCAGGGCGACAACACCGAGCAGGGGCTGCGGAACAACCTGGAGGTCGCGGTCGCGTACACCGCGGTCTGGATCTCCGGCAACGGTGCCGTCGCGATCCACAACCTGATGGAGGACGCCGCGACCGCGGAGATCTCCCGCTCCCAGGTCTGGCAGCAGATCAAGAACGAGGTGGTGCTCGCCGACACCGGCGAGACCGTCACCCGCGACCTGGTCTCGCGGATCCTCGACGAGGAGGTCGAGGGTCTGCGCACCCAGGTGGACGCGGAGCGGTTCGAGCGTTACTACCTGCCGGCCAAGACACTGATCGCCGATCTTTGCCTGAGCGAGGATTTCACCGACTTCCTCACCCTGCCCGCGTACGAGCTGGTCAAATGAGTCTGAACACGCGCCCTGAGCCCACCTCCACGCGCCCTGAGCCCACCTCCACGCGCCCTGAGCTTGTCGAAGGGCGGTTGCCCGACGCCACGCTCGCCGCGCTGGACGACCGGCTGGCCGAGACCGACGCGTTCCTGGCCCGGGCCTACCCGGGCGAGGACGGCCGGCGCCAGCCGGTGCACACCGTGTACATCGCGGCGGACCGCTACACCCCGGAGCTGCCGGCCGAGTGGGGCCGGATCGCCCTGGACGTGGTCGCCGAGCATGGCGGGATGGCGGCGCTCTGCCGCGAGGTCGGGCTGTCCGACGAGCTGACCGCGCAGGTCGCCTCGCGGGTCGAGGCGAAGCTGGTGAACGAGCCGATCGAGGACCTCCGGCTGGACTTCGAGGACGGCTACGGCAGTCGCGGCGACGAGACCGAGGACGCCGACGCAACCGCCGTCGCCGGCCGGCTCGCGAACGCGCTCGAGGCCGGTGTCGCGCCCGCGTTCGTGGGCCTGCGGTTCAAGTGCTTCGAGGCGCCGACCCGGCGCCGGGGCGTACGCACGCTGGATCTGTTCCTCAGCACGCTGCTCGCGGCCCACGGATCGCTGCCCGACGGCCTGGTGATCACCTTCCCCAAGGTGAGCACGGTCAGTCAGGTCGAGGCGATGGTCGCCGTCTGCGAGGCGTACGAGGCGGCCGCCGGCCTGCCCGCCGGCCGGCTCGGCTTCGAGATCCAGGTGGAGACCCCGCAGTTGATCATGGGTGCGGACGGCTCGGCCGCGGTCGCCGCGGCGATCCATGCCGGGGCCGGACGGGTCACCTCGCTGCACTACGGTACGTACGACTACAGCGCCTCGCTGGGGGTTTCCGCCGAATACCAGTCGCTGGCCCACCCCGGCGCGGACTACGCGAAGGCCGTGATGCAGGCGGCCGCCGCCGGCACCGGCGTGCACCTCGCCGACGGCTCCACGAACATCCTCCCGCTCGGCGACGCCGACGCCGTGAAGGCCGCCTGGCGACTGCACTACGACCTCGTTCGCCGGGGGCTGGAACGGGCCTACTACCAGGGCTGGGACCTGCATCCGCACCAGCTCCCGACCCGCTACATCGCCAACTTCGCCTTCTATCGCGAGGGTTTCAGCCGCGCGGCCCAGCGGCTGGCGACGTACCTCGGCAAGGCCGACTCGGCGATCATGGACGAGCCGGCCACGGCCAGAGCGCTGGCCCGCTATCTCTACCGCGGCTTCGTCTGCGGAGCCCTCGACGCCGACGAGCTCACCCGCGCCGCCGGCGCGACCCCGGCCCAGCTCGAGTTGCTGGCCCGGCCCAAGTCCGACACCGAGCAGCTCGTGGGCTGACCGGCCGGACCGCCATCACCGACCCATCACCGACCCATCACCGACCGACAGACCACCGACCGAGCGGTTCACCGACGAACCCAGAAAGAAGCGCATCGTGACGAGCCCCAGCACCTCGACGAACTGGTACTACGCCCCCACCGGCGGCCACCCACCGCAGACCGAGTTGCTGACCGACCGGGCGATGTTCACCGAGTCCTATGCGGTGATCCCGCGGGGGGTGATGCGCGACATCGTGACCAGCTTCCTGCCGTTCTGGGAGAACACCCGGCTGTGGGTGATCGCCCGACCGCTCTCGGGCTTCGCCGAGACCTTCTCCCAATACATCGTCGAGGTCTCGCCCGGCGGCGGCAGCGACCGGCCCGAGCTGGACGCGCAGGCCGAGGGGGTGGTCTTCGTGGTCGAGGGCGAGGGCCTGCTCACCGTGGACGACCAGGAGCACCGGCTCGACGCCGGCGGTTACGCGTACCTTCCGGCCGGTCAGCGCTGGACCCTGCACAACGAGGGCAGCGAGCCGCTGCGCTTCCACTGGATCCGCAAGGCGTACGAGCCGGTGGACGGGCTCGACCGGCCCGAGGCGTTCGTCACCCACGAGAACGACGTCGAGCCGAGAGAGATGCCCGGCACCGAGGGGCGCTGGGTGACCACCCGGTTCGCCGACCCGAGCGATCTGCGGCACGACATGCACGTCAACATCGTCACGTTCCAGCCCGGTGCGGTGATCCCGTTCGCCGAGACCCACGTGATGGAGCACGGCCTGTACGTCCTCGAGGGCAAGGCGGTGTATCGCCTCAACCAGGACTGGGTCGAGGTCCAGGAGGGCGACTTCATGTGGCTGCGTGCCTTCTGCCCACAGGCCTGCTACTCCGGCGGCCCCGGCCGCTTCCGTTACCTGCTCTACAAGGACGTCAACCGGCACGCGAAGCTCTCCCGGCAGTTCGTCTAGGTTTCCCGGATGTCGCCTGAGCCTGTCGGACCGCCGCTCGTGCGGCGCTTCGACAGGCTCAGCGCGTTTGCCGGGGGTCTGCGTGGCGGGCTGTTCGAGGCGCCAGCGAGGGGCCGGACTCAGCGGAAATCTTGAACGATTCCAGTTGACAAAGCGACCGCAGCGGTCAAGAATTAGACATAGCGGAAATCAAGTTCCACTATACGAAATAGCCGAGATCGTGAGGAGCTATTCGGTGCCAACCCTGGCCGAGTTCAACGCCGCGGAGCAGCCCGCCGCAGTCGCGCTGGTTCGCCCGTGCCTGGATGTCGACCGCTGGATCGACGCGGTGGTCGACGGCCGGCCGTACGGCGACGTCGCGGCACTCGTCGACGTCGCCCAGACGGCGGCCGACCCGTTCACCGACGCCGAGCTGGACTCCGCGCTGAGGCACCACCCGCGGATCGGGGAGCGGGCCGGCGGCGCGAGCGCGGAGGCGAACCACTCGCGCTCCGAACAGTCCGGGGTCTCCGCCGACGACGATGTGCAGCGCCGGCTCGCCGAAGGCAACCGCGCCTACGAGGAGCGCTTCGGGCACGTCTTCCTGATCCGGGCCGCCGGCCGGTCGGGCGAGGAGATCCTCGACGCGCTGGAGCAGCGGCTGGCCAACGACGCCGAGACCGAGAAGTCGATCATGGCCGAGCAGCTGCGACAGATCGCGGCGCTCCGGCTGGAAGGGATCTTCGGATGAGCTACGTGACCACCCACGTCCTGGACGCCACCGCCGGCCGGCCGGCCGCCGGCGTCGCGGTAACGCTGGCCACCCTTTCCGGCGAGCCGATCGCCAGCGGAGTGACCGACGACGACGGGCGGGTGGCCGAGCTCGGTCCCGACCGGCTCGAGCCTGGCGACTACAGAATCGACTTCCGGACCGGTGACTACTTCGCCGGCCGCGGGGCCGAGACCTTCTACCCCCAGGTCTCGATCTGCTTCTCCACCAGGGCCGATCAGGGTCACTACCACGTGCCGCTGCTGCTCAGCCCGTTCGCCTACTCCACCTACCGCGGCAGCTGAGCGCCGCAACCGTTCGTCCCCACACCCAAACCCCACCACGACACAGGAGTCAGTGACATGAGCGAAGTCGTCCTCACCGCCAACCAGTACGGCAAGGCCGAGAACCGGGTGGTCAAGATCACCCGGGACACCGACCGCCACGAGATCGAGGACCTGAACGTCACCTCGCAGCTGCGCGGGGACTTCGCCGCGGCCCACACCGACGGCGACAACGCGCACGTGGTCGCCACCGACACCCAGAAGAACACGATCTTCGCCTTCGCCCGGGACGGTGTGGGGTCGCCGGAGGCCTTCTTGATCCGGCTGGCCGACCACTTCACCGGCGACTTCGACTGGGTCACCGGTGGCCGCTGGGCCGCCGAGCAATACCGCTGGACGCGGATCAACGACCACGACCACTCCTTCTACAAGAGCGGTCCGGAGACCCGGACCGCCGTGCTGGTCCGCGACGGCGACACCGACACCATGATCAGCGGCTTCTACGGTCTGACCGTGCTGAAGTCGACCGGTTCCGGCTTCGTCGGCTACCCGAAGGACAAGTACACGACGCTGCAGGAGACTACCGACCGGATCCTGGCCACCGACATCGCGACCCGCTGGCGCTACAACACCACCGACATCGACTTCAACGCGGTCTACGACGACGTGCGCTCGATCATCCTCGCCGCCTTCGTCGCCGAGTACTCCAAGGCGCTGCAGCAGACGCTGTACCAGATGGGCGAGGCCGTGATCAGCGCGCATCCGGAGATCGACGAGATCAAGTTCTCCTGCCCGAACAAGCACCACTTCCTGTCCGACCTGTCGTTCTGCGGCCTGGACAACCCGAACGAGGTGTTCTACGCCGCCGACCGCCCCTACGGCCTGATCGAGGCCACCATCGCCCGCGCCGGAACCGACGCGGCCGATCCGGCCTGGGTCGGCATCGCCGGCTTCTGCTGACCCGCGCTCGCAGCTGAGGAGACCCCCATGAATCAGTCGAATCCCTCGCGCGGCGCCGCGGCCACCGCGGCGGTGGCCGCGCGCCCGGAGGACGAGTTCCTCGGCGTCGGCCGCAGCTTCGCCTACGGCGCCCAGCACGTCCTCACCATGTACGGCGGGATCATCGCCCCGCCGCTGATCATCGGCGGCGCGGCCGGCGTCCCGCCGGCGCAGCTCGGGCTGCTGGTCGCCAGCTGCCTGTTCATCGGCGGGCTCGCCACGATCCTGCAGTCTGTCGGCGTGCCGTGGTTCGGCTCCCAGCTCCCGCTGGTGCAGGGGACGTCCTTCGCCAGCGTGGCGACCCTGACGGCGATCGTTACCCAGGGCGGCGGGCTGCCGGCGGCGTTCGGGTCGGTGATGGCCTCGGCTGCGATCGGGTTGGTGATCACCCCGTTCTTCGCCCGGATCATCAAGTTCTTCCCACCGGTCGTCACGGGCACGGTGATCACCACGATCGGTCTGAGTCTGATGCCGGTCGCGGCCAACTGGGCGATGGGCAACAACTCCAAGCTGCCGACGTACGGTTCGGTGGAGAACATCGCGCTGGCCGGTTTCACGCTGCTCGTGGTGATCGTGCTGAGCCGGGCGAACATCCCGGCCATCTCCCGGCTGTCGGTGCTGTTCGCGATCGTCATCGGCACCGTCGCCGCCGCGATCGTCGGGATGGCGAACTTCTCGAATGTCGGCAACGGTCCGATCGTGGCCTTCCCGGCGCCGTTCGCGTTCGGCTTCCCGACCTTCACCGTCGCCGGCGTGTTGTCGATGACCATCGTCGTGCTGGTGATCCTCACCGAGACCACCGCCGACATCCTCGCCGTCGGCGAGATCGTGAAGACTCCGGTCGACCGCAAGCGGATCGGCAACGGACTTCGGGCGGACATGGGCTCCTCGATCATCTCGCCGATCTTCAACGGCTTCACCCAGAGCGCGTTCGCCCAGAACGTCGGCCTGGTCGCGATCACCGGCGTCAAGAGCCGGTTCGTGGTCACCGCCGGCGGTGTGATCTTGATGGTGCTCGGCGTCC
The DNA here is from genome assembly GCF_039537205.1 of Microlunatus ginsengisoli. Taxonomy (NCBI): domain Bacteria; kingdom Bacillati; phylum Actinomycetota; class Actinomycetes; order Propionibacteriales; family Propionibacteriaceae; genus Microlunatus; species Microlunatus ginsengisoli. The sequence continues at coordinate 47,987 of NZ_BAABAB010000001.1, read as the reverse complement.
TGCCGGTGCTCGGCCGGGTCGTCGCCGCCATCCCGTACCCCGTGCTCGGTGGTGCCGGGCTGGTGCTCTTCGGAACCGTGGCGGCGTCCGGCATCCGGACCCTGGCGAAGGTCGACTACCGGGGCAACATGAACCTGATCATCGTGGCCATCTCGATCGGCATGGGCATGATCCCGATCGCTGCCCCGACGTTCTGGAACGACTTCCCGGGTTGGTTCCAGACCATCTTCCACTCCGGCATCAGCTCCGCGGCCATCACCGCCGTGCTGCTGAACCTGTTCTTCAACCACATCAAGTTCGCCCGGCAGAAGCCCGGCTCGTCGGTGTTCGCCGAGGCCGACCGCTTCATCGACTTCACCGAGGTCGAGGCGTTCGCCAAGCTCAAGGAGGGCGACCGGATCGAGGACGGCCACGTCGTCGACGCCGACGGCAAGCCCGTGCCGCTCCGCCGCGAGGACGGTGAGCTCGTGCACGCGCCGGTCCTCGGCTCGCCGGACGAGCACTGAGTTGACTGTTCCGCTCGGCAAGCCTCGCTTCGCGCTCCGCTGCGCTTCGGGCCCGCTCGTTCGTCGGTTCTCGTAAAACGGAAAGACGTGTTTCACGAGAACCTCCTGCACTCCCGGGCGCGCAGCGTCGATCGGGGGTGGGTCCGCGTGCAGGTGTTCGGGCGGCCCCTGCCGAGCAGCAGCGATACCTACTAGGCTCGGCTTGTCCGACCGCCGGGGCGCCACCCCATGCCTCGGCGGAGACTCAGGAAGGAAGTTGCCAGCAGCAATGAGCCCAGATCAGCGGATCGACCCCGAAGAGACCTCCGAATGGCTCGAGTCCTTCGACGACCTGGTGGCCGCGCGGGGACGTGAGCGCGCGGCCGACATCCTCAAGGCGCTGAGCGAGCGGGCCCACGCCGTCGGCGTGGCCACGCCGCCGCCGGGTGGACCGAGCGCGTACACGACGGACTACGTGAACACCATCCCGGTGTCGGAGGAGCCGGAGTTCGCCGGCGACGAGGATCTGGAGCGGAAGTTCCGCAAGCTGATCCGCTGGAACGCCGCGGTGCTGGTGCACCGGGCGCAGCGGGCCGATGTCGGCGTCGGCGGTCACATCTCGACCTACGCCGGCGCGGCCACCCTGTACGAGGTCGGCCTGAACCACTTCTTCCGCGGCCCCGACCACCCCGGCGGCGGCGACCAGGTGTTCTTCCAGGGCCACGCCTCGCCCGGCATGTACGCCCGCGGCTATCTCGAGGGCCGGCTGAGCGAGGAGGACCTGAACGGGTTCCGGCAGGAGAAGTCGAAGGCGCCGCACGGGCTGCCGTCGTATCCGCACCCCCGGCTGATGCCGGAGTTCTGGCAGTTCCCCACGGTGTCGATGGGCATCGGCCCGATGAACGCGATCTATCAGGCGCAGTTCAACCGCTACCTGATGAACCGGGGCATCAAGGACACCTCCAACCAGAACGTCTGGGCCTTCCTGGGCGACGGTGAGATGGACGAGCCGGAGTCGCGCGGGCTGCTGCAGCTGGCCGCCAACGACAAGCTGGACAACCTGACCTTCGTGATCAACTGCAACCTGCAGCGACTCGACGGGCCGGTGCGCGGCAACGGCAAGATCGTCCAGGAGCTGGAGGCGTTCTTCCGCGGTGCCGGCTGGGACGTGATCAAGGTGATGTGGGGCCGGGAGTGGGACAAGCTGCTGGCCAAGGACCAGAGCGGCGACCTGGTCCGGATCATGAACGAGACGCTGGACGGCGACTACCAGACGTACAAGGGCGAGTCGGGCAGCTACATCCGGGAGAACTTCTTCGGCAAGTCCGCGGCCACCAAGCTGCTGGTCAAGGACATGACCGACGACCAGATCTGGAACATGAAGCGCGGCGGCCACGACTACCGCAAGGTCTACGCCGCCTACCATGCGGCCACCGTGCGCAACGGCAAGCCGACGGTGATCCTGGCCCAGACGGTGAAGGGCTACGGCCTCGGTGCCAACTTCGAGGCCCGCAACGCCACCCACCAGATGAAGAAGCTGAAGCTGGACGACCTCAAGGCCTTCCGTGACCTGATGGACATCCCGATCAGCGACGCCGAGCTGGAGAAGGACCTGTACGCGGCGCCGTACTACCACCCGGGGGAGAAGGCGCCCGAGATCGAGTACGCGCTGGAGCGCCGGCGTGCGCTCGGCGGCTTCGTCCCCGAGCGGCGGAACAAGCCTCGTGAGCTGGCCATGCCGGCAGAATCGATCTACGCGACCACCCGAAAGGGCTCGGGCAAGCAGCACGCGGCCACCACGATGGCGTTCGTCCGGCTGCTCCGCGACCTGATGCGGGACAAGGAGATCGGACACCGGATCGTGCCGATCATCCCCGACGAGGCGCGCACCTTCGGGATGGACTCCTTCTTCCCGTCGGCCAAGATCTACAACCCGAACGGGCAGCACTACACCTCGGTCGACCGCGAGCTGTTCCTCGCCTACAAGGAGTCCGAGCACGGCCAGCTGCTGCACGTCGGGATCAACGAGGCCGGCTCGATGGCCGCGTTCACCGCCGCCGGCACCAGCTATGCCACTCACGGCGAGCCGATGATCCCGGTCTACATCTTCTACTCGATGTTCGGTTTCCAGCGGACCGGCGACTCGATGTGGGCGGCGATGGACCAGATGACCCGGGGCTTCATCATCGGTGCCACGGCCGGCCGGACCACGCTGACCGGCGAGGGTCTGCAGCACGCCGACGGCCACTCGCCGGTGCTGGCCGGCACCAACCCCGCGATGAAGGTCTACGACCCGGCGTTCGGCTACGAGATCGCGCACATCGTCCGGGCCGGTCTGGACCAGATGTACGGCCCGGACAGCGACGACCGCAACCATATGTACTACCTGACGGTCTACAACGAGCCGATCATCCAGCCGGCTGAGCCGGACGGCGCCGACGTCGAGGGAATCGTCCGCGGCCTGCACCGGATCAGCACCGGCGGCGACGGGCCCAAGGTCCAGCTGCTCGGCTCCGGGGTGTCGGTGCCGTGGGTGCAGGAGGCAGCGGTCGTCCTCGGCGAGGAGTGGGGGGTCAGCGCCGACGTCTGGTCGGTCACCTCGTGGGTCGAGCTGCGCCGCGACGGGCTCGCGGCGGAGGAGCACAACTTCCTGCACCCCGACGAGCAGCCGCGGGTGCCGTATCTGACCACCAAGCTGGCCGACGCGCAGGGTCCGGTGATCGCCTCCACCGACTACATGTCGGAGGTGCCGGACCAGATCCGCCAGTACGTCCCGAACGCGTGGGCGACGCTCGGTGCCGACGACCATGGCTTCTCCGACACCCGGGCGGCGGCGCGACGGTTCTTCCACATCGACGTGCACTCGATCGTGGTCCGCGCGCTGCAGGAACTGGCTGCGGCCGGACAGGTCGACGTGAGCGCACCGAAGGAGGCTGCGGAGCGCTACCGGCTGCTCGATGTCAACGCCGGCACCACCGGCAACGCGGGCGGCGAGTCCTAGCCCCGCGACGTGTCAGGTTCTCAGCGCGTCATAGCGTGCTGAGAACCTGACAACTCGGGAGGGGAAGCGGAGTGCCGCATCGTCACAGGCTGCTGCTGGAGCTCGATCTCACCCAACCGTTGATCGAGCCGAGCGCCGACGACCCGTTGGAGCGCTTCTTCGCTCGTGGGCGGCGGCTGCTCCGGCCGACGCTGCGGGCGCTGCACCAGGCCGCCGGGGACGCGCGGGTCGGCGGGCTCATCGCCAAGGTCGGCGGGCCGCTGCCGTGGACGGTTGTCGAGGAGCTGCGGCTCGGCGTTGCCGCGTTCGCGAAGAGCGGGAAGCCGGCGACGGCCTGGGCGGAGAGCTTCGTGCTCGGTGGCGCCGGGATGGCGTCGTACGTGCTGGCCAGCGCTTTCGACGAGATCTGGCTGCAGCCCGGCGGCGAGCTCAGCCTGCCGGGCGTCGCCGTGGAGACGACGTTCCTGCGCGGGGCGCTCGACCGGCTCGGTGTGCTGCCCGAGTTCGAGCAGCGGCACGAGTACAAGAACGCCCCCGACCAGCTGCTCCGGACCGGATACACAGACGCGCACCGGGAGGCGCTGACCCGGCTCACCGGCTCCGTCTTCGAGACAGCCATCGACGCGATCGGGGACGGCCGGGGGATGAGCCCCGACCGCGTCCGGGAGCTGGTCGACGCCGGACCGTGGACGGCGCCCGAGGCGCTCCGGGACGGCCTGGTCGACCGGCTCGGGTATCGCGACGAGGTGTACGCGGCCGCGCGGGCGGCCGTCGGGGACGGGGCGGTCACCCTGTTCGCCGACCAGTGGAAGCCGCGCCGCCGGATCCGACCGCCGGCCCGGCTGCGGCAACACGTCGCCCTGGTCGAGGCCCGCGGTGCGATCGGATCGGGTCGCAGCCGACGTACGCCGATGGGGCGGTCGCTGGGCAGCGACACGGTCGCCGCCCAGCTGCGGGCGGCGCTGCGCGACGAGCACGCCCGCGCCGTCGTGCTGCAGGTCGACTCACCGGGCGGATCGGCGGTCGCGTCGGAGGTGATCTGGCGGGAGCTGGTCAGGCTGCGCGAGGCGGGCCGGACGACCGTGGTCTCGATGGGTGCGCTGGCGGCGTCCGGCGGCTATTACATCGCGTGCCCGGCCGAGGTCATCGTCGCGCTGCCGACCACGCTGACCGGGTCGATCGGGGTGTTCGGCGGCAAGCTCGTGGTGGAGCAGCTGCTGGAGCGGGCCGGGATCACCGGCGGCTCGGTCGAGCACGGGGCCCACGCGCGGATGTGGTCGGCGCGGCGCCCGTTCACCGCGGCCGAGCGCGAGCGGTTGGCGGCGAGCGTTGACGCGATCTATGCCGACTTCGTCGGCAAGGTGGCGGCCGGTCGCCGGCGCGACATCGGCGAGATCGAGCCGCTGGCCCGCGGCCGGGTCTGGAGCGGCCGGGACGCGCTGCGGATCGGTCTGGTGGACGAGCTCGGCGGGCTCCGCGACGCCGTCCGGATCGCCCGGGAACGAGCCGGCCTGCCCGACCGGGCACCGGTCCGGCCGGCCCTCCGGGTGCCGCCGCTGGCCCGGCTCGGCAAGCCGAAGAACAGCGACGATCCGCGGGCGGCGGCGACCACGCTGGGTGCCGCGGTCGGCGACCTGGCCAGCCTCGGCCGGACGCTCGGCCTGCCGCAGGGGACCGAGCTGCTGATGCCGGGCATCACGATCAGCTAGCCGCCGGGGTCCGTCGGATCCGGACAATCGCGCCCATCCGTCTCGGGGCGGCGACGTACCTGCGGGACGGCCCGGCCCGACGGGACGTCCGGCCCTGCAGCGCGGTCGCGGCCTGGGCGAACCTGGAACCATGCCCGCACGCCCGGCACGGGTGCGGATCCCGGAGCGACGAAGGAGCCCCCGATGAGTCAGGTCACCGACGACGATCGCGCCGCGTACGGCGCCTGGTACTACTGGCAGGAGGCCACCGGCGCGCAGGCGCTGGTCGCGGCGGCGGTGCTGGCGCCGAGCCCGCACAACAACCAGCCGTGGACGTTCCGGATCGACGAGGGCGGGATCGAGATCTGGCCGGACGAGTCGCAGCGGCTCGGCACCCTCGACCCGACCGATCGCGAGCTGCACATCTCGCTCGGGACGGCGGTCGAGAATCTGGTGCTGACCGCCGCTGCGCGCGGCTCCGCCACCCGGGTCACCGTCGTCGACGATCCGGTCCACGTCCGGATCGACCTCGAGCCGGCGCCCGGTGCGCTGGCGGGTCCGGGCGACCGCCCGCGGCTGTACGAGGCCATCGGCGAGCGCCGGACGAACCGCGGCCCGTTCACCGAGGTGGCCGTTCCGGCCGGGCTGCTGGCCGACTTCAGCCGGCAGGCCGGTCCGACCGACGGGCTGGACGTGCGGTGGCTGACCGACTGGTCGCAGCGCGACGCGTTCGGCGAGCTGCTGGTCGAGGCGGCCGAAGCGGTCGCCGCCGACGCGCAGCAATCGGCGGACAACTATCGCTGGTATCGCCACGGCGTGGGCGACATCGTGCGGAACCCCGAAGGGCTGACCCAGGACGCGCAGGGGCTGGGCGCGGTCAAGCGGGCGATCGCCAAGGCGCTGCCGCCCGGCAGCCGCGAGGAGGTGGACCGGTTCTGGGTGAAGCAGACCAAGACGGTGCACACAGCGACCGCGTCCGCGTACGGGCTGGTGCTGAGCACGGACCCGGACTCGGTCGAGCAGCGGGTGGCGGGCGGCCGGCTGCTGCAGCGGATGGAGCTCGCCGCGACGCTGCGCGGGCTGGCCTTCCACCCGATGACCCAGATCACCCAGCGGATCGACCGCGACCGGACGCTGGGTCGCGAGCCGGCCTTCGGGCCGCGGATCGCCGAGCTCGTCGCGCCGTCGCAGCAACAACTGCTGATCAACTTCCGGGTCGGGTATCCGGTCCGGTCGGCCCGGCGCTCGCCGCGCCGCCCAGTGGCCTCCTTCCTGCGCTGAGCCGGCGAGACGTGGGGTCGCCCGGGCGAGCGGTGGGACCGCTGCGGGCGCTATGTCGGAGCCGCCGTTTACCCTGGCGCTCATGTCCGATCCGGCTCGCGCGCAGGTGCTGCGCCTGGCGCCCGACTCGGCGTCGATGGTGGCGGCACAGCGGCTCGCCCGCTCTGGCTCGTGGCGCGACGTCGGCGGGTCGGAGCGCGGCATCTGGGGGCTGTGTGCGGGCAGCGCGGCGGCGCCGTACGAGACGGTGGTCGACCTGGCCGGGATGGACGGCGCCTGCACCTGTCCCAGCCGGAAGCGACCGTGCAAGCACGTGCTCGCGCTACTGCTGCTGTGGACCGACGACGGCATCGGGGTGGCGGCCGAGCCGCAGTTCGTCACCCGCTGGTTCGACCGGCGCAGCGCGGCCGCCCAGCGGGCGGCGACCACGATCCGCGGCGGCACCGAGCGCGGCAGCGGCCTGGCCGACCCCGACGCCGCGGCCAAGCGCGCCGCCGAACGGCGCCGCCGGGTCGATCTTGGGCTGACCGAGCTGGACACCTGGTTGCGCGACCAGGTCCGGGCGGGGCTGGCGACCCTGCCGCGCGCGGGTTATGGCCACTTCGACGCGGTGGCCGCGCGGATGGTGGATGCGCAGGCGCCCGGCGTGGCCGGCACCCTGCGCGGCATCCCCGGCGAGCTGGTCGGGGCGGATTGGCCGGAGCGGGCGCTGCACGCTCTCGGCGGGCTCCGGCTGCTGGTCCGGGCGCACCAGGGTCTGGACCGGCTGCCGCCCGACCTCGCCGCGACCGTCCGCAGCCGGGTGGGCTACCCGGTGAGCAAGGACGAGGTGCTGCGCGGCCCGGGGGTGGCCGACCGGTGGCACGCGCTGGCGGCGGTGGACACGATCGAGTTCCAGCTGGAGAGCCGCCGGGTCTGGCTGCTCGGTGAGCGGACCGGGCGCTGGGCGGTGTGGCTCGCCTTTGCGGTCCCCGGTCAGCCGATGGACACCTCGGTCCAGCCTGGCCAGCTGATCGACGGTGACCTGCACTTCTATCCCGGCTCGGGTCAGCATCGGGCCCTGGTCGGAGCCGGGCGGCGCACCGACCCGGTGCCGTTCCCACCGCGGGGGGAGGGCCTGGCCGAGGTCCGTGCGGCGTTCGCCGAGCTGCTGGCGGCGGATCCCTGGGCGAGCCGGATGCCGGCGCTGGTCCGCGGAGTGCCGGTGGCGCCGGACGAGCCTGGCCGGCCGTGGCTGCTCGCCGACGGCGCCGGCGAGACCTGCTCGCTGGAGGATGCCGGCACCGATCCGTGGATGCTGCTGGCTCACTCCTGTGGCGACCCGATCAGCGTCTTCGGCGAGTGGCACGGCGGCCGGCTGCTGCCCCTGGCCGTGCTGGCCGAACCGGCGGCGGTGCCGGCGTGACGGCCACGGTGCCCGCGGTCTGGACCGAGATCGTGACCACCGCCCTGCTGGGCACCACCCGGCGCCCGCTGCCCGCCGAGCAGCCGGCCTGGGCGCCCGAGGCCCCGGCCGCCGCCGGCGCCTCGCCCGAGGCCCAGCTGCTCGATCTGGCGGCGGCTCACCGGGTTGCGGCGGCGGCCGGCCGGTTGCCGCAGCGCCCGCCGGCGGGTGGGTCGGCGGCTGCGCCGGCGGGTGAGG
>NZ_BAABAB010000001.1:19130-39846 GCF_039537205.1 Microlunatus ginsengisoli | reverse complement strand
GGCTGCGCCGGCGGGTGAGGCGACGGCGGTCCCGGCCCAGACCCTGCTGCCCGCGCCCGACCCGGCTCGGCAGCTGCTCGACGGCCTCCTCGGCCGGCCGGAGGGCAGCACGGTCAACCTCTGGCTCGCGGCCTGTGCCCGGCACGGTCGCGGGGCGGCGCCCGAGCACTGGTCCCGGCTGGCCGGGCTGGCATCGCGCTCGACCGTATACGACCGGCTGCTGCTGGCGGCCGTGCTCGGTGCGCGGGGCCGCTGGTTCGTCCGGCAGAACCCGGACTGGGCGAAGCTGGCGGAGGCACTGGACGAAACGGGCGAGCGAGCGAGAGCGGCCGCAGCCGTGGCCGCCGCCGGTCCGGACCAGATCGCCAGGGACCCTCAGCTCCTGCTGAGCGTGCCCGATCCGTGGCCGGATCACCTCCTCGACGCCGCGTTCGCCGGTCTGGTCGGCGGCGGGATGGGCACCGCCGCGCGGCCGTACGCCCGGGCGATCGGAGCCCGGCTGACCACGACGCAATATGCGGAGCTCAACCGGTCGGCGGCGCGCTTCCTGGAACTGCCGCAGCTCACCCCGGCGCAGCGCCGCGGCGTTCGCAGCCTGTTCGTCGAGATCGAGCGGACCGGCTTCGACCGGATCGAGATCGACCGAGCCTTCGACCCCGACGCCGTACGCGTCTTCAAGATCACCATCCCGCCCGTCTGAGCGACCAGGAGCACGATGACCGACCCGACCACGCGGCGCGATGCCGGTCGCGACCTCGACGCGCGGCTGCGCCCGCACGCCGAGCAGGCGTACGCCGCCGAGCTGGCCGCGCTGGCCCGGCACGACGACCGGCCGCGCCCGCCGCAGTGGCGGCTGTCGCCGTGGGCCGTGGTGACCTATCTGATGGGCGGCGAGCTGGCGGACGGGACCGCGATCGCGCCGAAGTACATCGGCTCCCGGCGGCTGATCGAGGTCGCCGTCGCGACCCTGGCGACCGACCGGGGACTGTTGCTGCTCGGCGTCCCGGGCACCGCAAAGTCGTGGGTGTCGGAACACCTGGCCGCGGCGATCTCCGGCTCCTCCACGCTGCTCGTCCAGGGCACGTCCGGCACGCAGGAGGAGGCGATCCGCTACGGCTGGAACTACGCCCGGCTGCTGGCCGAGGGCCCGACCGAGGCCGCGCTGGTCCCGTCACCGGTGATGACGGCCATGCGGGAGGGCCGGATCGCCCGGCTCGAGGAGCTGACCCGGATCGTCAGCGACGTCCAGGATGCCCTGATCACGGTGCTGTCGGAGAAGGTGCTGCCGATTCCCGAGCTCGGCACCGAGGTCCAGGCGCTCAAGGGCTTCAACGTGATCGCCACCGCGAACGACCGGGACAAGGGCGTCAACGAGCTGTCCTCAGCGCTGCGCCGGCGGTTCAACACCGTCGTGCTGCCGCTGCCCGCCGACCCCGAGGACGAGGTGCGGATCGTCAGCACCCGGGTGGCCGAGCTGTCCGCCAGCCTGGAGCTGCCTGACGTGCCGGCGGCGGACGACGAGATCCGGCGGGTGGTGACGGTCTTCCGGGAGCTCCGCTCGGGCGTGACCGGCGACGGCCGGACCACGGTCAAGAGCCCGTCCGGCACGCTGTCCGCGGCGGAGGCGATCTCGGTGATCACCAGCGGGCTGGCGCTCAGCGTGCACTTCGGCGACGGCCGGCTGCGGCCGGACGACGTCGCCGCCGGGATGGTCGGTGCCATCGTCAAGGACCCGGTGGCCGACGCGGTCGCCTGGACCGAATACCTCGAGCTGGTAGTCCGCAACCGGTCCGGCTGGGGAGAGTTCTACAGCGCCTGCCGGGAGGTGTCGTGACCCTCGAGGTGTACGGGATCCGGCACCACGGTCCGGGGTCGGCCCGGTCGCTGGTGGCGGCGCTCGACGCGTATCAGCCCGATCAGGTGCTGATCGAGGGTCCGGCCGATGCCGACCCGGTGATCCGCTGGGCGGCGTCGGAGGACACGGTGCCGCCGGTCGCGCTGCTCGCCTACGCGCCGGACAAGCCGAGCCTGGCCGCCTTCTGGCCGTTCGCGGTGTTCTCGCCGGAGTGGCAGTCGCTGACCTGGGCGCTGCGCAACCAGGTCGACGTCGGGTTCTGCGACCTGCCGGCCGCGAACGCGCTGGTGGCCCGGTTCGCCCGACCCGGGTCTGACGGCGATGGGCCCGACGGCGATGGGTCCGACGGCGAGCAGACCGACCTGCTGGATGAGGATCCGCAGCGCGCGCTGGCTCGGCGCGACCCGCTGGCAGCGCTGGCCGCCGCCGCGGGGTACGACGACGCGGAGCGCTGGTGGGACGACGTGATCGAGGCGCGCCGCGACGACCTCGGGTCGACCGGCCGGGGCCCGTTCCCGGCCCTGACCGAGGCGATGGGGGAGTTGCGGTCCCAGCTACCCCCGGTCGATCCCGCCGAGGCCGGGGTGGAGGCGCGGCGGGAGGCGTACATGCGGCAACGGATCCGGGCCGCGATCAAGGCCGGCCGGGAACGGATCGCGGTGGTGTGCGGCGCCTGGCACGCGCCGGTGCTCGCCGGCCCGCTGCCGCCCGCGGCGGCCGACGCGAAGCTGCTCCGCGGCATGCCGAGGCGCAAGGTGACCACCACCTGGGTGCCCTGGACGCACGCCCGGCTCGCCTACGCCAGCGGGTACGGCGCCGGCATTGCCTCGCCCGGCTGGTACCACCACCTGTGGACCGCCGAGGACCGGCCGATCACCCGGTGGCTGACCCGGGTCGCCGGCACCCTGCGCGGCCGGGACGTGGTGGTGTCCAGCGCGCACGTGATCGAGGCCGTCCGGCTGGCCGAGACGCTGGCGGTGCTGCGTGGGCGGCCGCTGGCCGGTCTGGCCGAGGTCACCGACGCCACCCGGGCCGTCCTGTGCGACGGCGACGAGCTCGCCGTCCGGCTGATCACCGACGAACTGGTCGTCGGCCAGGCGCTCGGCAGCGTCGACCCCGACGTACCGACCGTGCCGCTGGAGGCGGACCTGATCGCTCGCTGCCGGCGGCTGCGGATCCGGCGCGACACCACGCCGACGCTGCACGACCTCGACCTGCGCAAGGCGTACGACCAGGAGCGGTCGGTGCTGTTCCACCGGCTGCGGGTGCTCGGCCTGGACTGGATCCAGCCCGCCGAGAGCGACGTCGCCAGCCGCGGAACGTTCCGGGAGACCTGGCAGTCGGTCTGGCGGCCGGAGCTGTCGCTGGCGATCGTGGAGGCGGCGGCGTACGGCACGACAGTGGAGACCGCCGCGACCGCCCGGCTGCTGGAGACGATCGCCGAGGGCAGTCTGGTCGAGCTGACCCAGGCCGCCGAACGCTGCCTGCGAGCCGACCTGCCCGCGGCGCTGGCGGAGCTGCTCGCCACCCTGGCGGCCAAGGCCGCGCTCGACGTGGACGTGGTGCACCTGATGGACGCGCTGCCGCCGCTGGCCCGGGCTCAGCGCTACGGCGACGTCCGCGGCACCGACACGTCCGCGCTGGCGGCGGTGAGCCGGACCCTGCTGGTCCGGATCTGCGCCGCGCTGCCCGCCGCCGTCACCGGGCTGGACGAGGACAACGCCCGGCTGATGCGGCGCCGGGTCGACGCCGTGCACGGCTCGATCGGGCTGATCGAGCCGCAGGCGCCGCCCGACGGCGCGACGTCGTTGCGCCGTCGCTGGCTGGACATGCTGGCCGGCTGGGTCGAGCGCCGCGACGTGCACGGCGCCCTGCTCGGCCGGGTGGTCCGGGTGCTGACCGACGCCGAGGTGCTGACCGACGCGCCGGCGCGGGTGCACCGGGCGCTGTCCTACGGCGCGCCGGCCGCCGACAAGGCGGCCTGGGTGGACGGCTTCTTCTCCGACGGCGCGCTGCTGCTGATCCACGACGCCGAGCTGCTGGAGCTGCTCGACCGGTGGGTGGACGAGCTGGACGAGCAGGAGTTCACCGACGTACTGCCGCTGGTCCGTCGCACGTTCGCCGGGTTCAGCGCACCGGAGCGGAGGACGATCGCTGATCGGGTCGACGGCCTGCGCCGGGCCGCGCGGAGGCGGACGGTCGAGGAGGACCTGGACCTGGCGCTGGCCGGGCCGGCGCTCGCGACCGTCGCGCTGATCCTCGGCAGTGCCGCGGGTGCCCTTCGACGGGCTCAGGGCACGTGAGCGGCTCCGAGCGGGACCAGCGCTGGCGGCTGCTGCTGGGCGAACCGGCGGAGGAGGCGCTGGACGCCGGGCTGTCCGCGGAGCAGCAGGGGATGGACCGGGCCTTGGCCGCGCTGTACGAGGAGGAGGGGCCCGGCGGCGGGCGTGACGGCCGGCCGCAGCAGCGGTCCGGCAGTCTCGGCGCATCGGCTCCGCGGGTGGCCCGCTGGCTCGGCGACATCCGGACGTACTTCCCGACCAGCGTCGTCCAGGTGATGCAGCGCGACGCGGTCGAACGGCTCAACCTGACCTCGATGCTGCTCGAGCCGGAGCTGCTCAGCTCCATCCAGCCCGACGTGCACCTCGTCGGGACGCTGGTCGGGCTCAACCAGGTGATGCCGGAGACGACCCGGTCCACCGCCCGCGCGGTGGTCCGCTCGGTGGTCGACGAGATCGAGCGCCGGGTCGCCGAGCGGACCCGGTCGGCCGTCTCCGGCGCGCTGAACCGGGCCAGCCGGACCCGCCGGCCGCGCTGGTCCGACGTCGACCTCGGCGCCACCATCGGCCGCAACCTCGACCACTACCTGCCCGAGCACAAGACGGTGGTGCCGCAGCGGCTGGTCGGCCGGGCGCGCAGCTCGCGCGGGCTGGCGGCGGAGATGATCGTCGCGATCGACCAGTCGGGCTCGATGGCGGAGTCGATCGTCTATGCCTCCGTGTTCGCCGCCGTCCTTGCCTCGATGCGGACGGTGAAGACGTCGCTGTTCGCCTTCGACACCGCGGTCGTCGACCTGTCGGACCGGCTGGCCGATCCGGTCGAGGTGCTGTTCGGCTGCCAGCTCGGCGGTGGCACCGACATCAACCGCGCGGTCGGCTACTGCGCCAGCCTGGTCGAGCGGCCGAGCGAGACGATCTTCGTGCTGATCTCCGACCTGTACGAGGGCGGCGTCGCCGACGAGCTGCTCCGCCGGGTGAACGAGCTGGTCGGTGCGGGCGTCCGGGTGATCTCGCTGCTGGCGCTGTCGGACGCCGGTGCGCCGGCCTACGACCACGAGCTGGCGGCCGCGCTGGTCGAGCTGGGCGTGCCGAGCTTCGCCTGCACCCCGGACGCCTTCCCGGACCTGCTGGCGGTCGCCATCGCCGGCGGCGACGTCGGGCAGTGGGCGGCGGCGCAGCAGGATCGCGGGCGCTGACCCGACGGCCGCATAGACTGTCGCTTTTCCCTCCGCGAGAATTCCCGCCCGGACCAATACCGCGCGGGTAGAAAGACGACACCCATGCTGGCGTTCCTGATCATCGGCGGGATCGGCATCGTGCTGTTGCTGATCGCCGTCATCGTCGGTGACGCGCTGGGCGGCGCGCTGGACAGCATCGGGATCGGCGCCGACTGGGTGACCGGCGCCGTCGCCGGCTTCCTCGGCGCCTTCGGCTTCGCGGGCGCACTCGCCCTCGGGCTGACCGACAGCACCCTGGTCGCCGTTCTCGTCGGGCTCGTCGCCGGGATCGGCTTCGGCGCGCTCGCCGCCTGGGGGACCCGCGAACTCCAGCGCGGCGACGACAGCACGGTCCGCAGCGCCGCACTGGTCGGGCTGACCGGGACCGTGATCAGCGCCATTCCCGAGCAGGGCTACGGCGAGATCAGCGTCGTCGTGGCCGGCCACCTGACCAAGCTGAATGCCCGCTGCGCCGAGCCGGTGCCGAGCGGGCACGCCGTGATCGTCGACGCAGTGCTGTCGCCGACCTCGGTCAGCGTCACCCCACGGATGCTCTGACCCGCAAACGCGGACTTGTCAGGTTCTCAGCGCGCTATAGCGCGCTGAGAACCTGACAAGTCCGAGGAAACGAAAGGAAACTGCCCAGATGGACTTCTTCAGTCCTACCCTGATCGCCATCGTCGGCCTGGTCGTCCTGGTCGTGCTGCTGGTGCTGCTGATCACCTCGCGCTACAAGGTGGCGGGCCCGAACGAGGCGTTCATCGTCACCGGCCGCAAGCGCAGCCGGGAGGTGAAGAACCCCGAGACCGGGCTGATGTCGACCGACCTGTCCGGCCAGAAGGTGGTGATGGGCGGCGGCGTGTTCGTGGTGCCGCTGGTGCAGAAGCTGCACGTGCTCGACCTGTCCAGCCGCCGGATCATGGTCCAGATCAAGGGCGCGGTCTCCGGCCACGGGGTCAAGCTGAACGTCGACGGGGTCGCCATCGTCAAGGTCGGCGGCAACGAGGACTCGATCCGGGCGGCCGCCCAGCGCTTCCTCTCCCAGCAGACCGAGGTCGAGACGTTCACCCAGGAGACGCTGGCCGGATCGTTGCGCTCGATCGTCGGCTCGCTGTCGGTGGAGCAGATCATCCGGGACCGGGCCGCCTTCGCCCAGCGGGTGGCCGACGAGTCGGAGTCGTCGCTGACCGGTCAGGGGCTGGTGCTGGACACCTTCCAGATCCAGGACATCACCGACGACGGCAGCTATCTCACCGACCTGGGCCGCCCGGAGCGGGCCCGGGTCCAGCAGCTCGCCGCCGTCGCCGAGGCGAACGCCCTGCAGACCGCGCAGCAGGCCAAGATCGAGGCCGAGCAGAACATCGCGGTCCGGCAGCGCGAGCTCGCCCTGAAGCAGTCCGAGATCTTGTCCGAGACCGACGCCGCGCAGGCCCGGGCCGCGTCGGCCGGGCCGCTGGCTCAGGCCGAGCGGGACCAGGCGATCCTGCTGGAGCAGGAGAAGGTGGCCGTCCGGCAGGCCGCGTTGAAGGAACGCCAGCTCGACACCGAGGTGCGCAAGCCGGCCGACGCGCAGCGCTACAAGGTCGAGACCGAGGCCGAAGCGCGGCGCAACGCCGCGATCTTGGAGGCCGAGGCGCGCAAGGCCGCCTCGATCCGCAACGCCGAGGCCGAGGCGGAGACCGCCCGGCTGACCGGCGAGGGTGACAAGTCCCGGCGGTCCGCGCTGGCCGAGGCGGAGGCGATCGAGGGCGCCCGGCGGGGCGAGGCCGAAAAGGCTCGACGGGTCGCGAACGCGGAGGCGACCAGGGCCGAGGGCGACGCGGAGGCGTCGGCCATCCTGGCCCGCGGGCAGGCCGAGGCGGAGGCGATGGACAAGCGGGCCGAGGCATTCGCGCGCTACAACGACGCGGCCGTGCTGCAGATGCTGATCGAGGTGCTGCCGCGGCTGGCCAAGGAGGTCGCGGCCCCGATGGCCTCGATCGACAAGCTGACCGTGATCTCCACCGACGGTGCCGGCGAGGTGCCCAAGCAGGTCACCAACAACGTCGTCCAGACGCTGGAGCTGCTCAAGAACACCACCGGGGTGGATCTGGAGGGTCTGATCCAGCGCTACTCCGGCAACGGCAAGGCCGTCGATGTGACGCCCGAGGCCTGACACCGGGGTGTGAGTCTCGTCTCGTCGGTCCGCGTGGGAACGGCGGGAGGAGACGAAGACCACTTCACACACTGGTGTTATCCGGAGAGGCCCGTGAGACCATCGTCTGCGTGACAGCGCTCCCCTCCGTGTCCTACTCCATCACCGTCCGGCTCGAGGTCCCCTCCGGTGCTCCGGCGGTCAGCCAGCTGACCAACGCCGTCGAGAGCGCCGGAGGTGCGGTGACCGCCCTGGACGTGACCGCCTCCGGCCACCAGCGGCTCCGGGTCGACGTGACCTGTGCCGCCCGGGACACCGATCACGCCGACCTGCTGGTCGAGGCGATGCGGCTGGTGCCCGGCGTGGTGATCGGCAAGGTCTCCGACCGGACCTTCCTGATGCACCTCGGCGGCAAGATCCAGATGGACGCGAAGCAGCCGATCCGCAACCGCGACGACCTGTCGATGATCTACACCCCCGGTGTCGCCCGGGTCTGCATGGCGATCGCGAAGAACCCCGACGACGCCCGCCGGCTGACGGTGAAGCGCAACTCGGTCGCGGTGATCACCGACGGCTCGGCCGTGCTCGGCCTGGGCAACATCGGCCCGGAGGCGGCGCTGCCGGTGATGGAGGGCAAGGCGGCGCTGTTCAAGCGCTTCGGCGACATCGACGCCTGGCCGCTGTGCCTGGACACCCAGGACACCGAGGAGATCATCACCGTGGTCAAGGCGGTCGCCCCCGGCTTCGCCGGGATCAACCTGGAGGACATCTCCGCGCCGCGCTGCTTCGAGATCGAGGCCCGGCTGCGCGAGCTGCTCGACATCCCGGTCTTCCACGACGACCAGCACGGCACCGCGATCGTGGTGCTGGCCGCGCTCTACAACGCGCTGCGGGTGGTGGAGAAGGACATCAGCGACGTACGCGTGGTGATGTCCGGCGCCGGCGCCGCCGGCACGGCGATCATCAAGTTGCTGCTGGAGGCCGGTGTCGACGACGTCGTCGTGGCCGACATCTCCGGCGTGGTACACAAGGGCCGCGAGGGGATCAGCGGGGAGCTCGCGTGGCTCGCCGAGAACACGAACAAGCTCGATGTCGCGGGCACCTTGAAGGACGCGATCGTCGGTGCCGACGTGTTCATCGGGGTGTCCGCGCCGCGGGTGATCGACGCCGGCGACGTGGCGAGAATGGCCGATCGGGCGATCGTGTTCGCGCTGGCCAATCCCGAGCCGGAGATCGACCCGGCGGAGGCGATCAAGTACGCCGAGGTGGTCGCCACCGGGCGGAGCGACTTCCCCAACCAGATCAACAACGTGCTGGCGTTCCCGGGCGTGTTCCGCGGGCTGCTGGACGCGCGCTCGTCCGACATCACCCCGGCGATGCTGCTGGCGGCGGCGCGGGCGCTCGCGTCGGTGGTCACCGACGACGAGCTGAACGCCTCCTACATCACGCCGAGCGTGTTCCATGCCGACGTGCACCACACGGTCGCGGCCGCGGTCCGGCGCGCCGCGGGCGGTCCCGAGCACCTGCCGACCGATACCGAGGTCGCGCTCTGAGCACCACCTCGCGGCCGAGCGCCGGCCCGACCGAGGCCGGCGCCCGGCGAGGCTGGTCCGGGCCGTTGCTGATCGTGGCCAGCGCGCTGGCCGTGATCGTGCACCTGTACGGGCTCTACCGGGTGACCGGGCCGCCGGGGGTGTCCTGGTTGCCCGACAGCGACAAGGTCGAGCATGCTGTCGGTTTCGCCCTGCCGGTGCTGCTGATCCTGCTCACCCTGGACCGGTACGGCCGCCGCTCGGCCCGCTGGCAGTGGCTGGTGGCCGGCGCCTTCGCCGCGCACGCGGTCGTCTCCGAGCTGATCCAGCACTGGTTCTACGTCGACCGGACCGGCGACCCGCGCGATGCGCTCGCCGACTGGATCGGGGTGGCAATCGGCTGGCTCGGCTACCGGCTGATCAGGAAACGGTCGGACCGACGGTAAGGTCCCGAGGGTGACCGATCGGCAGCCGGCCGCCGGCAATCTGCTGGTGGCGAGCATCCTGCTGGCCGACGGTGTGTTCAACCAGACCGTGGTGCTGGTGCTGGACTTCGACGAGGACGGCGCGCTCGGGGTGATCCTGAACGAGATCTCCCAGACCCAGCTGGAGTCGGTGCTGCCCGACTGGGTGCCCGCGGTGTCGGAGCCGAAGCTGTTGTTCCACGGCGGCCCGGTCTCCCCGAACGGCGCGATCTGCCTGGCCAGCGTGGTCGCCCGGGGCGAGGAGCCGCCCGGCTGGCGGCCGCTGTTCGACAACGTCGGGCTGCTCCACCTGGACACCCCGCTCGAGATCGTCCGCGGTGCGTACGCCGACCTGCGGATCTTCGCCGGTTATGCCGGCTGGGCTCCCGGACAGCTGCAGTCGGAGCTGGAGGAGGGCATGTGGCACGTGCTGCCCGCGGCGTACGACGACGTCTTCGGCACCCGGCCGACCGAGCTCTGGCGCAGCGTGCTGCGCCGCCAGGCGACCGAGCTCGCGATCTTCTCCACCTGGGTCGAGGACCCCGAGCTGAACTGAGCCGCTGACGACGGGACGGGCCGGTCCGGTCGCTCAGGGGTGGCTGTGGACCTCTTCGGCTGCGAGCACGCTCCAGCCCGGCTGGAGCGAGCGGATCCAGCTCTCCACACCGGCGATGTGGACCCGGGAGGCGGCCGCGGCCAGTTCCGCGTCGCCGGCCTCCAGCGCGTCGGCGATGACGCGGTGCTCGTCCAGCGTCCGTTCCAGCGCGCCGGGGACCGACACCCCGCGCCAGGCCCGGACCCGCAGCGTGGGTGCCGCCAGCCCGTCGAGCAGGGCAGTCAGCAACGGGTTGCCCGATGCGTCGGCGATGGCGTGGTGGAACTCCCAGTCGAGCTCGACATATCGGCCGACCTCGTCGGGCACCACCGCGTCGGGGATGAAGGAGCGCACCCGGGCCAACGCCTCCGGGCTGATCCGGGTCGCGGCCAGGGCGGTCGCCGCCGGCTCCAGGATCCGGCGGACGGCGACGAGGTCGGGCATCGACTCCTCCCGCTGCAGGTCGACGGCGAGGCCGATCGCCCCGAGCAGCAGCTCCGGGCCGAGGCCGGTGATGTAGCTACCGTCGCCCTGCCGGGTGTCGATCACCCCGAGCAGGGTGAGGGCGCGGACCGACTCGCGCAGGGAGGTCCGCGACAGGCCGAGCTCGGCGGCGAGATCGGCCTCCGGCGGCAGCCGGTCGCCGGGGGCCAGCTGCCCGGTCAAGATCATGTGTCGGATCTTGGTGATCGCGTCGTCCGTGACGCTCTTGCGGCCCCCCCGGCCCACGCCATGGGGATGCAGCCGGGCGGTCTTCGCGACCATGGTCAGCGCCCGCCCAGGCCGGACAGCGCGATCCCTCGGACGAGGTACTTCTGCAGCACGATGACGAGGATCACGGTCGGCACCATCGAGATGGTAGCGGCCGCCATCAGCAGCTCCCACCGCTGGCCCTGCTGTCCCAGGAACAGCTGGAGACCCAGCGGGACCGTCATCCGGCTGGTGTCGCTGATGATGATCAACGGCCAGAGGAAGCTGTTCCAGTAGCTGATGAACGTGAACACCGCGAGCACGGCGAAGGCAGGCGCCGAGATCGGCACGATGATGCTGCGCAGGATCCGGATGTGACCGGCGCCGTCGATCTTGGCGGCCTCCTCGAGCTCGATCGGAATGGTGAGGAAGAACTGACGCAGCAGGAACGTACCGAAGGCGGTGAAGGCCCAGGGCAGGATCAGCGCCTTGTAGGAGTTCACCCACTCCAGCTTCTGCATCACCAGGAACATCGGAATCACGATCACCTCCTGCGGCACGATCAGCGTGCTGAGGTAGAGCACGAACAGGCCGCCGCGGAAGCGGAAGTTCAGCCGGGCGAACGCGTACGCCGCCATCGCCGAGGCAACCAGGGTGATCGCGGTGCCGACCGCCGCGACGAAGATCGTGTTGAGGATGAACCGTCCGAACGGCAGGTAGTTCCACGCCTCGGGGAAGTTGCTGAACTTGACCTCGGAGCCGATCAACGTCGGCGGCACCGTGAACACCTCGGCGCTCGGCTTGAGCGCCGACACGATCATCCAGACGATCGGCACCAAGAAGAGCAGCGCGATCAGGCTGAGCAGGAGCTGGGAGAGGATCGAGCGCACCGTCCCGGGCCGGCGGCGATGGCGTCCGACCCGGCCGCCTCGCACGATGGACTGTTCGGCGGCCGCTGCGGTCTGCACGTCACTGGTCATAGTTGACCCACCGCTTCTGTCCGATGAACTGGAGGATGGTGATCAGCAGGATGATCACGAAGAGCACCCACGCGATCGCCGAGGCCAGACCCAACTTGTAGAACTGGAAGCCCTGCTCGTAGAGATAGACCACCATCGTCGTGGTGGCGTTGCCCGGTCCGCCGCCGGTGAGGACGTACGCCTGGGTGAAGACCTGGAACGACGAGATCAAGGTGAGCACGACGGCGAAGAAGATCGCCGGCGTCATCAGCGGCAGCACGATCCGGAAATAGCGCGCGATCGGGCTGGCACCGTCGATCGCGGCGGCCTCGACGAGACTGGCCGGGACGGCGTCGAGAGCGGCGGAGAAGACGAGCATGTTGTAGCCGAAGCCCTGCCAGATCGACAGCATCACCACCGCCGGCATGGCCCAGTCCTTGTTGCCCAGGAAGTTCGGGGCCTGGAATCCGAACCAGGTCTGGCAGAGCGAGTCGATCAGGCCGTTCGGCGCCAGGATCAGGGAGAAGATCGCCGCGTTGGCGACGACCGGGGTCACCGCCGGGATGAAGAAGATCGTCCGGTACAGCCCGCGCAGCCTGATCCGGGGACTGCTGATCCAGGTGGCGAGACCGAGGGAGATGACGATGTTGAGGGGGACGTACGCGACCACGAAGACCAGCGTGTTGCCGATCGCGGTCCGGAACTCCTTGCTGTGCAGCAGGGTCTGGTAGTTCTTCCAGCCGGTGAACGTGTGGTCGCCGATCACCGGCCAGTTGAAGAATCCGAGCAGCAGCGAGGCGATGATCGGGAAGGCAGTGAAGGCCAGCAGTCCCAGCATGCTGGGGGCCAGGAACCCGGCCGCGACCTTCCCGTCACCGCGTCGGCCGCCCGTTCGGCCGGCAGAGATCCGGCCGGGCGCGCCCGGTGCGGTGACGTTGACTGGCACGGCCATGGGCTCTCCCTTCGGGTTGGGAAAGCGTGATGCCGGCCGTTCGGGCCGGCATCACGCTCACTCCATGATCAGGTCACGAGCCTCCGGCTGCCTGGGTCTGGCTGAGCAGGTCGTCGACCGAGCCCTGCCCGTTGTAGGTGAGCACGGCCTGCTTGGAGAAGGTCGTCACGACCTGCTGCCAGGTCGGCGTCGTGGTGTACGGCACGGCATTCGCCAGCGCGGCGTCCATCACCGGCTTGACGTCGGCGGTGTTGTTGCCCTTGTACCAGGAGTCCTGGGCCGAGATCAGCGCCGGATAGGCCCGGCCCTGCTGACCGAGATAGTTCTCGGCGTCCGACCCCACCATCACGCTGACCGCCTGGAATGCCTCGTCCGGGTTCTTGCAGTCCTTGGTCACACCGAAGCCGGAGCCGTCGGACCAGGTCTTCGAACCGGCCGCGCCGGCCGGCATCGGCGCGATACCCACCTTGAACTTGGCCTGAGCCCGGGCGTTGATCAGGTCCCACGGTCCGTCGAGGGACATGAAGGCGTTGCCCGACAGGAACTGGTTGGCGCTCGCCGAGGAGGAGTTCGCGCTAGGGATCTGCGGCGCGAGCTTGTCCTTGCTGACCAGGTCGGTGTAGAACTGCGCGCTGGCGTGCCACTCGGGGTTGTCGACGTCGAGCTGGCCCTGGTCGTTCAGGTTCGTCTTGCCCGACGAGCTGAGCACCCACGGATACAGGTTGCCGATGTCGCTCTGCACCCAGTAGGCGTATTTCGGCGGTTTGTTCAGCGCCTTCGCGTCGTTCATGAAGTCGTCGGTGGTCCAGCCGATCGCCGGCTCCTTGAGCCCGGCTGCCTTGAACGCATCCTTGTTGTAGAACATGATGAACGGCCCGACGTCGTAGGGCAGCGCGACCTGCTTGCCGTCGTACTGCAAGCCCTTGGTGATGCTGGGCACGTAGTCGCTGGCCTTCACGCCGGCCTTGCTCATGTAGTCGTCCAGGGGCACGAGCAGATTGCCGAACTGGGGCGCGCGCTGCCCCTGCAGGCCGATGACGCACGGCGCGTTCCCACTCGCGGCCTGGGTGGTGAGCTTGGTCCAGAAGTCGTTGAACGGCGCCGTCTGGAACTCGATCTTGATGTTCGGGTACTTCTGGGTGACCATGTCCGCCACGTGGAGCCAGGCGTTCTTCTCCACGTCCGAGCCGGACCACATGAACCAGGTCAGCGTGACCGGGCCGCCGCTGCCGGAGCCGGAGCTTCCCGGATTGCTTCCGCTGGTGTTGCTGCACGCAGCCAACACGATCGTTGCGGCCGCCGCCGCCAACACCTTGGTGAGACGGGAGATTCGCATCAGCACTCCTCGCGCCGGACGTCGTTGTCTGGGTTTGGCGCCCGGGCTGCGGACCGCGTTGAGCGTCAAGACCTCGTATGTCTGATCGTCACTCTCTTTGTCCTCGCTGTCAATGATTCTCCCGGATTGCTCTTCATTTGACCGGCCAGATCGCAATGCTGGAAGGAAAGCGGACCATCGAGGGGCTTGTGCGACGAGATCGCCGACTGCACAATGTCATCAGAGGTCCGATGACTACGCTCGATGAGGGGAACAACCATGGCGGCGCAGCGGTCCGGGGCCGACGACGAGCGCGCGGCCATCCTGCGGCGGATCGACGAGGGCATCGACGCCGGTCCGTTCGCGCCGGACTGGGACCTGCTCTCGGCCACCTATCAGGTGCCCGACTGGTACGTCGACGGCAAGTTCGGCATCTTCGTCCACTGGGGCCCCTATTGCGTGCCGGCCTTCGCCAACGAGTGGTATCCGCGCGAGATGTATCGCGCCGGCACCCGTCAGTTCGAGCATCACCGCGCCACGTTCGGGCCGCATGACCGCTTCGGCTACAAGGACTTCATCGCCGGCTTCACCGGCACCGCCTTCGACCCGGTCGAGTGGGCCACCCTGTTCCGTCGCGCCGGCGCCCAGTTCGTGGTTCCCGTCGCCGAGCACCACGACGGCTTCGTCATGTACGACACCGCGCTCAGCCGGTGGAACGCCGCCACGATGGGACCCCGCCGCGATGTCGTCGGGGAACTGTCGGACGCGGTTCGGGCGCAGTCGATGGTCGCCGGCGCCTCCACCCACCGGGCGGAGCACTGGTGGTTCTTCAACGGCGGCATGCGGTTCGACTCCGACGTCCGCGATCCGGCCTACGCGGACTTCTACGGTCCGGCCCAGCGCGAGGAGATCCGGCCCAGCGTCGCCTTCTTGGAGG
Source organism: Microlunatus ginsengisoli (assembly GCF_039537205.1). Taxonomy (NCBI): domain Bacteria; kingdom Bacillati; phylum Actinomycetota; class Actinomycetes; order Propionibacteriales; family Propionibacteriaceae; genus Microlunatus; species Microlunatus ginsengisoli. Next base: position 24,917 of record NZ_BAABAB010000001.1, on the reverse strand, counting down.
ACTGGCTCGCCCGCACGGTGGAGATCGTCGAGCACAACCGGGCACAGCTGATCTGGTTCGACTGGTGGATCGAGCAGGACGTCTTCAAGCCGTGGCTGGCCAAGTTCGCGGCCTGGTACTACAACTGGGGCGTCGCCAACCGGCGTCCGGTGGCGATCAACTACAAGTTCGACGCGTTCGCGCCCGGCTCCGCGGTGTTCGACGTGGAGCGCGGCCAGCAGGCCGGAGCCCGGCCGATGCTCTGGCAGAACGACACGTCGGTCGCCGTGTCGTCCTGGGGCTGGATCGAGGGCCAGCGCTACAAGGACGTCCGGGTGATCCTCGGCGACCTGATGGACGTGGTGGCCAAGAACGGCGCCCTGCTGCTGAACGTCGGCCCGCGGCCCGACGGGTCGTTCGAGGCCGAGGAGGTCGCCCTGCTGCACCGGATCGGCGACTGGCTCTCGACCAACGGCGAGGCGGTCTACGGCACCCGGTCGTACGTCGTCACCGGCGAAGGTCCGACCCAGGTCGCCGACAGCTTCCTCAGCGACGAGAGCCGGGTCGACTTCACCGCCGCCGACGTCCGCTTCACCGCCCGTGCGGACGTGGTCTACGCGACGCTGCTGCGCTGGCCGGCCGACGGCCGGGTGGCGATCACCAGCCTCGCCGGTCCGGACGCGGGTGGTCCGGCGGTCGCCACGGTGGAACTGCTCGGCAGTCCCGGCCAGCTCGAGTTCAGCCAGTCCGCTGACGGTCTGCGCGCGGTGATCCCGCCGGCGGGTCCGGACTCGCTGCTGCCGGTGCTGAAGATCACCCCGCAGGATCGGATCCCGGACGCCCGCAAGTACGAGGTGCGGAACTGAGGCAGGTGAAGGAGGCGGCATGAGTCAAACCACGGTCGCGACCGCGGGTGTCGCCTCGCCCGGGGTGGACCGGATCGCCAGGCTGGAGGTGCACGACGTCAGGTTCCGGACGTCGCTGGAGCGCGACGGCTCGGACGCGATGAACCCGTTTCCCGACTACTCCGCCGCCTATCTGATCCTGACCACCGATGCCGGCGAGACCGGCTACGCGATGGTGTTCACGGTCGGTCGCGGCAACGACGTCCAGGCCGCCGCGATCAAGGCGTTCGAGCCCCTGGTCGTCGGGGTGTCGATCGAGGAGGCCGTCGCCGACACCCGAGCGTTCGCGCGCCGGCTGATCGGCGACAGCCAGCTGCGCTGGCTCGGCCCGGAGAAGGGCGCGATCCACATGGCGGCCGGAGCCGTGGTCAACGCGGTCTGGGACATCGCCGCGCGGCGCGCCGGCAAGCCGCTGTGGCGGCTGCTCGCCGACCTGAGCCCCGAGCAGATCGTGGCCCTGGTCGACTTCCGCTACCTCCGCGACGCGCTCACCGAGGAGGAGGCGCTGGCGATCCTGCGGGCCGCCGAGCCCGGCAAGCCGGAGCGGGTCGCGATGTTGCTCGAACGCGGCCAGCCCGCCTACACCACCACGCCGGGCTGGCTCGGCTACGACGACGCCAAGCTGGCCCGGTTGTGCGCGGAGGCCGTCGACGACGGCTTCGAGCTGATCAAGCTCAAGGTGGGCGCCGACCCGGCCGAGGACGTCCGCCGCTTCGGCGTCGCCCGCGCGGCGGTGGGCCCGGGGACGGCGATCGCCATCGACGCGAACCAGGTCTGGGGCGTGCCCGAGGCGATCGCCTGGATCACCGAGCTCGCTCCGTTCGACCCGTACTGGATCGAGGAGCCGACGATGCCGGACGAGATCCTCGGCCACGCGGCGATCCGCGCCGCCGTGGCACCGATCCGGGTCGCGACCGGCGAGCACGTGGCGAACCCGATCATGTTCAAGCAGCTTCTGCAGGCGGCTGCGGTGGACGTCCTCCAGATCGACGCCTGCCGCGTCGGCGGGGTGAACGAGAATGTCGCCACCATCCTGCTCGCGGCCAAGTTCGGCGTGCCGGTCTGTCCGCACGCCGGCGGTGTCGGGTTGTGCGAGCTGGTGCAGCATCTGGCGATGTTCGACTTCGTCGCCGTGTCCGGCGACTGGGACGGTCGCTATTTGGAGTACGTCGACCACCTGCACGAGCACTTCGCGACGCCGGTGGTGATCGAGAGCGGCCGCTACCGGGCGCCGCTGGCACCGGGCAGCGGTGCGGAGATGATCACCGAGAGCGTCCGCGCCCATACCTACCCGACCGGTTCGGTCTGGCGTGACGGTTGACCAGACGAGGGGAGACATGATGGACGAGTCGATCTGGGCCGACCTCGTACGCCCGCTGCCGGACTGGTTCGCGCACGCGAAGCTCGGCATCTTCGTCCACTGGGGCGCCTACTCGGTGCCGGCCTGGGCCGAGCCGACCGGCGCGCTCGGCGCCGTACCCGACGACGAGTGGTTCACCCACAACGCCTACGCCGAGTGGTACGCCAACACCATCAGGATCGCCGGCAGCCCGGCCGCGGCGCACCACCGCGAGACCTACGGCGACGCGCCGTACGACGACTTCCTGGACGCCTGGCGGGCGGAGCGGTTCGACCCCGCCGGCTGGGCGAGCCTGTTCGCCGAGGCCGGCGCCTCGTACGTCATCCCCACCACCAAACACCACGACGGCATCGCGCTCTGGGACGCACCGGCGACCGGCACCCGCAACACCGTGCACCGCGGTCCGCGGCGGGACCTCGTCGCCGAGATCGCCGAGGCGGTGCGAGCCGCCGGGCTCAGGTTCGGGGTGTACTACTCCGGCGGGCTCGACTGGCACGTCACCGACTACCCGCCGCTGACGAGCGGCCGGGAGGTGTCGCAGGTCCGACCGCGGGACGAGGCCTATAACGCCTACGCGATGCTGCACGTCCGCGACCTGATCGAGCGCTATCGCCCCGACGTGTTATGGAACGACATCAACTGGCCGGATGCGGCCAAGCGGACCGGGGCCTGGTCGCTGCACGAGCTGTTCGCCGACTTCTACGCCGGCAACCCCGAGGGCGTGGTCAACGACCGCTGGGGCATCGGATTCGCCGACTACGCGACCAGCGAGTACGAGCACGGGCTGGAGAAGGAGTCCGAGAGCGCCTGGGAGAACTGCCGCGGAATCGGCTTCTCGTTCGGCTACAACCAGGTCGAGGACGAGCGCCAGATCCTGTCCGGTGGCCAGCTGGCCCGGCATCTGACCGATGTCGTCTCCCGCGGCGGGCGGCTGCTGCTGAACGTCGGCCCGACCGCGGCTGGTGAGATTCCCCCGATCCAGCAGGCGTCGCTGCGCTCGCTCGGCCGGTGGACGGCCCAGGTCGGCGACCTGCTGGCGCACGGTGTTCCGGTGCCGCCGGAGGTGGCCGAGTCGTCGGACGAGCCGTGGGTACGTTGGCTGGAGACCGGCGACCACCTGGTCGCCTTCGTGGACGGGCCGAGGACGACGTTGCCGGCGCACCGCCACCCGAACGCGGGCGAGCAGGCCGTCCGATTCCTCGGCGAGGGAACCGACGGCCCGGTGGCGGTGCTGTTCGGAAAGCACTGACTGCCGGACAGGTCGCGAACGAGAAAAGAGAACGAGGAAAGGGATCGGATGGAGTACACGAAACTGGGGCGGTCGGCGATGACCGTCAGCAAGATCTGCCTGGGCACGATGCACTTCGGGCCGCGCGCCACCGAGGAGGAGTCGCACGCGATTTTGGACGCCGCGCTGGAGCTGGGCATCAACTTCGTCGACACCGCGAACGTCTACGGCGGTGAGGCTGGGCGCGGCAGGTCCGAGGAGATCATCGGCAGCTGGCTGGCGTCCCGGCCGGGGGTTCGCGACGACATCGTGCTGGCGACCAAGGTCTACAACCCGATGGGCGACCTCGGGGTGGCGGCGGACGAGCGCGGCTTCTCCGCGTACAAGGTCCGCAAGCACCTCGCCGACTCGCTGCGCCGGCTGCAAACGGACCGGATCGACCTCTACCAGACCCATCACATCGACGAGCAGGTGTCGGCCGAGGAGTTCTGGGGGACGTACGAGCGGATCGTGACCGCCGGCGACGTGCTCTATGCCGGGTCGAGCAACTTCTCCGGTTGGGGGCTGGCGAAGGCCCAGTCGCAGGCCTGGCAGCGCGGGTTCGTCGGGTTCGTGTCCGAGCAGACGCAGTACAACCTGCTCAGCCGGCTGCCGGAGCTGGAGGTGCTGCCGGCGGCGCAGGACTTCGGCATCGGGGTGATCGTCTACATGCCGGTCGCGGGTGGCCTGCTGACCGGCAAGACGGCATCGCTCGACGGCTCGCGAACCCGCCAGGTGGAGGAGGAGTACGGCATCCGGATCGGCCCCGACAACAGCCAGTTCCGTGACTTCTCGGCCCTGTGCGGGGAGATCGGCGAGCCCGAGCACGTGGTGGCGACCGCCTGGGTGCTGCAGCATCCGGCGGTGAGCTCGGCCATCGTCGGCATCCGCACGGTCGACCAGCTGGCCGGGCTGGACCGGGCGGCCGGACTGAAGCTGGACGCCGACGCGATGGGCAGGCTCGATCAGATCTTCGACATCAACGCCGGACGCCGGATCGGACCGGGCCGGTCTCCGTGGTCCCACGCCTGGTGAGACCTCAGAGCTGGCCGGCCTTCTTCAGCGCCAGGTAGTGGTCGGCCAGCGCCGGAGCGAACCGGTCGGGCGGCGCCTGGACGACGGAGATGCCCAGATCGCGCAGCGTCCGTTCGACCACCGCGCGGCGGGCGACGTCGACCTCGGCGGCGGCTGCCGCGTAGACCTCGCCGGCATCGCCACGGCCGGTCCGCAGGACGTCGATCGCCGGGTCCGACACCGCCGCCAGCACCACCTTGTGCCGGCGGAGCACCGGCCCGAGCACCGGCACCAGACCGTCGGTCACGGCGGCGGCGTCCAGCCCGGTGAGCAGCACGACCAGGCTGCGCTGGCTCACCCGCTGCAGCACCTCCGAGACGAGCAGCCGGTGATCGGTCTCGACCAGCACCGGCTGCACGTCGGCCAGCGCGTTCACGAAGGTGGGCAGCACCTCGGCGGCCGACGCCCGCAGGATCCGGGCCCGGACCTCGCGGTCGACCGCGATCAGGTCCACCCGGTCCCCGGCCCGGGAGGCCAGTACGGCCAGCAGCAGGGCGGCGTCCATCGCGTGGTCGAGCCTCGGCTGGTCGCCAACCCGACCCGCGGAGGTACGTCCGGTGTCGAGCACGATCAGCACATGCCGGTCGCGCTCGGGCCGCCAGGTCCGCACGACCACCGTGCTGGAGCGGGCCGTGCCGCGCCAGTCGATCGAGCGCACGTCGTCGCCGGGGACGTACTCCCGCAGGCTGTCGAACTCCGTCCCCTGGCCGCGCTGCAGGATGCTCGCCCGGCCGTCCAGCTCGCGGAGCCGGGCGAGCCGGCTCGGCAGGTGTTTGCGGCTCTCGAACGGCGGCAGTGCCCGCAGCTTCCACGGCGCGCGGTGACGACGTTGCCGGCCGGCCACGCCGAGCGGGCCCAGCGCGCGGATCACCACCGGACCGGCCGGCAGGTCGCCACGCCTTCGGGGGCGGAGGGTGATCGAGGTGAGCCGGCGCTGGCGTGGGGGCAGGTCGATCGGCTGGACCCCGCCGCGGGCGCCGGCCGAGGGGGTCCACGCGTTCCGCACCACGCCCCGCAGCCGGCGCGGGCCGGTGTTGGTCAGCAGCAGCGTTCCGGCCGCCTCGTCGCCCAGCCTGACCGAGGTGTCCCCGCCGCGCCTCGCGCTCACCGCCGCCGGCGACGGGCAGAGGGCGAGATCGACGCCGATGACGACCGCCAGGATCGCGGTCGCGATCGGCGGTGCCCACCAGCCGGCGCCGGCG
>NZ_BAABAB010000001.1:0-19116 GCF_039537205.1 Microlunatus ginsengisoli | reverse complement strand
GCGATCGCGGCGCCGAGCACCGACAAGGCGGCGAGCGCTCCCGCCCGCCAGGTCAGCACCATCAGCGGGGGACCGGGACGCTGGCCAGGATCGACTCGATCACGGCGTCGGTGGTGACCCCCTCGAGCTCGGCCTCGGGCCGCAGGCTGACCCGGTGCCGCAGGGTCGGGAAGGCCAGCGCCTTCACGTCGTCGGGGGACACGTAGTCCCGACCGGACAGCCAGGCCCAGGCCCGGGCGGTGTTCAGGATCGCGGTCGCGCCGCGCGGCGACACCCCGAGCCGCAACGACGGCGAGATCCGGGTGGCCCGGACGACGTCGACGATGTAGCCGAGCACCTGGGGATGGATCATCACGGCCGCGACCTCGCGCCGGGCCGCGTCCAGGTCGCCGGGACCGGCGACCGCGCGCAGACCGGCCGCGGTGAGATTGCGCGGGTCGAAGCCGCGCGCGTGCCGGTTCAGCACCTCGATCTCGGCGTCCCGGGGCGGCAGGTCGATCCGGATCTTCATCAGGAACCGGTCGAGCTGCGCCTCCGGCAGCGGATAGGTGCCCTCGCACTCCACCGGGTTCTGGGTCGCGGCCACCACGAACGGCTCCGGCAGCGGGCGTGGGCTGCCGTCGACGCTGACCTGCCGTTCCTCCATCGCCTCCAGCAGCGCCGCCTGCGTCTTGGGCGGGGTCCGGTTGATCTCGTCGGCGAGCAGCAGGTTGGTGAACACGGGACCCTCGCGGAACGTGAACTCCGCGCTCCGTGCGTCGTAGACCAGCGATCCGGTGATGTCACCCGGCATCAGGTCCGGGGTGAACTGGACCCGCTTGGTGGCGATCTGCAGGGCGGCCGCGAAGCTGCGGACGAGCAGCGTCTTCGCCGTGCCCGGAACGCCCTCCAGCAGCACGTGGCCGCGACACAGCAGGGCGATCACCAGCGAGGTCACCGCGGTCTCCTGGCCGACCACGGCCTTTCCGACCTCGGCTCGGAGCGCGTTCAGGGCGTGGTGCGCCGGTGAGGGCGGCGGGGGAGTCTGCGTCACAGTCGGCGGGCTTCCTGTTCGAGTCGGTCCAGCTGGGCGGCAAGGGTGACGAGGTCGTCGTCGGAGCCCGGCGGTGGTCCGGCCAGCAGCCGCGCCACCTCCGGGGCCGGGCGGCCGGTGCGGTTCGCGACCGCGGCGCTGAGGGCGAGTACGCCGTCGGAATCGGAGACGCGGTGCCCGTAGACCCGGCCGAGCCGGTCGCGGACCCCGGCCCGCAGCGCCTCGGCGGCCCGATCGCGGGCGCCGATCCGGGCGTACATCCGGCCGTGGCCCGCCACGGTCTCGGCCGCGCGCACGGTCACCGGCAACGGCTCGTGCAGGATCGGTCCGAGCCGGCGGCCGCGCCAGATGCCGACGGCGACGAGGGCGACGAACGCCTGCACCACGGCCGGGGCCCACCAGGCCGGCAGCAGCGTCGGTCCGGCGCCGGATCGCGACGCCGTCACCGCGGCGCTGCGACCCATCAGCCAGACGATCTCGGGCTGGGTGCCGAACACGTTCATCCCGAACGCGGCGTTGCCCTGGTGCGCGAGCAGGTCGTTGCTGACCCCGCCGGCGACGAGGTCGACCGGCCCGAACGGGCCGCCGACCCGGAGCCAGCCGGCGCCGCCGGCGGCTGGATAGCAGCGCAGCGCGACCGCGCCGGCCTGGCTCGCATAGCCGACCCGGAAGTCACCGGGATCGATCGCGCCGGCGGCGGTGGCGGCCGGGTCGGCGCAGCCGGGATCGACCGTGCCGACGGCCGGTGCGCTCTGGTCGACCGGCAGGCCGAAGGCGCGCAGCGCGGCGGCGCGGGGGCGGAGCAGCAGCAGCCGGGCGTACGTCGCCCCGCCGACCTGCGCCGCCTGCTCGTCGGACAGCAGGTCGGGGGAGGCGACGACCAGGAGCGTGCGCTGGTCGCTGCGGGCGATCGCGGTGTCCACGTCGTCGGTGGTGGTGATCCGGACCCCTTCGTCGGTGAGCAGCTGCGCCAGCGCTCGGGTGCCCTCGGCCGTGGTGGAGCGCGGGTCGTCGCTGCGCTGGACGCTGACCTGGTGCCGGTAGCTGCCGATCACCAGCACGATCAGGGCTGCGACCACCAGCACGCCGGCGCCGACCAGCACGGCCCGTCGGCGCGTGCTCACGAGCGCACCGCCGTCGCTTCGGTGTCGGCCGCGAGGTCCACCCGGTCCGCCGCGGCGGTGACGGCCTCGTCCAGCGCGGCCATCCGGCGATAGCCGGCCTCGTCGGCGGGCCGGTCGCCGAACACGACGGCGTTGAACTCGTCGGCCCCGTCCCGGAGCGCTCCGGCCAGCTCCGGCAGGTGCCGGCCGGCGCCGGTCGCGGCCTCGAGCGCGGTCCGCGCGGGACGGACGTCGAGGATGGTCCGGGTCTCCAGCTCGCGAACCAGGGCGCGAAAGCGGTCGCGGACCGCCTCCCGCCAGTCGCCGGCCGCGGCCGCCGCCTCGGCGCGGGCGCGGTAGTTCATGGCCTCCACCGTCGGGTCGGTCTGCACCGCGCCCGCGGAGGAACGCTTGCGCCAGCGGGGCAGGCCGACCCGCCACACCACGACCGCGATCGCCGCCAGCAGCAGGACGACCGCGATGCCGAACCCCCAGGACAGCCCGGTGCTGCCCTGCCGGCCCGGGTCGAGCCGGTCCAGCAAGGACAAGATCCACTCCACGAGCCGGTCCAACCGGTCGAGGAGGCGGGTGAGGATGCCGGGTGTGCCGCCGTACTTGGCCTTGGCCAGTTCGGCCTCCGCGCGCCCGCGGGCCTCGTCCCGGCCGATCAGGATCGGGATGTCGTACGCGCGGAGCAGCACACCGCTGCCGAGGATGCTCTGACCCAGGGCGCTCACGGGGTCGCCCCAGGACCGGCCGCCGGCGGCGGAAAGGACGGGGCCGGATAGGGCGGCGGCAGCGGCGGTGCCGACGGCTGCGGGATCGGCACGACGTCGAACCGCAGCGCCAGGTCCAACCCCTCCCGCCGCATCCGCAGATCGAGATAGAGCAGGGTCTGGACGGCGGCGACGTAGGCGAGCAGCGCCGACATCGCGACCACCGCGGAGAAGGCCAGCACGCCGCCGATGGTCCAGGGGTTGGTCACCACCGCGGTCACGGTCTGGCCGATCGAGGTGGCGAACAGCAGGATCAGAGCCAGCACGCCCGCCGACAGCAGCCCGATCAGGGCCAGCGAGACGACCATCGCGCCACCCATCACCAGCGCCACCCGGACGACGTTGGACAGCCCGATCAGCCGGAACGCCCGCTCGAACGCGGTGAACACGGTGGTCGGCTTGAGCGGCTTGCCGATCCAGCCCGGCGCGGTCCGCCCCTCGGTCGCCAGCGCCGGGACGGTCAGCGCGAGGTAGCCGTAGGCGAGTGCGGTGACCCCGAAGGTGACCAGGCTCAGCGCGGCGGACGCCACGAAGCCGAAGCCGCCGTCGCCGCCGAGCAGCGTGATCGGGATCAGGACCAGGTAGTAGAGGAAGCCGAGCACGCTCTGCACCACCGACGCGGCGACGTACTGCAGCAGGGACAGGCCGAACACCGGCCAGAACATCGGCAACGACGTCCGCAGGCTGACCCGGCTGCTCGACGGCGCGAAGCCGTCGCCGAGCACGGTCTGCAGACTCACCCGGCTGAGCACCGCGGTCATCCAGACCAGGCACTGGATCAGCAGGAAGAAGCCCGCGAGCCCGGCCAGCACCGTGAACAGGATCTGCGCCCAGCGGGCGGTGGTGTTGCCGAGCAGCAGGTAGAGGCCGAGACCGAACAGCAGATAGACCGCGGTCCCGCCGGCGACCACCAGCGGCAGCCCGACCATCATCTTGGCGTTGCGCCGGACGACCACGAACGCGCCGTCGAGGATCTCGCCGATGGTCAGCGGGCGCAGGGGGATCAGTGCCGTCCTCGCCGCGTCCAGCACCCGCGGTCGCCGGGACGGGGCGATCGGGGCCGGCGGAGTGGGGACGCTCATCGTTCGGCGACCTTACCCAGTCGCGGTGTCGCGAGAGCGATCGCGGGGCGGCACGCAACTTCTCATCCCCACGAGTCGTTAGGGGACCAAATAGGATTGTCACAATTCCGTGACAGGTGGGAGGGTCCTTGTGTCGGACTTCGGCGGCAGCGGTACGGCAACCGACGGCTCGGTGCAGTATGCGCGCTCGGCAGGACAACGCGGCCGCGTGCTCGTCGTCGACGACGACGCCGCGCTGGCCGAGATGCTCTCGATCGTGCTCGGCAGCGAGGGCTTCGAACCGATCTGGGTCTCCCGCGGCGACGAGGCGGTGGCCACGTTCCACGAGGCCAAGCCCGACCTCGTGCTGCTCGACCTGATGCTGCCCGGCCGTGACGGGGTCGAGATCTGTCGCGAGATCCGGACCGAGTCGATGGTGCCGATCGTCATGCTCACCGCGAAGTCGGACACCATCGACGTGGTCGCGGGGCTCGAGGCGGGCGCGGACGACTACGTCGCGAAGCCGTTCAAGGCCAAGGAGTTGATCGCCCGGATCAAGACCCGACTGCGCCGGCCGCCGGAGGAGAGCGCGTCGGAGTCGCTGCGGATCGGCGACCTCACGATCAGCGTGGACGGCCACTCGGTGAAACGCGAGGGCGTCCCGATCCAGCTCACCCCGCTCGAGTTCGACCTGCTGCTCGCGCTGGCCCGCCGGCCGTGGCAGGTGTTCAGCCGGGAGGTGCTGCTGGAGCAGGTCTGGGGCTATCGGCATGCCGCCGACACCCGGCTGGTGAACGTGCACGTGCAGCGGCTCCGGTCCAAGATCGAGCGCGACCCGGAGCACCCGGAGATCGTCGTCACCGTGCGCGGCATCGGCTACAAGGCGGGCGAGACCACCCGCCGGCCCGGCTGACCCGCGTCCCCGTTCCCCTTTCTCGATCGACGATGAGTTCCGATGGCCCTGCCTAGCCCCGTGTTGACGCCCGGTGCCGGCCGGGCGTCGGGCGACGGCACGCCCTGGTGGAAGGTCCCGGTCAACCTGTGGTGGCGCTCGCTTCCGCTGCGGGTGATCGCATCGGTCTTCCTGGCCTCGGTGCTGGTGCTGGTGCTCGGCGGGTTCCTGCTCATGCAGCAGGCAACGCTCGGCGTGATGGAGGGCAAGAAGGAGTCGGTCCGCAACGAGTCGCGGCAGGCGCTGTTCGCCGCCCAGCAGCAGCTGAACGCGGCCGACCCGACCGGCGGCGCCAACGTCGACAAGCTGCTCACCGACCTCGCCTTCGGCTATGCCAACCGGACCGGCGGCACCGACCAGTTCGAGGTGATCATCCTCGCCGACGGCCAGACGATCACCGCGGGCCAGGCCGACGTGGCCAGCGTGCCGCAGACGTTGCGCGACCAGGTCTCGGCCAGCACGGACCTGCTGATGACGCCGACCCAGGTGGTCTATCGGGACGGCTCACCGTCGGTGCCGGGCCTGGTCAGCGGCTCGCAGCTCACCCTGCCCGGCACCGGGACGTACGAGATCTATTTCGTCTTCCCGCTGAACCAGGAGGTGGACACGCTCCGCTTCCTGCGGTCGGCGGCGGGGACGACGGGGGCCATCCTGGTGATCCTGCTGACCTTCATCGCCGCCCTCGTGGCGCGGCAGGTGGTCACCCCGGTGCGGGCCGCCCGGCGAGCGGCCGAGAGTCTGGCGTCGGGCAATCTGGACGACCGGATGGAGGTCAAGGGGCAGGACGACCTCGCCCGGCTCGCCACGTCGATGAACTACATGGCCTCGGAGCTGCAGAAGCAGATCACCCAGCTCGAGGAGCTGTCCCGGGTCCAGCAGACCTTCGTCTCCGACGTCTCCCACGAGCTGCGGACGCCGCTGACCACGGTGCGGATGGCCGCCGAGGTGCTGTACGAGTCGCGCGACGACTTCGACCCGGTCTCGGCCCGCTCGGCGGAGCTGCTGCAGAACGAGCTGGACCGGTTCGAGGCGCTGCTCGGCGATCTGCTGGAGATCTCCCGGTTCGACGCCGGCGCGGCGGTGCTGTCGCCGGCTTCGGTCGACCTGGTGCAGATCGTGCAGCAGGTGGTGGACGACCACGCCCAGTTCGCGGCGCGGGCCGGCACCGAGATCGTGATCCACTCGCCCGGTCCGTGTACGGCCGAGGTGGACGGGCGCCGGATCGAGCGGATCCTGCGCAACCTGCTGGTGAACGCGATCGAGCACGGCGAGGCCAAGCCGATCGACATCTTGATCGACGCCGACGACGAAGCGGTCGCGATCGCGGTCCGCGACCACGGCGTCGGGTTCGAGGCCGGACAGGCGCGGCAGGTGTTCCACCGTTTCTGGCGGGCCGACCCGGCCCGCGCCCGGACCATGGGCGGCACCGGCCTCGGGCTGGCCATCGCGATGGAGGACGCCAACCTGCACAACGGCTGGCTGACCGCGTGGGGCCGCCCGGGCCTGGGCGCCCAGTTCCGGCTCACCGTGCCGCGCAAGGCCGGCGGGATCCTGCAGCAGTCGCCGCTGCCCTTGGTGCCGCGCGACATCGTCGGGCTGACCGCGCGGCTCGGAGGCGTCGGGTCGCACCCGGACACTCCGCCGCAGACGGAGGGCTCGCCCGCGTCGTCGGTGGGGCTGGGGACTGCTGGGTGGGGGGCTGCTGGGTCGGGGGCTGCTGGGTTGGCGGCTGGGCTCTCGCCGGCGTCCGCCGGATCGCCGTCGGCGGCGCCCGCTGCCGGGCCGGCCCCCAGCGTGGGGTCGACGATCGCGAACGCATCCGCGGATGTCTCGGCCGACGCGCCCGCCGGGGTCCCGCCGACCGCCACCGGGAGCCCGCGATGAGCGCCGGCGGCACCGGACGGCCGCTGCTGATCGCATTGCTGGTCGCGCTGGTGCTGACCGGCTGCGTCGCGGTGCCCACCAAGGGGCAGATCGAGCGGATCGAGGGCCAGCAGCCCGCGTGCCAGAACTGCGTCAACGTCGACGTGGCGCCGCCGACGCCCGGGGCGGAGCCGCTGGAGATCGTCCAGGGCTACCTCCGGGCGAACTCGAACTACCAGCCCAACTTCTCGGTCGCGAAGCAGTTCCTGACCAAGGCGGCGGCGCAGAGCTGGAGCCCGGAGGACGGCGCCTCGATCTACACCGGAACGCTGACCGGGTCCGACGACAACGTGGTGCTGGACGCCACGCTGATCGGCACCCTCGGTGCGGACCGGACGTACACCGCCCGGGACCGGAAGGTCGGCATCGACTTCGGGCTGGTGAAGGAGAACGGGGAGTGGCGGATCGGCAAGCCGCCGCCAGGGCTGATGGTCGAGCAGTACTCGTTCGCGTCCTTCTATCAGCCCTACAACCTGTACTTCATCGGCAACGACGGGGTGCTCGTCCCGGACCCGATCTATCTGCCCAGCCTGCGCAGCCAGTCGAGCACGACGTCGGTGCTGATGAAGGGCCTGCTGAACGGGCCGTCCGCCTGGCTCAAGCCGGCGGTGACCAGCGCCATCCCGGTCGGAACCGCACTGAGCGTCGACGCGGTCACGGTCGACGACGGGGTCGCCGCCGTCGCGCTCAGCGACCAGGTGCTGTCGTTGAACGACGCCCAGCGGTCGCTGATGGCGGCCCAGGTCGTCTACACCCTGAAGCAGGTGCCGGGCGTCCAGTCGGTGGTCTTCATGGTCAACCAGCAGCCGATGCGGATCCCGGGCACCGACACGGCCGACTTCTCCATCGACGTCGACTCGCTCGGCTCCGACGTCGACCCGATCCCGTTCATCGCCGGCCAGCAGCTCTACGTCGCCCGCGCCGACGGCGTCCGCCAGTTCGACGCGACCGCTACCGACGTCAAGTCCGGCAAGCCGCTGTCCGGCGACCTCGGCAACGGCCGGCTCGTGGTCGACCAGCTGGCGGCCTCGGTGTCCAACACCGACCTGGCCCTGGTCACCGACGGCGGGACCGTGCTGCGCAGCAGCTCGACCGCGGGTGCCGACCTCACCACGCTGCTCGGCAGCGGCGCCTCCCACCTGCTCCGGCCGCAGTTCAGCCGGTTCGGCGAGCTGTGGGCGCTCGGCCGGGCCGGCTCCGGCCAGCGGTTCTGGGTGTTCTCCGGCGACAAGCAGCTGGCCGTACAGACGCCGCTGCTGGACGGCACCAACACGATCGCCTTCCGGATCTCCCCGGACGGCAGCCGGATCGCGCTCGTCCGCCGGGTGAAGGGACATTCCGAGCTCGGCCTGGGCCGGATCTCCCGCGCGGCGGACAAGATCGTCGTGAACGGCTGGCGAGACATCGACACGACCCAGAGCAACCTGCCCGAGATCGCCGGCATCACCGACGTGGCCTGGGTGGACGACACCACCCTGCTGGTGCTGGGCACGACCAGCGGCAGCGCCGTGCCCGCGCTGTTCCGGGTCAGCCAGGACGCCTCCAAGATCAGTTTGGACACCGAGCCCACCACCTGGGACGCCCACGCGCTGTCGGTGCTGCTGAGCGACCAGACCACCGTCGTCGTCGGCGCCACCGGCCGCAGCTGGAAGGGCTCCGGCGGCCAGTGGGAGCCCTTCGTCGACGGCGTCCGCGCCGCCTCCTACCCCGGCTGACAGGGCTCGCAACCTTCTCGCCGGTCCCGGCCGCCCTCGCCGGTCCCGGCCGCCCTCGCCGGTCCCGGCCGCCCCCGCCGGTCCTATCCCGCCCCAGCCGCCCCGCCCGCCGGTCCCAGCCCGCCTCCGTCAGGCGGAAACTGTGCAGTTCTTGCAGCGACACGCCGGCGGAGACTGCAACAGCCGCACAGTTTCCGGGGGAGGGAGGGGAAGCGGGGGCCGGCGAGGCAGACTGGGTCGGTGATCGCCCGGGCCCTCGCCGATGCCGCCGGCGACCTGCTGCTGGGCGCGCGGTGCGTAAGCTGCGACCGGCCCGGACGGGGCCTGTGCGAGGAGTGCCGGGCGGAGGTCGCCCGCTGGCGCCCGCATGCCGTGGCGCCCACGCCGTGCCCGGCCCGATTTCCGCGTACGTTCGCGGCGGCTCCCTACGCCGGTCTGGCGGCGGCGATGATCTCCGCGCACAAGGAGCGCCAGGCGCTGTCCCTGGCCTCACCGCTGGGCGGGGCCCTGGCCGCGAGCCTGCGAGACCTGCTGGCCGACACCGACCCGGCGAGGATCGTGCTGGTCCCGGCCCCGTCGTCGGCTCGGGCCAACCGAGAGCGGGGTCTCGACGCGGGCCGAGCGATCGCGCTGTCCGCGGCCCGCCGGTGGCGACGCCGCGACGACCGCCCGATCGTCGTCCGGTCCTGGCTGCGGCAGCACGGCACGGTCCGGGACCAGTCCGGTCTGGCCGCGGAGGAGCGGGCGGCGAACCTGGCGGGCGCGCTGACCGTCCGCCGGTGGATCCGCGCGCGACCCGGTGACCTGGTCGTGCTCTGCGACGACGTGACCACCACCGGAGCGACCCTGACCGAGGCCCGCAGAGCACTCGAGTCCGCCGGCATCGCGGTGTCCGCCGCGGCGACGGTGGCCGCGACCACGAAGCTGACCGCGATCGGGACGTACGGCCGGGCTGTCCGACGACTGAGAACTGAGTGAGGATCGAGACCCCGCGTAGAAAAAGGTCGAGGGTGGGACTAGCGTCTGTGTATGGCGCTTCATGCACCTGCGGACCGGTCTTCCAGGGCCGGTGCTCGGGGTGCATCGGAGCGCCGTGGCGTCTCCGGCGAAGGCGTCGGCGAGGCCAAGCCCTGACCATTGGCAGACGGAGGTTGACATGGATGTTGTCGTGAAGAGCCGGCACTGCTCGGTGTCGGATTCGTTCCGCTCCTACGTCGAGGACAAGATCACCAGGCTGGAAAAGCTGGACGATCGGGTGATCCGGGTCGAGGTGGAGCTTTCGGCGGAGCGGAACAAGCGACAACACGCCCAGGGCAGCCGGGTCGAGATCACCGTCCGCACCAAGGGACCGGTGATCCGGGCCGAGGCTGCCGCCGAGGAGAAGGTCGCGGCGTTCGACCTCGCCCTGGACAAGCTGATGGCCCAGCTCCGCAAGGCCGCCGACCGCAAGCGGGTGCACCGCGGATCCCGGACCCCGACCTCGCTGCACGACGCGGCGGCCCAGCTGCCGCTCACCGACGTCGAGGGCTCACTGAACGGCTCCAGTCCGGACGCCGCCCACGGCAACGGCACCCGGCTGATGGCCGGGATCGAGGTCCAGGGTGAGGGCCCGATGGTGGTGCGGGAGAAGATCCACGCCGGCGCGCCGATGAGCCTGGACCAGGCCCTGATGGAGATGGAGCTGGTGGGTCACGACTTCTTCTTGTTCATCGACTCCGAGCAGAACCTGCCCAGCGTGGTCTACCGGCGCAAGGCGTACGACTACGGCGTGATCCGGCTCGACGTGAGCCTCACCCCGGCCGGCGCCTGACCCCGCGGGCGGCCCCGCCACCCACCTGACCCGGCGGGCGGCTGGCCGCCCACCTGACCCCGCGGGCGGCTCGCCGCCCACCCCGTCCCGGGAAACTGTGCAGCTCTCGCACCCTCCACCGGCGTGTCGCAGCGACAGCTGCACACTTTCGGCGGAGGCGGAGACGATGCAGGTTGCGCCGGGCCGGTCACGACGCCTCGGTACGTCGCCAGTTCCGGTAGGCGCGGGACCGACCGGTACGGCCGAACAGCGAGTTGGCGACCAGGTCGTTCCAGGCGTCGAGCCGGCAGGGGTCCCAGTACCTCCCCAGCAGGCGGTCGGCGTCGCTGATGATCGACGCGCCGTCGTGGAGCAGGTCCCGCGACGTGAAGCCGAGCCGCTGCCATCCCGCCCGGACGATGCGGCGGTCGCGTTCGAGATCGCTGCGGTGCACGTCTGGTGCTCGATGGATCTCACCGTCGTACTCATGGATGCGCTTGGTCCCGACCAGCCACAGGTCGCCGCGGGCGACGAACGCGCCGGCATCGGTATGGATCTCGCGTTGCGGGACGACGTCGACGCCGGCCGCTCGGTGCAGCACGCGCATCACCGACTCCCAGGGCGACTCACTCCGCGCGTCCAGCAGCGGGATCGCCGTCCTGAGCAGGGGCGCACCACGCCGCCGGCGCGCGGCGACGAGCCGCAGCTCGGCGATCGTGCACTGCCGGAGCCGGAGGGCGCTGTCGCCCAACACGACGACGTCGAGCAGGCCCAGATCGCGGGCGCAGGCCAGCAGCGTCTCGGCCGCCGTCGTGACCCGGAGCCCGTCGAGGAGCTCGATCGGACCCGGGTGCGGGTGCCGGCAGGCGAACAGGCCCGGCCGGCGATGGTGCTCGCGCAGCGATGTCGCGACGAAGACCGGGTGCGGGATCGGTGCCGGCAGCCACCAGCCGCGGAGCTCCGTGGCGGTCAGGTGAGTGAACGCAGCGGTCGTGCCCAGCACCCGGGACCAGGCCGCGAGCTCCTCGGCCAACGTGCGGTCGCCGGCGGCGTAGAGCCCGCGGCCCAGTTTGTCCCAGCCGGCCCGGCGCAGAGATCCGGTCACGATCCGGGGCGTCTCGTCCAGAGAAAGTGTCACGCCGGCACACTCCGGATCTCGGGGCGAACGTGCCGCCGTACCGGCGAATCTGTGGACAACGCCTCTGACCGGGCCTGAGCTGTGGACAACCGCCTCCCCGTCGACACCTCCGGTCCCGGGGAAGTCGACACCCCGGTCCCGGGGAAGTCGACACCCGGCCCGGGAAAGTCGACACCCGGCCCGGGAAAGTGTGCGGCTGTTGCAGCCGCCACCGGTGTGTCGCTGCAACAGCTGCACAGTTTCCGGGGAGGGGACGGCCGGGACGGGTGCACGGATTCCGGATGGGAGGGAATGTCAGTGGGGGTCGGTAGGGTCCGAGGGGTGGGTCGGGAGCAGTTGAGCAGGGCGCAGGCGGCGCGGGTGGCGCTGGCCGCGCAGGGGTTCGGCGTGCCGCGACCGCGGCGCGCGGTGACGATGCGCG
The DNA here is from genome assembly GCF_039537205.1 of Microlunatus ginsengisoli. Classification (NCBI taxonomy): domain Bacteria; kingdom Bacillati; phylum Actinomycetota; class Actinomycetes; order Propionibacteriales; family Propionibacteriaceae; genus Microlunatus; species Microlunatus ginsengisoli. Next base: position 7,205 of record NZ_BAABAB010000001.1, on the reverse strand, counting down.
ACGTCCAGGCGAGCGTCGACCGGCTGGCCCAGTTCCAGATCGACTCGATCAACGTCGTGACCCGGGCCCAGTTCATGCCGCTGTTCTCCCGGCTGGGTCCCTACGACCGGTCGCTGCTGGAGCGGGCCGCCCACAAGCCACCGCGCCGCCTGTTCGAATACTGGGGCCATGCCGCCAGCCTGATCGACGTCACCCTGCAGCCCGCGCTGCGGTTCCGGATGCAGGAGGGATATCGCGACGTCTGGGGTGGGGTGGAGCGGGTCGCCCAGGAGAATCCGCAGCTGGTCGACGAGGTGCGCGAGGAGGTGAAACGGCGCGGCCCGATCAGTGCCCGCGACCTCGAGCACCAGGAGGTCCGCGACCGGAGCAACTGGGGCTGGAACTGGTCGGCGGTGAAGACGGTCCTGGAGTGGTTGTTCTACGTCGGCGACGTCACCAGCGCCTATCGCAACAGCCAGTTCGAGCGGGTGTACGACCTGCCCGAGCGGGTCTTCCCGCCGAGCGTCCTCGCCGCGCCGACGCCGACGCCGCACGACTCGGTGGTCGAGCTGGTCCGCCGGGCGGCCGCCGCGCTCGGGGTGGCGAGCGAGTTCTGCCTGCGCGACTACTTCCGGACCCGATCCGACCTGACCAAGGCGGCGACCGCGGAGCTGGTCGAGTCCGGCGAGCTGGTCCCGGTCCGGATCGAGGGCTGGGAAAACGCCAAGACCTATCTGTGGCATGCCGCCCGGCACCCCCGCCGGATCGACGCGCGCGCCCTGCTCAGCCCGTTCGACTCGATGATCTTCGAGCGGGCCCGGCTGCACCGGCTGTTCGACTTCTTCTACCGGATCGAGATCTATGTCCCGGCGCCCAAGCGGGTGCACGGCTACTACGTCTATCCGTTCCTGCTCGGCGAGCGGTTCGTGGCCCGGGTCGACCTGAAGGCGGATCGAGCCACGAGCACGCTGCGCGTCAACGCGGCGTTTCTCGAGCCCGGCCAGGACCCGACGTACGTGGCCACCGAGCTCGCCGCGGAGCTGCGCACCATGGCCGGCTGGCTCGGGCTGGCCGCGGTGGACGTACGCGACCGGGGCGATCTCGCGCCCGCGCTGGCCCGCGCGGTCGACGAAAAGGGAGGGCTCGCGCAGACTGGCCTACGATAGGTGGCGCTCGCCTCGCGGCAGGCACACGGCAGGACGATCAATCGAGCAGGGAGCGCGATCTCGTGGCTTTGATGGACAGGTTGCTCCGCATCGGCGAGGGCAAGATCCTCCGTCAGCTGAAGCACATCTCGGAGCAGGTCAACTCGATCGAAGAGGACTACCTCGCGATGAGTGACGACGAGCTACAAGGGCAGACGGCCGACTTCAAGAGCCGCTTCGAGAAGGGCGAGACGCTCGAACAGCTGCTGCCGGAGGCGTTCGCGACGGTCCGTGAGGCCAGCCGGCGGGTGCTGGACAAGCGGCACTTCGACGTCCAGCTGATGGGCGGAGCGGCGCTGCACCTCGGCAACATCGCGGAGATGAAGACCGGCGAGGGCAAGACCCTGGTCGCCACCCTGCCGAGCTATCTGAACGCGATCACGGGCCGCGGCGTGCACGTGGTCACGGTGAACGACTACCTGGCCAAGCGCGACTCGGAGTGGATGGGCCGGATCCACCACTTCCTCGGCCTCGAGGTCGGCGCGATCCTGTCCCAGATGGACCCGGCCGAGCGGCGGGTCGCCTATCACGCCGACATCACCTACGGCACCAACAACGAGTTCGGCTTCGACTACCTGCGCGACAACATGGCGCTCTCGATCGAGGACTGCGTCCAGCGCGATCACCACTTCGCGATCGTGGACGAGGTCGACTCGATCCTGATCGACGAGGCCCGGACGCCGCTGATCATCTCCGGCCCGGCCGAGGACAGCCACGAGTGGTATCCGCAGTTCGCCCGGATCGTCGACCGGCTCAAGCGGGACACCCACTACGAGGTGGACGAGAAGAAGAAGACCGTCGCCATCCTGGAGACCGGGATCGACGTGGTCGAGGACCAGCTGGGCATCGACAACCTGTACGAGTCCGCCAACACCCCGCTGATCTCGTACCTGAACAACGCCATCAAGGCCAAAGAGCTGTTCAAGCTCGACCGGGACTACGTCAACATGGACGGCGAGATCCTGATCGTCGACGAGCACACCGGCCGCACGCTGATCGGCCGCCGCTACAACGAGGGTCTGCACCAGGCGATCGAGGCCAAGGAGAAGGTCGAGATCCGCGACGAATACCAGACGCTCGCCACGATCACGCTGCAGAACTACTTCCGGATGTACGAGAAGCTGTCCGGGATGACCGGCACGGCAATGACCGAGGCATCGGAGTTCCAGAAGATCTACGGCCTCGGGGTGGTGCCGATCCCGACGAACAAGGACATGGTCCGGGTCGACAACCGCGACCTGATCTATCGCACCGAGGAGGCCAAGTTCGCGGCCATCGTCGAGGACGTGCGGGAGCGGCACGAGAAGGGCCAACCGGTGCTGATCGGCACCGCGAGCGTGGCGAAATCCGAGGTGTTGTCGAAGGCACTGAAGCAGGCCGGCGTCAAGCACGAGGTGCTGAACGCGAAGCAGCACGAGCGCGAGGCCTCGATCATCGCGATGGCCGGCGCGAAGAGCGCGGTCACCGTCGCGACCAACATGGCCGGCCGCGGCACCGACATCATCCTCGGCGGGAACGCGGAGTTCCTGGCCGACAAGAAGCTGCACGATTCCGGCATCGACGCGCTGGAGCAGTCGGAGGAATACGAGAAGCTCTATCCGGAGATCCTGGAGACGTTCGAGAAGCAGACCGCCGAGGAGCACGAGGACGTCGTCGGGCTCGGCGGGCTGTATGTCGTCGGCTCGGAGCGGCACGAGTCCCGGCGGATCGACAACCAGCTCCGCGGTCGTTCCGGCCGTCAGGGCGACCCGGGGGAGAGCCGGTTCTATCTGTCCCTCGGCGACGACCTGATGCGGCTGTTCAAGTCCGACATCGTGGAGTGGGTGCTGCAGGCGCTCAAGGTGCCCGACGACCAGCCGATCGAGAACAAGCGGGTGTCGTCCTCGATCGCGAGCGCGCAGAGTCAGGTCGAGTCGCAGAACTTCGAGATCCGCAAGAACATCCTGAAGTACGACGACGTGATGAACCGGCAGCGGCACGCCATCTACGGCGACCGGCGCAAGGTGCTGGAGGGTGCCGATGTCGAGCAGCGGTTGCGCAACACGGTGGACACCGTGGTCGAGCAGTACGTCGTCGGGGCGACCGACGGCTTCGCCGAGGACTGGGACCTCGAGCAGCTGTGGACCAACATGAACACGCTCTATCCGGTCGGGCTGGATCGCGCCGACTACGAGGAGCGGGACGATCTCGACCGCCGGGAGCTGATCGAGGACTTCAAGACCGACGCCCAGGCCGCGTACGACCGGCGGGAGGAGGCGCTCACTCCGGAGGTCATGCGCGAGCTCGAGCGCCGGGTCCTGCTCACCGTGCTGGACCGCAAGTGGCGCGAGCACCTGTACGAGATGGACTACCTGCGCGAGGGCATCGGCCTGCGCGCGATGGCGCAGCGCGATCCGCTGGTGGAATACCAGCGCGAGGGCGGCGACATGTTCAACGCCATGATGGAAGCCTTCATGGAGGAGGTCGTCGGCTTCGTCTTCCACCTGGAGGTCCAGGTCGAGCAGGCGCCGGCGGCTTCGGTCGGGGTCGCGGCCGGACCGGGTGGGGCGCCGCTGACGGTCGGCAACCGGTCGAATGGGTCCCGCAGCAACGGGTCTCACGGCAGTGGGCGGCACCTGATCGAGTCCGGCCCGGATCCCGACGGGCCCGGCGTCGAGCTGCACGTCGTGGGTGATGACGACGACGAGGACCGGTCGGAGCCGGACGAGATCGAAGCCGAGCCCGAGCCCGTTGTCGCCCGGCCCTTCGTGAAGGCCAAGGGCCTGGACGGCCGTTCCCCGCGGGCGGTTGCCTACTCCGCACCGGGCGAGGACGGTGAGGCCCAGAAGACCGGCGCGGCGCCGGCGACGACGACAGATCCCTACGAGGGTGTCGGCAGGAACGCGCCGTGCCCGTGCGGCTCGGGCAAGAAGTTCAAGATGTGCCACGGGCGGGCCGGCGCGCGCTGAGGTCCTGACCCGCCGTCATGCCCTTCGCCTGGAAGCGCGGTCACACCGTGGCCGCGATCGTCGCCGCTGCCGTCCTGGTCGGCGGTGGTACGGCCGTCGCCGTCGGGCTGACCGGCGACGACCGACCCGAGACCCCGCTCCCGGCCGCCGGCTCGGCGTCCTCGACGCCGTCGGCGCAGGCCTCGGCCACCACCCCGAGCCCGACGCCGATGCCGAGCCCGACCGCGGCCGACTACCTGACCGGCCGGAAGCCCTCGGACCACGAGGTCTTCGCGGTGAAGGTGGAGAACATCGCCGCAGCCCGACCGCAGGTCGGGCTCGGCTCGGCCGACATCGTCTTCGCCGAGGAGGTCGAGGGCGCCCAGACGCGGCTGGTGGCGATCTATCACACCACCTTCCCCAGGCGCCTGGGACCGGTCCGCAGCGCCCGCAGCACCGATGTCCAGCTGCTGCCGCTGTTCGGCAAGCCGGGCCTGGTCTACAGCGGCGCGAACCGCAACGTGCAGGGCAAGATCGATCGCTCCTCGATCGTGCCGATCGAGCGCTCCACCCGTGACCACAGCCGGGTGGCGCCGCACAACGTCTTCGTGAACCTGGCCGGAATCGCCGACGCGAAGAAGGTGGGCCGGGCGAGGGACATCGGCTGGACCTTCGCCGCTGCGGACCCGCGCTGGGCGGCCGCAGCGTCCGCCCCGGACCCGAAGGGCCGGGTCGGCAACGACACGTTCAGCTTCGACTACGGCAACGGCCGGTACGTCGTGAAGTGGCGCGGGCAGGCCTATGTCGACGGCGACAGCGGCGCGAAGGCGATGACCGACAACGTGGTGGTGATGTCGGTCCACAACCATCCCGACGGCAACCGCGACGTGCTCGGCTCGGCGTCGGTGATGTCGGACACCGTCGGCACCGGCAAGGTCACGGTGTATCGCGACGGCAAGAAGCTGACCGGGACCTGGACCCGGACGTCCAGCGGCGCCCCGCTGACCTTCACCGGCGCGGACGGCAAGGACCTGCCGCTGAAGCCGGGTCGGACCTGGGTGCTGCCGAAGGGCTGACGGGTGCTGGACCGGGACCCTCAGCCGGTGGTCAGCGGTGCGAATTCGACCGCCGTACACAGCCAGTGGCCGCCCCACACCTCCAGCCGGAGCGCGAGGGCATGCGAACGCCCGGCCAGGCCGAGGTGGGCCGTGACCTCGACGGCGTCGGGGCGCGGATACTGCACCCGGATCGACCGCAGGATCGCGGGCCGGCTCTGCGTGACAGCGCTCGACCGGCGGCGGTGGAAGGCAATCACCGCCTGCACCCGGTCGTCGACCCAGCGGGTGAGCTGACCGGCCGGTCGCCGTCCGTACAGGGTCTCGAAGATCGCGACCGCCAGGGTGGCACTCCACTGCCTGGCGTCGGCGACCGGCGTGACCTCGCCGTCAGCGGTCGGCGGGGTGAGGTCGGAACCGGCCGGCGCTACGCCGAACGGCAGTTGCGGCTGGTCGGCCGGTAGGAGTGGGCGGACCTCCGGGCGTGACGTCGGCGCGGCCGGCCGGCTGTCCGGCGCGGGGCGCAGGACGATCCGGACCGGCTCGGGCGCATCGGGGCTCGGGGTGTCGGGCCCCGGTGTATGGGGCCCCAGCATGTTCGGTTCGGGCAGGGCGGCAGCGCTCATCGTGCGGGTCTCCTCTGGGTCGGCGCGGACGGACCCCACCACTGTGCTGCCGAAACCCTGCTCGTCAGGTTCCGCGACGGCAATCTGTGGACAACTTTTCGGCGTCTTTGGAGTTGCTCTCTGAAACGATTAAGAGTAGAGTTCTCTTAAACGATATAGAACCCTCGCCGACGAGGGCCCAGTCCCTGAAGGGAGCAACCGAATGACCATCGTCCCCTGGGCGACACTTCAGCCCACTCGCACCCTGGCGGCCTCGGCCCGACCGCACGCGCCGGCGGTCGAGGAGACCCCGAGCCCGCTCGCGTCGCTGCTGCGCCGGCTCGGCCGCCACAGCTGACATAGCGTGTCCACGGCCAGCGCGACCCATTCGCGCTGGCCGCGGGCGTCGTCCTCGTTCTCGACCGACGGCGGGCCGTCATCATTGGCGTCCCGTCGTGGTGCCACGACCAGCGTGACGCCTCTCGACTAGACGACCAGTGACGACTGGATGGAATAGTGCGCCGATCGGTAGACGTGCCGGCCGAACTCGACGAAGACGCCGGTGTCGTCGTAGGCGACGCGGTCGGCCGTCAGGCAGGCCGCGGGCGGCTCCTCGTCGAGCAGCGCAGCCTCCTCCTCCGTCAGCAGCCGGGCGTTGATTCGCTGATGGGCGATCTTCAGGTTGATGCCGAGCCCACGCAACAGGTCATACAGGCCGCGGACCTGGAGGTCTTCGGCGGTGATCCCGTAATGGCGTGGAAGGTAGTTGGTCAGGATGGCCAGCGGCATGTCGTCGGCGAGCCGCAGCCGGCGGACCATCACCAGCTCGATCTCGCCGAGATCGGCATCGATCGCGTCGATCAGCTCGTCGGTCATCTCGACCGGGGTGTATTCCAGCAGCCGCGTCCCCGGCACCTTGCCGGCTTTCGCCAGGTCGTCGTTCAGGCTGGTCAGACGCTCGTCCCGGCTGAACTTCGACCGGACGACCTGGGTGCCGACGCCGCGCTTGCGGACCAGCAGCCCCTTCTTCACCAGCTCCTGGATCGCCTGCCGCGCCGTCGGTCGGGACAGGCCGAGCCGGGTGGTCAGCGACAACTCGTTCTCCAGCCGGTCGCCGGGGGCGAGGGTGCCGGACGCGATAGCATGCTCGATCGACTGGGCCAGTTGGTAGTAGAGCGGCACCGGCGAGTTCCGCTCGAGCGTGATGTCGAGCTCCTTGGCCACCGAGGGCTCCGTCATGTCCGGAGTTTAGCGCCAGGCCACGAAAATCTGTACATAAAGACAATGTTGTCCGCGGGTCCTCGGACGCGCTCGAGACCGCTCGGTTCGTCGCGAGTTGTGCACCGGAACGGAAAAGACATCCCACGTTGCTACGGGTCAAGCCGCGGCGTGATGTTCGCGTGGCCAGGCAACGGTTTCGTCGTAGGGCAGGTG